>NZ_JAESLK010000048.1:0-1524 GCF_017892585.1 Staphylococcus sp. GDY8P57P | reverse complement strand
CCATGCCACGAAATTAGCATCATGCTAGCAAGTTAAGCGAACACTGACATGATAAATTAGTGGTTAGCTATATTTTTTTACTTTGCAACAGAACCATGCCTTCTATAAAAGGCAAAGATGATAATTTCTCTGTTACTATTTGAATAACATTACCTACCATATAAACATCCTCCTTTATTCGTTAGATATTTTTATTTCTTCTCCATCTGGTAAAATAAATGCCTGCACAAACTTGACACCTAGCACATCAGCAATGGCCTTCAACTCATCCAAGGTTACTGTTTCTCGTTGTAATTTTTTATTGAAATTCTGTGGAGTCTGGCCAATACGTCTAGCAAGTTCGGAAACACTTATATTCATTTGCTCACACAGTTCTTTAATCATTTCTGCCGTAGTCATACAGCACCTCCAAGTTTACGCTAAGAATATTGTAAACCATTTGATTGATAAACACAATAGTTATTAAAATATTATTATAATCAGCAAGCAAAAGAAAACCCACAACTCTACTGTAGAGTCATGGGCTATTTACTTTGGGTTTTTATATTTCCATTTCGATGCCAGATTTGAAGACTATGACGAAGTGGTCTTCATACACTGTAACGCTCTGGATTATCTTCCTTACAAGCTTATCATCATATTCTAAGGTGCGGAATTTGTTTTTGCGGATAAATTCAGGCTCTATAATTTATAGAACTGATGAATCATTTTTTGATTCATCAGTTCTATTTTAGTTTATTTAAGTAGAAAAGCATGTCGTCTATCTAGTAAAATTAAAGTACCAACCAAAATCTTAAATAGAAAGGACGACATGTCATGACTAATCATATCAAAAAAATGTTGCGAATTAAAGAAAGATTTAAATTTAACTTGTGTTGAAGAAGGAAAATACAAAGGTGTGAACACATTAATTATCACTGGTACCTACTCACCTAAGCTTACGGCCTGTAAGTATTGTCAGTCTCATGCGAACGATGCAGATGAAAAGAAAACCATTGTAAAAAATGGGAAAAAAGAAGTGACAATTCGTTTGGAATCATATCAAAATATTCCAACTATTTTAAAGCTAAAAAAACAACGATATTTTTGTAAAAACTGCCATCAACATTGGACAACTCAATGTTCTATCGTTGAAGAAAATTGTTTTATTAGTCGATTCATGACATTTAGAATACTAGAATTATTAACTCAAAAAATATCAATGACCGTTATCGCTAAGATATGTCATGTATCACTCACAACCGTTATAAGGGTCCTTAAATCTGTTGAAAAACATTTACCTGAAACGCTTAAACCACGCTCTTTTCCAAAAGTTCTAATGGTTGATGAATTCAGATCTCATGCCACCTATGAAGATAAAATGAGTTTTATTTGTGCCAATGGTGAAACCGGTGAACTGGTTGATGTTCTTCCTAGTCGTAGACTTGATAAACTAATGAAGGTTCTGTTGCAAAGTAAAAAAATATAGCTAACCACTAATTTATCATGTCAGTGTTCGCTTAACTTGCTAGCATGATGCTAATT
>NZ_JAESLK010000047.1:0-2830 GCF_017892585.1 Staphylococcus sp. GDY8P57P | reverse complement strand
AAAACTTTGCAACAGAACCACATGACAAATGCAAGCTTTGGAATTTACATTATTCATTATCCTGTTGTTGTGTGGGTATGCTACTTGCTTTACAGTTACCTCAACTTACCGATGATATTTATCTATATTCTTGCTTTAGGGCTTGAACTGATACTGACACCGTTAATTTATGAGCTGTTTAAAAGGATTCCTGTAGTTCGCTTTTTAGTATTGGGGATAAAAAAATGAGCATTTCTTACTATCCTATTAAACGAGTATAGCTATCCTATCGGCAGTAGCGTTGTCTATGGTTATGGCTTGCCTGCATATTAAAAAAGGGCAAAAGAAAAACAGAGGATTTTACCCCTCTGTTTCCTCTTTTGCGTTACATATTCAGTTTACAGTTGTACAATACTTGGTCTATAAACAAACTGTAAAGTGAGCAGCTTAGATGAGCTATTGACATATGCACTCAAGCTCTCTATAATTAAAATATAAAATAAGAGAGGGTGAGCACAGTGTTATTCGGGAAGTTTTGCATTGATTTTGGCTCTACACAACAATATAAGACAGAGCATTGTGTGGAGCCCAATCAGATAAAATGTTTATTTGAGAGGCAGGGCTATTTAAATCAGAAATTTGTGATTTAAGAGCCTTATTTGTGTTGCCTTTCAATAAGCAAACTCAATGATTGGATATGTGGCCGTAGACAATGTTTTGTCTACGGCCTTTTGCTGTCTATATTTCATCTATGTTATTGGCATAGTGTCTGAAAAAGCAGAGGGCTACGTCTATGGGACGTATTGCTACCTCTGCTTTTATTTTTTAAATGATGATATCAGAGAAGAAAATATATCCCCGCACAGGAGATAATCAAGCAAGGAAAACTGTAAGCCATAAAATGATGGCTTGCAGTATGTATGACGATGGAGGAATGATACAAGATGAAAGGTAAAAATATGAATTTAGCCTTTGGGTTGGAAGAAATTTATGAGGATGCTGAGTTTCAAATCGGAGATTTGGATAAGGTCGGTATTGTCGGCGTGAACGGAGCCGGAAAGACCACCTTGTTCCGCCTGCTGTTGGGAGAACTTGAACTTGATAATGGTTCACTGACCAGTGGAAATGCCCGTATTGGTTATCTCCCACAGGAAATTGTCTTGGAAGATGAGGATATTACCGTTTGGGATTTCCTTTTTGAGGGACGTCCGATTAAAAAGTATGAGCAGGAATTGGAAGAAATCTATAAAAAGCTTGAAACCGCAGTCAATGCAGAGCAGGAAGCACTGCTTGCCCGAATGGGAACATTGCAAGAACGCTTGGAGTATTTCGACTTCTATGAGGCAGAAACAATTCTGTTGGAGTTTGCAGATAAAATGAGCATTGATGCAGAATTATATCATCGTCCGATGAGAGAGCTTTCAGGCGGACAAAAATCCAAAATGGCATTTGCCAGACTACTATATTCAAAACCGGAAATTCTATTGTTGGATGAGCCTACCAACCATTTAGATGTCAGCACAAAGGATTTTGTTATAAAATACTTAAAGAATTATAGGGGTTCGGTACTGATTATCAGCCATGATATTGATTTTCTAAATCGGATTATCAACAAAATTATGTACATCAACAAAGCTACCCATAAAATATCTGTTTATGATGGAGACTACTACATCTACAAGAAAAAGTATGCAGAGGAACAGCGGATTCGTGAAATGGCGATTGTACAGCAGGAAAAAGAAATAAAGGAGCTTTCCGATTTTGTACAAAAAGCAAAACAAGCCAGTCAGACCAATCATCACCTCAAACGAATGGGTCAAGAGCGAGCCTTGCGGCTTGATAAAAAGCGTGGAGAGCTGCAAAAGAGAAATCGACTGTACAAGCGTGTGAAGATGGATATTCGCCCCAAGCGTGAAGGGGCACAAGTTCCCTTAGAGGTGGAAAATATCACCTTCCACTATTCGGGGTATCCCACCCTTTATCAGAACCTTTCCTTTCAGATTAACGGAAGAGAACGATTTCTTGTGGTGGGTGAAAACGGTGTCGGTAAATCCACCTTATTGAAATTGATGATGGGTATTCTCAGTCCAGATGAAGGATGCATTCGCTTTAACCAGAAAACTGATATTGCATATTATGCACAGGAACTCGAACAGCTTGATGAAAACAAAACGGTCATTGACAATGTGGAGTCTGAAGGATATACACCGTGGCAAATCAGAGCCGTACTGAGCAACTTCCTGTTTTATGATGACGATGTAAACAAGAAAGTATCTGTGCTGTCCCCTGGAGAAAAAGCAAGGGTTGCCCTTTGCAAAATCCTATTACAGAAAGCCAATCTTTTGATACTGGACGAGCCGACCAACCACCTTGACCCAGAAACGCAGAAAATCATTGGCGGCAACTTCAATTTGTTTGAGGGAACCATTATTGCCGTTAGCCATAACCCATCCTTTGTGGAACAAATCGGAATTAGCCGTATGCTTATTTTGCCCAGCGGTCGAATTGAACCCTATTCCCGTGAGCTGCTTGAGTATTATTATGAAATCAACGGTTCTGTTGCAAAGTTTTAAATCTACTATCAAATAAGGTAGAATAATAGAAAAAGATAGCAGGAGGAATGACGATGAATCATTTTAAAGGAAAGCAATTTCAGCAGGATGTGATTATTGTAGCCGTGGGCTACTATCTTCGTTATAACCTTAGCTATCGTGAAGTTCAAGAAATCTTATATGATCGTGACATTAACGTTTCTCATACGACGATTTATCGTTGGGTGCAAGAATATGGCAAACTACTCTATCAAATTTGGAAAAAGAAAAATAAAAAATCCTTTTATTCATGGAAAATG
>NZ_JAESLK010000046.1:0-25546 GCF_017892585.1 Staphylococcus sp. GDY8P57P | reverse complement strand
TGCTTGTAGAATTTCTTCGTGAAATTCTCTTTGTTGGGGCCCCGCCCGCAAGGATGACTAGAACTGAGAAAAGCTTGATTTAAGCGCCTTCTCAGTTCAGTCAGCTACTGCGAATTTGCAAAATAGCTTCATTATATTATTTTTGTCCCAGCCTCTTCCTTTTTATTTAATTAATCAATTATGTAATACCTAAATATATATAAAGACTAAAAGTAACGAATGACTACATAATTCAAATTAAAACGTTAATTCGTTTGATAATTTTTGAGCTGAAACAACTGTTCCAACTACACCAGGTTTTAAATCAATGGCAACAGCTTGATTATTATCACGTAATTTATCTAACCAATCACTAAATACGCTGCCTTCAATTTCGATTAACTCACACTCTTCAAAGTCTTCATCTCGAACTTTAAGCGCTCTATTTTTTAAACTCCAAACAGGCATAATTTGAGGTTTTTCTTCTTTATCATCACTGATTAATATGAAGTGACTTTCACCTTGTTTTGTTAAGCCGAATACTTGGTCTTCTTTAGCTACATCTCTCACAAATTCTTTAATGCGAATTTTATCCAATTCTGACATTAATTCATCAGTCATTTGTACAACGTTAACAATCTGTCCTTCTGTTTCAGCTGTTTGATTAATAACAACTTGATCATTTTCATCAAATAAGTCATCCAATTCATAGGTAACGAATGTATCCACATCAATTGTTAATACGCGATCGTAGTCTATTGCTGAATGCTTTAAATACGCTTCTGCTTGTCCTTCTTGAGTCCAAACACCGACATGATTTTGATCATTACTATTTATTCTGATTAATTTTTTATTTTGGCTAGCAACATAAAACGTTTCATTAATCAGCACATCTTTAAAATAAGTCTCATTCTTGTAAGACAATGCGTAACCCTCCATTTCTATTTTGGTAACAATTAAAATAGTAAATGACAATACTTAAGCCGTCAAATATCTGTATCGAAAATGATGATTTTAAGATAGTACTTTTAAAACATACTTGTTTTGAACCTAAAATAAAACTAGAGTTGAGAAAAGGCTAATATGCGTGCCTACGCAACTCTAGTTCATAACTCATATTCATTTTAAACAATACACTTCTTGTCGACTTACGATTGTATATTTAATATATGATTATTTTTCAAGGTCAGCTAAAAAAGATTGTTCAATCTTCTCTATAGATTCCTTTGATTCGCCTCTCCAAATACAACCAAAGCGAGAATTAACTTTGTTTTTTCCAAACCAATCTCCATCGTAATAAGACAATGGGTACAACACGCCTTGTTTAACATATTTTAAAATAGTATTAAAGAAATGCGCATTATCACCATTAGAGAAGTAGCTATAAAATTTTTGATATGTCGAATTCAGTTCCTCTTGTAATAATAGCATGCTTGTAGAGCCATTTTGTCTAAAGTTTAAATCGATAGCAAAAACATCGTCGTTCTTATCTAGGAGTAAATCGAAACCAGCTACACCAAAGAAACCAAGTTTCACACCATTTTCCATTATTTCTCGACCGGCATCAATTACTTGTTGTGGAACATTATGAACATTTTCATTTCCTGCATAAAATCCATATTTATCTGTAATTTGATGTGCAGTACCTAAATAGGTCACACCAATATCTTCAGAATAAGCGAATTGCACACAATAGTTCTTAACCGCTTCAATTTTCTGTTCAATAATTAGGTTATCTGTCGCATCACTAGCTTCTAATATACGTTGTGTGGCTTTAGCCAAATCCGCTTCATCATAGCAAATCATGACACCATATCCACCTGCTGTTGGCAAATCGTCTCCAGGTTTAATAACAAATGGAAATGTCCATTCTTTAATACGTGCTTTGAAATCATTAATAGATACAATTTCACGCTCTGGCAAAAATTTATGATTCGTCCACTCTGGTATACGTGCTTTATTGTTTAATGCTACAAATGTTTCTTTCTGAACAGCGTAGCAATCATCCGGTACAACGTCATCACTATGAATATATTGAAAGTAAATCGCTTTACCTTCTTCATGAACAATTCGATTTAACAGTGCTTCATATGTTTCACGATTTTTAAATTGATACGTATGTGTTGGAACTTTTTTTCCGACTAGAGCAAATAATTGAACTAATTTATCAGTAATGCTTGCCTCATGTACAATCATCGGCATAGAATCTGCAATAAGCATTTCTCGACCCGTTAAGAAATTCGATTGATGTTCCTCAGGTTTTAGCCAAGGGTTTGAAATATATGATGGTCTTGAGTTATACACAACATTGTCATTATATAAATCACTTAAAGTTAATTTTAGTTCTTTTTCGTTCTTTGTCATCTAGACTGCCCCTTTATTTGAGAGTGCTGTTGAACTACATCATCAAACATTCTCTTATTTTCAATTAATTCTAATCCCATTAATGCTATGATTTTAGCACCATGAATTAACGCTTGATCACCATGCACACTCGCTGCAGCCTCTCTAAATCTATGTGTATGACCAACTAAATTTCTAGAGCCTATTTTCACATGAGGGTGAATCGTAGGTACTATATGACTGACATTACCCGTATCTGTCGATCCAAAACCAAAATCGTCGTGACTGACATCTTCACCTACCTCATTTGCATATTTCTCAAATAACGCGTCTAATTTAGGCGTCTTTATAAATTCATTTACACCATTCTGTATCGGTCCAAATTCATAATCACAACCTGTTTGAATCGCTGCGCCTCTCGCAATTTGATTAACCTTTTCAGTTAAAACATCTAATTCTTTACGTGTTGTTGCACGTGTATAGAATCGAGCATGTGTAAAGTCCGGAATAATATTAGCTGCTTTGCCACCATCTAAAATAACGCCATGTACGCGTTGACTTTTTTTAATGTGTTGTCTTAATTGTGCTACACCATTAAAATATGAAATCATCGCATCAAGTGCATTTAAAGCTTCATCAGCATTTTCTGAAGCATGTGCACTCTTGCCATAGAATTTTATATCTAATACATCTACAGCGAGCGTATCAATAGTTGGATAGGTTTCATTCCCAGGGTGAATCATTAAAGCGATGTCGATATCATCAATAATGCCAGCTTTAACATATGACGCTTTGGCACTTCCATTCTCCCCACCTTCTTCAGCTGGACAACCAAGCACAACAACCTTTCCCCCAATGTGGTTTATCACTTGTTTTAATGCTGAACCTGCAAGTACGCTAGCAGTCCCAATAATGTTATGGCCACAGGCGTGACCTAATCCCGGCAGTGCATCATATTCTGCTAAATAACCAATCGTAGGACCTTCTTGCCCAGAATCATAAGTGGCTATAAAACCTGTAGCATGCCCAGCAATATCCGTTTCTATTTCAAAGTCATTGGCTTTCAATTTATCAATGAGTGTTCTAGAGGCAAAGATCTCCTCATTACCTAATTCAGGGCGTTCATGTATTCGATGACTAATTTCAACATAATCATATTTATTATTCTCTATATAATCTAAAATTTCTTGTTTATTACTCATAAATCATAACTCCCTTATTTTTACGACAATCGTTTTCTCTACTATCTTCAATCGTTTATATTTCTTATCATCAGTTAATTATTACCTATTTTATCGGATTTAAAGATGGTTGTCATTAAATTTCCATGTATTTACAAAATTTTCTCACAATTCATTTTATTTCACGTCCACTATTAGGACTATAATTTTGAAAATTGTAAATACCTTTAACAATTGATACAATCAAATCGTTAACTTAATAATTAAATTTATTGCTTATAGGAGGATTTATGATGACTAAAATGAACGTTGAAAGTTTTAATTTAGATCATACTAAGGTTGTAGCACCTTTCGTGCGTTTAGCTGGTACAATGGAAGGTTTGAATGGTGATGTGATTAAAAAATACGATATTCGTTTCAAACAACCTAATAAAGAACATATGGAAATGCCTGGGTTACACTCACTCGAACATTTAATGGCTGAGAACATCAGAAATCATACTGATAAAGTTGTAGATTTAAGTCCAATGGGTTGTCAAACTGGTTTTTATGTGTCATTTATTAATCATGATGATTATGAAGATGTATTAAGTATCATTGAAAAAACATTAAATGATGTGTTAAGTGCTACTGAAGTTCCTGCTTGTAACGAAGTTCAATGTGGCTGGGCTGCAAGCCATTCACTTGAAGGTGCAAAAGAAATCGCACAAGCATTTCTTGATAAACGTAATGAATGGTCTGATATATATGGTGAAGGTAAATAATATTACCCGTTCATAAAGTGAATATTTAAAAAGAAAAAGAGGCTGAGACATTTTATTTTGTCTCAGCCTCTTTTTCTTTTAGCTGTAGTTGACTGATTTGAAAATGCGTTTAAATCAAGCATTTTTTCAAACCACGTCATCTTTGCTGTCAGAGCCCCAGCTAAGAGATTTTCATGAAGAAAATCTCCGAACTAAGCTAGCTAGGGTGGAACAACAAATTTATTTTAATTTTTGTCCCGCTCTCTGATCTGATTATTTTATAATTTTTTTACTAATCCAATTAATACAAACTGTAATGGTAATCTTAAATATAGCGCCCATTTTGGCACTTGTTTATCACCTAAAGGTAATTCTTTACGTGCCATGTAAACATTTGCGGGCAATACAGCTAATAAGAATAGGTTAATACCTTTTTTTAACCAATTAGCAGGACGTTTTAATAACAACATAATACCGAAGAAAATCTCAAATACACCTGTTACTAAAACAGCCGTTTTTTGTAATGGTAAATAATCTGGAACGATATTTCTAAATGAACGTTCATGTGTAAAATGAAGTACACCAGCTGTTCCAAACGCTAAACCTAATAAATAACGGAATACTTTCATTAATGATCCACTCCCATTTCTTTTAAATAGCTCTTACCAAATTCAGGTAATTCAACATTGAAATTATCCGCGATTGTTGCACCAATTGAACTAAATGTAGTATCTCCTGATAATTCATGGTATGCATCTATTTTAGGACTAAACATCAGCACTGGAATATATTCTCGTGTATGGTCAGTACCCTCTGCAATTGGATCATTACCATGATCTGCCGTAATAATAACTAAATCATCTTCTTGTAAATTATCAATTAATTCTGGTAAGCGTTCATCAAAATCTTTAATTGCTTGTGCATAACCGTCTTTGTCTCTGCGGTGACCATATAATGCATCAAAATCCACTAAATTCAAGAAGCTGATACCATTAAAGTCTTTTTTAACGACATTAATCAGTTGATCCATGCCATCCATATTATTTTTAGTTCTTATTGCTTCTGTTACACCTTCACCGTCATAAATGTCATTAATTTTACCAATTGCAATAACATCATAGTCATGATCTTTTAATGTGTTCATGACTGTTTTACCAAATGGTTTAAGCGCATAATCATGACGATTAGACGTACGTGTAAAGTTTCCTGGCTCACCTACATATGGGCGTGCAATAACACGGCCAATTAAGTACTTAGGATCTTTAGTTAATTCACGTACCTTTTCGCAAATATCATACAATTCTTCAAGTGGGATAATATCTTCATGTGCAGCAATTTGAAGTACTGGGTCTGCACTAGTATAAACAATTAAATCTCCTGTCTTCATTTGATGTTCGCCTAATTCATCAATAATTGCAGTACCTGAAGCAGGTTTATTTGCCACAACTTTTCGACCTGTCATTTCTTCAATCTCTTGAATTAATTCATCAGGAAATCCATTCGGATAAACTTTAAATGGTTGCATGATATTTAGTCCCATAATTTCCCAATGTCCTGTCATCGTATCTTTTCCGACAGAAGCTTCACTTAATTTAGTATAAAACGCACCTGGTTGTTCAACTTTATTGACCACTGGTAAATCTTCAATATTACCTAATCCTAATTTTTCTAAATTAGGTAATGATTGGTTAAACCCTTCTAACGTGTGTTTTAATGTGTGTGAACCTTCATCATTAAAAGCTGCAGCATCAGGTGCTTCACCAATACCTACTGAATCCATGACAATTAAATGCACTCTTTTAAATGGTGTCGTCATATTTAACACTCCTACTCTGTAATTATTTTATGAATTAATGTTGGTGTTTTTGCTTGTGCTTTAATTTCGATACTTTCGTCAAGTTTCTTAATGACATCATCAACATTTTCACGATTACTGTGAATCGTCAATAAAGACTCACCTTCATTGACTTTGTCTCCTACTTTCTTATTCAACACAATGCCAACACTTAAATCTATGTCATCTTCTTTCGTTTGTCTTCCCGCACCTAACATCATTGAAGCAACTCCAATTTCATTTGCAATAAGCTCTGAAACTACACCACTTGATTTTGCTTTATAATCAATTTGATATTGGGCAGTCGGTAATAACTCCGGTGAATCGACAACTGAAGCATCGCCACCTTGATTTTCTAAAAATGTTTTGAATTTATCTAGTGCTGAACCATTTTCAATGGCTTCATTGAGCAATTGACGCGCCTCTTCAAGTGTACTTGCTCTTTCAGCAAGTACGACCATTTGTGAACCTAATGTTAATACTAGTTCAGTTAAATCTTCAGGTCCTTGACCATTTAATGTATCAATCGCTTCTCTTAATTCTAAAGCATTCCCGATCGCACGACCAAGTGGTTGGCTCATATCTGAAATAATAGCCATTGTATTTCTACCAACATTATTTCCTATGCTAACCATAGCATGTGCTAAAGCCTCAGCGTCTTCTAATGTTTTCATGAATGCACCATTTCCAGTTTTAACATCTAGGACGATTGCATCAGCACCCGCGGCAATTTTTTTACTCATGATAGATGATGCGATTAGAGGAATAGAGTTAACTGTTCCTGTAACATCTCTTAGTGCGTATAGTTTCTTGTCTGCAGGTGTTAAATTGCCTGTTTGTCCAATCACTGCAACTTGGTCTTCATTAACAAGTTTAATGAACTCCGCTTCAGAGATTTCAACATGGAATCCATCAATAGATTCTAATTTATCAATCGTACCGCCCGTATGTCCTAAACCACGGCCACTCATTTTAGCAACTGGCACTCCCACTGCAGCTACTAATGGTGCCAACACTAGCGTCGTCGTATCTCCAACACCACCAGTTGAGTGTTTATCTACTTTAATACCATTAATTTTTGATAAATCAATAACATCACCTGAATTAACCATTGCCATAGTTAAAGCTGCACGCTCTTCTTCATTCATATCTTGGAAAAAGATTGCCATCGCTAAACTAGAAGCTTGATAATCAGGAATGTCCCCTTCCGTGTAACCTTTGATAAAGAATTCAATTTCCTCTTTAGATAATGATTTGCCATCGCGTTTCTTTTCAATAATATCTACCATTCTCATAATTCTGAACCCCTCTCAAAATAAGCTGTTGTATCTGTGTGCTGTTACATCAATTGCATGATTAATAATCAGAATCTGACTCTAAGCCTTGAATAATTTGAACACCAGCACTCGCACCTATACGAGTAGCGCCTGCGTCAATCATTTTATTGAAATCTTCTAAATTACGCACGCCACCTGAAGCTTTAACCTCTAATGCGTCTCCCACAGTGTCTTTCATCAATTTCACATCTTCTGGTGTAGCGCCTCCCCCAGCAAAGCCAGTTGATGTTTTAACGAAATCTGCTCCAGCAGCTTTTGCTAGTTCACTTGCTTTCACTTTTTCATCGTCTGTTAAAAGTACAGTTTCAATAATAACTTTCACTGTTTTTCCGTTAGCTGCGCCAACTACGCCTTCAATATCTTTTTGAACGTCTTCATATCTTCCATCTTTAAGTGCGCCTATATTGATAACCATATCAATTTCAGACGCGCCATTTTTAATCGCATCTTCTGCTTCAAAAATTTTAGTAGCAGTTGTATTTGCTCCTAATGGAAAACCAATCACAGTACAAACTAATACATCTGAGCCATTTAACTTTTCTGATGCATATTTAACGTGTGTAGGATTTACACAAATTGATTTGAAATCATACGCTTTAGCTTCGTCAATAATTTTATCAATTTGTTGACGTGTAGATTCCGGCTTCAATAAAGTGTGATCAATAAATTTTGCATAATTCATAGTAGTTTCCTCCAATATGTTGTTAAATTTAATCAATATTCCTTAAAATTAGAATATTAACTTTTCATATTAATATAGCCCTCTCATGTATATAGTACAAAAATTCGCAAAAAAGTTAAACAAATGTTATCTTAATCTTAACAATCATGATAAGGAGAAGATATTAATGACAAATGGCACACCTCACATTCAACCAAATGGAGCGAAAATCGCTAAAACGGTTTTAATGCCTGGCGATCCATTACGCGCAAAATATATTGCAGATAACTTTTTAGAAAATGTAGAACAATTTAACGAAGTTAGAAATATGTTCGGTTATACAGGTACTTACAAAGGTAAAGAAGTTTCAGTTATGGGCTCTGGAATGGGTATACCAAGTATTGGTATTTATTCATATGAATTATATAATTTCTTTGATGTTGACACTATTATTCGTGTTGGTTCATGTGGTGCTTTACAAGAAGATGTTAATTTATATGATGTGATTATTGCTCAAGCAGCATCTACTAACTCTAATTATGTAGACCAATTTAATATTCCTGGCCACTTTGCCCCAATCGCTGATTTCGAACTTATTACTAAAGCTAAAAATGTTGCTGATAAAATTGGAGCAGTAAGTCATGTGGGTAATGTACTATCTTCAGATACATTCTATAATGCTGATGCAACGTTCAATGACAATTGGAAAAAAATGGGAATTTTAGGTATTGAAATGGAATCAGCAGGGTTATACTTAAATGCAATTAATGCTGGTAAGAAAGCATTAGGTATTTTCACAGTTAGTGACCATATTCTTAGAGATGAAGCAACTACAGCTGAAGAGAGACAAAACTCATTTACGCAAATGATGGAAATTGCATTAGAAGTTGCTGAATAACAATAAACAATAAACGAGGTTAGGAAATAATCCCTAACAAAATAACCAGTAAATGAGTTTTATAAATTCATTTACTGGTTTTTTCGTTTACAATACGTTGTATTTATATATCATTTTACTTTGAAATATTTTAAAAAAATAAGGCACTTTCGTATCATTTAGTAAGTACTAGCAAACTAAATTAACGAAGTGCCTTAAATTTAAAGATTAGAACATGACTCAAATCACTCTACTAAGATCATTGTAAGTCTTATCTCAATGAACGATATTGAAAGTCATGTGCTTAATAACACCCTTATGATTAAACTAAATATGATTTGAACATCCAATTGTGTTTATCAACAGAATTTTTCATTCCGATGAACATATCTTCTGATACATCATCGCCAGCTTCTCCTGCTACTTCAATAGATTTAACTAATTGCTCTGAAATATTTGTTAAATCTTTTGAGAATGCTTCTACCATTTGTTCTGCTGAATAATTTTTACCCGCTTCATCAACGATTGAAATGTCTAAGCTTTCTTTTAATGTTCCAACTGGATTACCGCCAATTGCTAAAATACGTTCAGCTAAGTCATCTACATATTGACTTGCTTCGTTATATAACTCTTCAAATTTCTCATGTAATGAGAAGAAATTAGGACCTTTAACGTACCAATGGAAATTGTGTAATTTTGTATAAGCTACTGTCCAGTTCGCAACTTGTTGGTTTAATTCTTTTACTACATCTTGTTGACTCATTATATTCTCTCCTTGTTTATCACTATTTTTTCTCTTTATTACAATTATTATTATATTATAATTATTATAATCTGTAAATAGATATGTTCATCTTTTTTTATGATGACTTTATGCGTAAGTTAAAAACCTTTATATGGTATATTAAAAGCCATTCATCTGCATTTGAAAAGTAATTTGCACTATCATTTAAATAATTTTATTATCATTAGTGTATATGAAATTATCAATTAAAATCAAAAATTATCAATTAATCTCGATTATCGTCAATAAAGAAAGTTTTTTCATATTCATTAGGTTGGTGCCAATGTGTCTTCCACATTCTATTTCGATTATTAGCAAATAAATTATAAGCCCAATCTCTAATAGGACGTGGCGTAACTTTGAGCAACAATCCTAACCACTTATAATCAGTAGTTGCAAGTATAAGACTCGCTATAGCATTAGATTTGAATTCTAAATGTTGACCACGTTGTAATATAACGCTGTTTTTATTTAATGCTTCTGGATGCTGTTCAAATAAATGATGTGCTGATTCACTCTTTAAGGTTGTAAATTCATAGCTTTTAGGAAGTCCATGTTGTATTAACCAAATACAATAGTTATAGCAATACACACAATTACCGTCATAATAAATAATTGGCATCTTCTATCACCTTCCATTACTTCTTAGTATTCATATTCCATGTTTTGACTTAAGTTAAACACTAAAAGTGATACAGACAAGGTTTAACTTTATTGTGACGCCGTTGTATATCAGTTAATCGACTACATCTATATTATTTCTAATAAAAAAAGTGGACTAGAATTCCTTTCGAATTCATTGTCCACTCACTAGAACTAAAATAACCATACTATGATAACTGTTTCAGATTAGCCAAATTCGATTAACATAGAAAATAGTTCATCTTGGCGTTCTCTGCATTCCAGCCTTTTTATTTATTCATGATTTACTTTAACAATTCTTGTATATTTAAGAAATTGTTTTGAATATTTACGTTTAATATCCTCTAATCGATCATATGTTACGCCAATAATATGCCAGTTTGGATTGAAATGGTAGAATGAATCTTTTTCTCTTGACCACTTAACCATTTGTCCTTCTTTATTATATCTAGGTAATGTCACTTCATACCCTTCAAGTACATTAATATATGTCTGAAATATGTCAGGATCAATTCTATTAAAGTTATCAATGACTAAGTAACTTTTATCATTTTTAGGCATCAATTGTGTAATAAACCCTTCACGATAATATAATGCACCAGCTTCATTTGGTAAATACTTACCATACAACATATCTTCCGTAAAATCTGGATGCCCACTCGTAATCACAGGGTTAGCATTTGTCTTTTGTAGTAAATTATTTGCTGCTTTCAATCCTTCTTCACGTTGTTCTACTACTAATAATATGAAAGGTTTAATACCTTCTTCATGATGTTCTGTATCAATTTCTGTTTTCTTAATCGTTTCAAAAGGCGTTTTGATGCCATCATTGTTACTCATTTCAATAATTGCATCATACTGTGTTTGGCTCATGGTTGCGATAGCTTGCTTCGCATTTTCTTGTAAGAAATACAGATTTTTTAACTTAGGATGTTTGTTCAATGCACCTAAAGTTACAGGCGTAATATGTTTATCATAGTATATTTCAATGGCTGTACTATTGGTTCTACCTGGAATCGGTGGTTTCTCATGAATATGTCGAGATACCTCTCCAATGCCTACCACTGACTGATTCTCGTATTTATTATAGAATACAAGGTTATCTCCCACTTCTAATTGATTGTAAAAGTGATAGCCATTGCGTTTGATGCCATTATAAGTGTGTGTATAAATCGTATAATATTCACCTGGCTCAAATGATTCAGTTTCAGATAGGAAGAAATAACGTGGAAGTTTTTCTTCGCCTTTGCCTAATGAAACAATTAAATCATATTCTTCTTTAGTTAATTGATTAATTAATGTTTCACGCATGTTGTTCATGCGAAAATCGAGTGTCTCACTACGCTTTAAATAATCTGTTGTCAATGGCTTTAATAATTCGTTAAATTTAAATTCAACTCTTATTTTATTTTGAGCGCCTGTTTGTACGCTAATAATCTCACCAATACCAAGTAATCCAGTATCCGTTTGGACTTGATAAAATATAACTTGATCACCTGTTTTGGCTTTTTTAAAAGCTCTAAAACCTTGGGTAGGATTAAACTGGGCGCCAGATTCAAATAAAGTTGTTTGGCCTACTAAAGGCTCGTTATGATTCCATCTCGTATAGCCACAATTAAGCCAAAAGTAATTTATTTCTTCTTCCATAGTGGATCTCCTTTAAATGTATTCTTATAAATCAATATGTATCCCTATTTATTGTAATATTTAAATTTTTAAAGTTACTTAAGTTATGCTTTAAATCTTAACATATCGACGTAATTTTATGTTTAATTTTTTTTATATTCTATCACATTTTAATAAGTTGCAAAAAAATAGAGCAAACATTCAGAATCAATGACCAATTAATTCTAAATATTTCCCCTATATAAGTTATTGCTGTGCAAGTAAGCTACCTAACAATGGCATTAAATTAATCATAATACCTCCAAGTTTCAGTAACCCACTGATTTCTTTATCTTTAAACGTAATGATTGCACTTATAATACCTAAAATTGCCACAACCCTAGGAATCGTAAGCGAAGGATACTGTGGCATATTGAAGAAAACACCTGCTCCTGCAATCACACCACATACTAAGGAAATATATAAAAATTGTTTCAACACTCACACTCCTTTAGTAAATAAATGACGTAACTATATAATGAAATATTAGATATAACTAATTATTAATGTGAAGTCTCCTTCAAAAACGCTATCTAAGTCTTCTGAAGTTAACACGAAGTTAGAACCTTTTTGAATTTTAAAGATTTCGCCATCAACAATCATTTGTCCATCACCATTAAGGACAGAAACAAGACAAAATTCTCTTGGTTTCATATAATTTAGCGTTCCACTGACTTCCCATTTCACCATCGTAAAGAAATCATTAGACACAATGTGACTACACTTATGATTTTCAATAATTTCATTTTCCGGAACAATACTTGATAATTCTTGAGAATATTGAATGACATCTAATGCTTTATCGATATTCAGAGAAGAAGGTTGATCACGTTCTCTATCATAATCATATAGTCTATATGTAATATCTGAAGACTGCATTGTTTCATATACTGTAATTCCTGCACCAATTGAATGTACCGTGCCAGCAGGAATAAAGTAAAATTCTCCAGGTTGTACGTTTACCTTTTTGAGTGTTTCCATGAATTTATTTTGTTCGATTTGCTCTTCAAATTCTTCTTTTGAGTTAACTGATGTACCGATGATCACTTCAGCATCTTCTTCAGCATCGATAATGTACCAACATTCTGATTTGCCATATTGCCCATTTTCGTATTCATAAGCATAAGAATCATCTGGGTGAACATGAATCGATAATGGTTCCTTAGCATCAACGATTTTACAGAGTAAAGGGAAATCCTTACTCGGAAAGTCTCCAAATAGCTCTCTATGTTGCGTCCATACTTGATCTAAAGTTTGTCCTGCATAAGGACCATTAAGAATCATACTTTTACCATTTGGGTGTGCTGAAATCCCCCAACATTCTCCAACTGATTCACTTGGAATGTCGTAATTAAATTGTTTTAGTTTATTACCGCCCCAAATTTTTTCGTGAAAAACAGGCTTTAAAAATAATGGCATAATTGCACCCCCTAAAACCGTTAAAGGCCGTATTCTCTATTTCTAAAGTAAATAATAATTTGCTGTTTAATATGTATTAAAACCTAAAAGTCAATTATGTAAGCGTTGAATTATAGTCATGCTATAGGATGAACACGACCTATATAATCACTCGTATCTTTATTATATCAACTTTAGTCCTATTTTAATAGAAATTATTAAAACAATAAAAGAAGTGGTCGTGGGATTGACGTTCAATTTTCTAGGCCCACGACCACTAATACAAGTATGACTGGCGCTAAGAATATTTGGTTTAATTATTACTCAATCCAGTTAACTACTGCGATTAAGCAATAATGCTTCTTATTTTCACCTTTTAACATAGTCACATAATGTGTATACAAAATAGTCATCTTTAAACTTTAATTATTCATATGAAGATAATGCTTCGCGAATTGATTGATTACCGGAAACAACTTGAAATTCTTTGTTCATAAATTTATTATCTGATGTTGCAACTTCTTTTAACACGCTTGCTACATCTTCTCTAGGTATAGCACCTCTACCATCAAAATATAATGCAGTTTCAATTTTAGAAGTGCCTTCTTTATCCTCTAAAGCACCTGGGTGTACAATTGTATAATTTAATCCAGAATTAATTAGATGCTCATCAGCGTAATGTTTTGCAATCGTGTAGGGTTTTAAATCACCACTTGCATCAAATGCTTCTCGACGGGCATCATACGTTGATACCATAATGTAGTGCTTGATATTAGCTTGTTTACTTGCTTCAATAGTTTTAATTGCACCATCTAAATCTACAATAATTGTTTTATCTGCACCTGTACTGCCACCAGAACCTACTGAGAATATCACTTTATCAAAGCCTTTAAATGTTTGAGTTAAATCTTCAATACTATCTTTTTCAACATCGACCAGTGTTGCTTTAATATCCTCTTGTTTTAATGATTCTACTTGCTCATTTTTTCTAACACCAGCTGTGAAATCGACATTATCTTCTTTTAATTGTCTAACTAATTTTGAACCTACGCCACCATTAGCACCTATAACTAATAAACTCATATAAATTGGCCTCCTTATTAAATCTATATCCTTGCTTTAACCACTTTCAGGAAAATTAAAACGTCAATCATTTTTTGACATAAATATCATTATGTATTACATTAATATATGAACATATATTCATATATTAATAAGAGGTGTTTCACATGACGGTTCATGTTAACGATTCAAACGAAGAAGCTATTTTGAAACAAACAACAGAAATTTTCAAAGCTTTAAGTGATTACAATAGGCTAAGAATTCTTCGCTTGCTAGATCAATCAGAGGCAAGTGTTGGGCATATTACACACACGCTAAATTTAAGTCAATCTAACGTGTCTCATCAGCTTAAAATTCTCAAACAAGCAAGACTTGTTAAATCTTTAAGACAAGGCCAGTCAAAAATTTATTCACTTGATGATCAACATGTTTCTACGTTATTGAAACAAGCTATTCATCATACAATACATCTAAGAGGTGACCATTCATATGACTAATCATTCGCACTCACATTCACATGTTCATACGAATAATAAAAAGATACTAAGCATTTCATTTATAATCATTGGGCTTTTCATGGTAATAGAAATTGTAGGTGGCTTTATTGCCAATAGTTTAGCATTATTATCTGATGGGTTACATATGTTTAGTGACACGGTTTCACTAGGTGTCGCGCTGATTGCCTTTATTTACGCTGAAAAGAATGCTACATCTACTAAAACATTTGGTTATAAACGCTTCGAAGTATTAGCTGCTTTATTTAACGGCGTTACTTTATTTGTCATTAGTATAATTATCATTGTCGAAGCAATTAAAAGATTTTTTGTACCACCTGAAGTTCAATCAACAGAAATGTTTATCATTAGTTTAATTGGTTTAATCGTTAACATTGTTGTAGCTATTATCATGTTTAGAGGTGGCGATACATCACATAATTTAAATATGCGTGGTGCATTTGTCCATGTTCTTGGAGATCTATTAGGTTCTGTAGGGGCAATTATCGCTTCAATTCTAATTTGGACATTTAACTTTACCATTGCAGATCCAATTGCAAGTATATTCGTCTCACTATTAATTTTGAAAAGTGCTTTTGGTATTACACAATCATCGATTAACATTTTAATGGAAGGGACACCTTCCGACATTGATTTAGAACAAGTCATTTTCACCATTATGCATCATGAGGAAATACAAAATGTTCATGACTATCATGTATGGACCATTTCCAATGATATGAATGCATTAAGTTGCCATGCAGTCGTAGATAAATCACTAACGATGGATGCGTGTGAACAATTACTTAAACGAATAGAACATGACTTAGCACATCTCAATATTCAACATATGACGATACAATTAGAAACACCAAAACATCAACATGATGACACTATATTATGCTCTGGTGTCATGCATCATCATACACATTAAAATGATTTTATAAGATATTAATCAAGGGTTGGACTATGAATTCAATTAGAATTCTGTCCAACCCCTATTTCATTGCTTATAGAAAATGGTCAAATATAAGTTGCTTTGCTGGTACTTGTTTTTCGTCAAAACCTTGTAAATATTCTTCATTATCATAAGGAAGTTTTATTCTTTCAATTGAGAACTCATTATCATTAATCGTTACGATACCGTAAACTGCATTAGCTCCATTATTTAGACCTACAGCACCAGGATTAAAGTAAATCGTTTCATTATCATCATATAAATGCATCTGATGATTGTGACCAAACGCAATTAAATCAGCATCTTTATCTTTGAACAGCTCAATAATATTGTCTTTACTATTCTCAGTGATTGGACTAAATGGTTGTCCTTCAATGCCAGTTTCTAATTTTTGATTTTCAATTTCATAATGAATGAATAGTAATTTTTTTCCACAAATTGTTTTTTCAATGTATCTTGGCAATAAGTTGATTTGGTCGTAATAATCCTCATCCATATGACTCTCTATCCATTGATGATGTTCATAAAATTTATCCTTTAAATCTTCTGGATAAGGCGTGCCATTTACTAATGACATAACCGCTTCATCATGATTACCAGCAATAATTTCCATATCATCACGATCAAATATGATATCTAATACTTTATTTGTTTCATGACCAATTCCGATATTGTCCCCAAGATTATAAATTTTATCAATATCTTCTCTATTATCAATATCATCTAAGACAGTTTGTAATGCATCGAAATTACCATGCACATCTGTAATAATCGCGAATTTCATGATGATATCTCCTTTCAAAATTTAATCATTAGCATATTTTAACACTTAATCTTGAAATATGTTAGATATTATTTTAAAAAAAGTATAAATTTTGATATTGTATTTATATTAAAGTAAAGGAGTGCTTATATTTGTTCAAATATCATAGTTTGGCATTAAAAAATGCTAAGCCGCAAATTCTTAAGACGATTCTATTTAGTATCGTAAGTTTTATTATAGTATTTGCGGTTTTTACTGTTGCTAGAACTTTCTTTATGCAGTATTTCATGCAAATGCAACTAGCAGCACAATTTCAACAATCATCGGGTCCATATTTAATAATTATGATCCTAGCTTTATTACTGGGATTACTATTCTTTGTATTTGCTGGTTATCAATTACTGGCAGGTGCAATTAACGTTATCGCTAAAGCAATTTCAAGAGAAGATGTTCATTTTAGTGATTTAGTCGTAGCTTTTAAAAAAGGTAAATATGGTAAGAGTTTACTTCTATCATTAATTACCATTGGATTATTTATCGTGATGTACTTAATTATAGTAGCATTAAATTATTTATTTAATTTAGCTTTAACACCTTTATTTACATCATTACAGTCAGCAGTCAGTGCATCTGACAATGCTATTGCTATTTTACTAACGATTCAAATTATAATTTTAATTATCATTGGTTTAATAACATCAATCGTATCTTGGTTCTTTTTCATATTAATGATTAATTATACTGTGTCATTAGTGCGTGAATCTAATCATAGTGCTATTTCTCACTTTAAAAATGGCTTTAAAGGAATTAAAAATGGTCATAAAACATGGTTAAAATTCTTTATTGCTGTGCTTTTAATCAATTTAATTATTATTATCATTACACAACCGCTTGGGACAATTCTTTCTGTAGCAACAGGTAATATGTCTCAAAAAGTTGCTACAGTTATTTTATATGTAGCACAAATCATCATTATTGTATTACGTTTAATCCTTTATTATATTCTTATCATGGGTGTAGTACAGTACTTCTTAAAACGTGGTGAAACATTAAGTACGACACCAAAAGAGAAGAAAACTAAACGTAACAAAGCAACGCGTAAATATGATACGTTAAATAAACAAATTAATGATGACAAAGCGCATCAATCCACTAAAGACGTTGCAAATGATCATTCAAATAAAATGAAGCGCAATGTTGAACAAAAATCTGAAAATATTAACGTTGAAGCTAGTAAAAATCTAAACAAAGATAAATAATAAAAATAAGGTGGAACCTATGCCAATGCGGGGTTCCACCTTTTTTTCAATATTATTTTAAAAATTTACTTTCCAAGAATAATGCAGCACCATCTTCTTCATTCGTAAATTCCGTTACCTCATCAGTAATTTCTTGTATTTCTGATCGTGCATTTTTCATGGCAACACTATACCCTCCAAATGCAAACATCGCTCTATCATTATCACTATCTCCTATAACTAGTGTATCCGCTTGTTTAATGTTGAAATGGTCAATCATTTCTTTAATACCTGTTCCTTTATCTGTATGATGCGCCATTGTTTCAGCGTTAAATCTCGATGAATTAGAAACACTAATATTTAAAAGAACTTGATTCTGAATAAGTTCATCTCTGAAAGTAGTTATTTTCTCTAAGTTTGTTGTAAATAAATAAATTTTAGCATAGTTATCTTCAGGTATATGATCTTTCCAATCAATCTTACCAGCCATTGCATCTCGTCTAGATTTCCATTCACTTTCACTTACATGATTCGGCGGTGTATCACCTTTAATCATTTCTTGCATCCAAACTTCATCTTCCTTTAGTGCTATTCTTGAGCCATTAAACGGGAATACTTCATAATATATTTCCTGTTGTTGCGCTAATGACACGATTCGTTTAACACTTTCAGTTGATAAACAATGCATAAATAGGTTATCGCCATTTATTTCCCCACTTGTACCATTTGAACTAATGATGCCATCGACTTCAAATTGAGGTGGCACAAGTTGATTAATTTCAGAATAAGAGCGCCCTGTTGCTAGGAATACTTTATATCCTTTTGCTCTTAAATCATCAATAACTGTTTTTGTTTTAATTGAAGCTTGATTATCCTCATGTAAAATCGTTCCATCCATATCTAGAAAAATCGCTTTGATATTATTCAATGTCATATCGCTTTCTCCTTTAAGTATCTTTTATAAAATTGTGGCATTATTTGATAAAATGTGCAATGACCTTATCTTTTAAATATAAAGAATATCGTTGTTTATCATTTACGACGACGTACATTTTCCATCGAAATCAACATGATATCACCTCATAACATTACAATTGTAAGATCATTCTGATATTTTATCAAAAAATCACTTGCATACATTATTGTGTTGTTAGTTATATAAAAAAAGAGCAAGCCCAAATCCAAATGAATTTGTGATCTTGCTCCATTGAATGTATTTTAAATGAATGTAGTCCTATTTCCTAAAACTAAAATGAACTATTCAACTGTAACTGATTTAGCTAGGTTACGAGGTTTATCTACATCTAAGCCTCTGTGTAACGCTGCATAGTATGCAATTAATTGTAACGTAACAACAGATACAAGTGGTGTTAACAATTCGTGTACATGAGGGATGACATACGTATCTCCATCTTTTTCTAAACCTTCCATTGAGATAATACAAGGCTTAGCACCACGTGCAACAACCTCTTTAACATTACCACGAATAGATAAGTTAACCTTTTCTTGTGTAGAAAGTGCGATAACTGGTGTACCATCTTCAATTAAGGCTATTGTACCGTGTTTAAGTTCTCCACCAGCAAATCCTTCAGCTTGAATATAAGAAATTTCTTTTAATTTTAATGAACCTTCAAGGCTGACATTATAATCCATTGTACGACCAATAAAGAACGCATTACGTGTTGTTTCTAAGAAATCTTTAGCAATTTGTTCCATTTTAGGTGTATCATCAACGATTGTCTCAATTGCAGTTGTTACTTTAGCTAATTCTCTTAATAAATCAATATCATTATCTCGACCATGTGCTTTGGCTACAACTTGAGATAAAATTGATAAAACTGCGATTTGAGCTGTATATGCTTTCGTAGACGCAACTGCAATTTCAGGACCAGCATGTAATAATAATGTATGATCTGCTTCACGTGATAATGTTGAACCAGCTACATTTGTAACCGTTAATGATTTATAACCTAATTTGTTAGTTTCAACTAATACCGCACGACTGTCTGCAGTTTCCCCTGATTGAGAAATATAGATGAATAAAGGTTTTTCAGACAATAATGGCATATTATAAACAAACTCAGAAGCTACATGAACTTCAGTTGGTACGCCAGCCCATTTTTCTAAGTATTCTTTACCTACTAATCCAGCGTGATAGCTTGTTCCTGCAGCAATAATATAAATACGATCTGCAGCGGCAACATCTTTAATAATTTCTGGATCAATTTTCAAGTCGCCATTATCATCTTCGTATTCTTGAATAATACGACGCATAACTGCTGGCTGTTCATTAATTTCTTTAAGCATATAGTGGTCATAGATACCTTTTTCAGCGTCTGAGGCATCAATTTGAGCCGTATACGTATCACGATCTTGAACATTACCATCTTGATCTTTAATGATTACACTATCTTTCTTAACGATAACGATTTCATGGTCATGAATTTCTTTATATTCATTCGAAACTTTAATCATAGCTAATGCGTCTGATGCAATAACATTGAAGCCTTCGCCAACACCAACTAATAAAGGTGATTTGTTTTTAGCTACATAAATCGTGTCTCTATCTTGGTTATCAAGTAAACCTAATGCATATGAACCATGTAATAAAGATACAACTTTAGAGAAAGCTTCTTCAGTTTCTAAACCTTTATTTGAAAAATATTCAACTAACTGAACAATGACTTCTGTATCAGTCTCAGATTGGAATGTTACATCTGCTAAGTACTCACTTTTTAATTCTTCGTAGTTTTCAATGACACCATTATGAACTAATGTGAAACGTTCACTATTAGATTGATGTGGATGTGAGTTAACAGTACTTGGTACACCGTGAGTAGCCCAACGTGTGTGACCGATACCAACATGTCCATCCGTATCATTATTGTCAGCAACTTTTCTTAATTCTGCAATACGACCTTTTTCTTTAAATACAGTTGTACCATTATCATTTGCAACTGCAATACCAGCTGAATCATATCCTCTGTATTCTAATTTTTCTAATCCTGATAATAGCAATTCTTTTGCATTATCGTATCCGATATATCCTACAATTCCGCACATAAATTTTTCCTCCGTTAAATATAGCTTGAAAATTTTATCTGTTATATAAAATTTAAATAGGTTAATAGATTTTACAACTTTGTAATTATCTTTTAGACAATATCTTTTAATATTGATATTTTATCTTTATCTTATTTACCCTATTAAGCCATATTATATTTCTATGATTTTTTTAAATTTAGGCATTCTTATTATTTTTGTGCATTTAGTTACCTAAATGTTTTAAATAATAAGCTAACGAATGAGCCGCATCCGGAATAGCATCCGCCGATATGTTCGATGACTATTCTCCTCGTCTGCAATAATATAATATGTTCTACAATAGTTCTCATATTTAACTTTTGATCATTGAAACACATATATATTGCCCTGGCGCTTTGTAATTTTTTTATACTATCCTCCTTCCAATATTATTTATTTTACACTTTTCAGATAAATGAATGCAAACAATTTCCAACCTTTTTAGCGAAAAATAAAAATAAATATATTTTATAATTTTCAAAAATAGGTAAAAATTAATCTTTATTATTAAATTAATACTAAACAATATAGCAATCAATAGAATGTAAGCACTTTCAATGCAATATATCTATTAAAAAACCTTCAAAGTTACAATTTAATGTATACTTTGAAGGTTTATAGTGTACGAGATAAAATTATTATTCTAAGCCCATTTTTGCTTGTACTTCGTCTGCAATACGTTGAGCAAAACGTTGCGCGTCTTCATCAGTTGAAGCTTCAACCATAACACGAACTAATGGTTCAGTACCTGAAGGTCTAACTAAAATTCTACCTTCGCCGTTCATTTCAGTTTCAACTTCATTCATTACATTTTTAACATCTTCATTTTCTTCTACATGATGTTTATCTGTAACTTTAACATTGATTAAAGACTGAGGATACTTTTTCATTTGCGCAGCTAACTCACTTAGTGGTTTGCCACTCATTTTAATTACGGCAGCTAATTGAACACCTGTTAGTAAACCATCACCTGTCGTATTGTAATCCATCATAACAATGTGACCTGATTGTTCACCACCTAAGTTGTAATTTCCTTTTCTCATTTCTTCTACTACGTATCGATCTCCAACTTTTGTTTTATTAGATTTGATACCTTCATTTTCAAGTGCTTTATAGAAGCCTAAGTTACTCATTACAGTAGAAACAATCATGTCATTGTTTAATTCTTGATTTTTATGCATTTCTTGACCAATTACAAACATAATTTGGTCCCCGTCAATGATATTGCCTTTTTCATCAACGGCAATTAAACGATCTCCATCTCCATCAAATGCTAAACCAAAGTCGCTTTCAGTTTCTAGGACCTTTTCAGCTAATAATTCAGGATGTGTTGATCCACAATTATCATTAATATTATAACCATCAGGACTACAACCAATAGTTTCAGTATCTGCTTCTAAATCTCCAAATAAGAAAGGCGCTAGTGCTGATGTAGAACCATTTGCACCATCTAATGTTATTTTTAATCCTTCTAAATTAACATCAATTGTTGATTTTAAGTAACTTAAATATTTCTGAGCACCTTCAAAGTAATCTGAAAAATGAACAATATCTGTACCAACTGGTCGTGGTAAATCTGGATTTTCTTGATCTAATAATGCTTCTATTTCTTCTTCTTGAGCATCTGATAATTTGAAGCCATCTGCTCCGAAAAACTTAATGCCGTTATCAGCAACAGGGTTATGTGAAGCCGAAATCATAACACCTAATTCAGCACCCATTTCTCTAGTAAGATAAGCTACGCCGGGTGTAGATATTACACCCAATCTCATAACTTCTGCACCAATTGAAGCTAAACCTGCAATTAAAGCAGATTCTAGCATTTCGCCTGATACACGTGTATCTCTACCTACTAAAACTTTAGGTCTATCAGCATCCTCGTTATGTGCTAATACATAGCCACCATAACGGCCTAACTTAAATGCTAATTCAGGTGTTAACTCTTTATTAGCTATACCTCTTACTCCATCCGTACCAAAATATTTTCCCATTATGAATACTCCTTTATAAAATGTTTTAGTTTAAACTTATATGTGCTGTTATGTCATCTGGATCAGCTTTTTTCACTTTATCTGGTAATTGCAATTGAACGTTCTGATCTGTCGATTCTGTAATATTATCAAGATCAACTGTCGCTTCTATCTCATTAATATCTTGCAAATCATCTCTATTACCATAAATTTCAATTTCGTCTTCATCAAGCGTTATATTATCTAAACTAGCACCATTAGGTAAACTACCTTTTTGCTTGATTTTAACTTTAACCTTTTTACTATACTCTTGAAGTTTAACATTGAGTTTTACTTCATTTGGCTGAATATTAACATCCAGTTTATTTAATGATTTATCAAATGCAGTAACATCTGCAACATCCGATGTGTCTTGACTTAATTTATTTGCATCCTTAAAAGTCGCTTTTAAGTATGCGATTTTCTTAAGTTGTTCTCTACCACCTGTTACTTTAACTGAATTAGGCTCAACAGAACTATCTCTAACTTTATAATTTGGGTCAATATCATTTTTCCCTATATCTGCTTGAACATGCATCGTTTTTGTTTCTTTGTCTTCTAAAGTGACATAAGCTTGTTTTGGTTTAACATTATAATTGATATCATTACTCAAGCCTTTAACAATGTAATCCTCTTTATACTTTCCTGCTTTAGCGTTCGATAAATCGACTGCAACTTTAATATCATCTGTATTTTCAATTTTAATTAACTTAGACTGTGGGCCTGAAACAGTTACATTAACCGTCTCAGGCGCTTTAGTTACATGTAAATCCTTGGAATTATAAATTATCTCTACTGGTACATCTTCAATTGTTTTAGATGAATTTTGTGATAAATTATCATTATTGAAAATGTTACCAAACACATTATTAACTGATAAATAGAAAAAGATTGCTAATAAAAGTGCAATAAATCTAAGACCCCATTTGCTCTCTAGCATCTTATTTCACACCTTTCTTTTGAAAGCGTGTTCCAAACCAATGTTCGGCTAATAATTCTTCAAATACCTCACTTGAGATATCTCTACGTAATTTGCCATCAAATGTTACTGATATTGATCCCGTTTCCTCTGAAACAACGATTGTAAATGCATCTGAGACTTCAGAAATACCTACTGCTGCTCTATGTCTAGTACCTAGGCTTTTAGAAATTTTAGCACTATCTGATAACGGTAAGTAACTCGCTGCACTCGCAATCTTAGAATTTTGAATTATCATTGCGCCATCATGTAACGGTGTATTCGGTATAAAGACATTAATTAATAGTTCTTGTGATATTTCAGAATTCATCGCTATACCCGTTTCAATATAATCCTGCAATCCCGTTTCCTTTTCAAATACGATTAAAGCACCAATACGTCTTTTAGCCATATACTGAACAGCCTTTGAAACTGCTTGAATTAACTTTTCTTCATCATGACTGTATGTATTAGTATAACGTTTAAATAAGCTTCCACGACCCAACTGCTCTAATGCTCTTCTAATTTCTGGTTGGAAAATGACAATAAGTGCAAGTACCCCCCATTGAATTACAATATCAAAAAGCTTAGATGTGGCAGTTAAATTTAGAATTTTACTCACTTGTTGACCAATAACAATAAAAAGTATACCTTTGAGTAATTGAATCGCCTTGGTTCCTTTAAATACAGTAATGAGAAGATAAAGGACATACCATACTATAAGTAAATCCAGTACACTCGTTACAATTTTTAATGTACTAAGATTATCAAAAAAGTTGGAAAAATCCATAGCATCTCCTCCGAATATTTTTTCCATAGTCATAATTATACCAATGATAATGACAACTGTCATATGTACAAACACATTGTATTAAAAAAAATAATAAGTATTTAACATCATTCTTTTCAAACTCATTCTATCCCTTTTCACAAATATTATGAATACAATATGTTAAAAACTTTTATATTACAGTATTGTTCAAAAACACAAAAAAAGCACTCCTAAATAGGAGTGCTAGTAAGTGAGCCATAGAGGATTCGAACCTCTGACCCTCTGATTAAAAGTCAGATGCTCTACCAACTGAGCTAATGGCTCTAATGGCTGGGCTAGCTGGATTCGAACCAGCGCGTGACGGAGTCAAAGTCCGTTGCCTTACCGCTTGGCTATAGCCCATTAGAATGGTGGAGGGGGGCAGATTCGAACTGCCGAACCCGAAGGAGCGGATTTACAGTCCGCCGCGTTTAGCCACTTCGCTACCCCTCCGAAATATAAATGGTGGAGAATGACGGGTTCGAACCGCCGACCCTCTGCTTGTAAGGCAGATGCTCTCCCAGCTGAGCTAATTCTCCAACATGGTGACTCCTACGGGACTCGAACCCGTGTTACCGCCGTGAAAGGGCGGTGTCTTAACCGCTTGACCAAGGAGCCATGGCTCCGCAGGTAGGATTCGAACCTACGACCGATCGGTTAACAGCCGATAGCTCTACCACTGAGCTACTGCGGAATAATTTGAAATGCCTGGCAACGTCCTACTC
>NZ_JAESLK010000045.1:0-9493 GCF_017892585.1 Staphylococcus sp. GDY8P57P | reverse complement strand
AAATAAATAAATTGTGATGTGTTATATTACACCGGGTGCTAGCGCTGTACTAGTTCAAAATGAAAAGGGAGCGGGACAGAATTCTTTTGAATTCGTCGTCCCACCCCCGCAAGGATGACTAGAACTGAGAAAAGCTTGATTTAAGCGCCTTCTCAGTTCAGTCAGCTACTGCGAATTTGCAAAATAGCTTCATTATATTATTTATGTCCCAGCCTCTTTTCTCAGTTTTTTTCGTTTTTGGGTGAGACAGACAAGCTATCGATATTATAATGATTGATAATTTTAAGATAAATGATAAAAACCAAGTATGTAGAGTGAGGAGACACTCTATATACTTGGTTTTTATGGGAAATGAATATTAATGTACTTGTAACGGTAAGGACTAGGTACTGTCACAGTACTTCGAGCAAAATTTGTTTTGTTACTATAAACAACACAAAGGAGATAACTTCTCTTATTAAGAAGTTATACACATTATAGCAAAAGGAATCGCTAAAGTAAACAAAAAATTCAGAAAATTTATATTTATTTATGATTCTCTTTATTTATAATGAGGATTCAAACGAGAGACAAGACAATGATATGGTTAAACATTCATGGTTTTAATCCCTTTTCAAAATGAATATTGTAGCCTTGCTAGTGAATGTGCTAACATTTTTAGTGATATTACAATTAAAGGGGTTGGTATATGTGAATAAAAATATTAAAGATTTACTTTTGGTCATACTAGGCTCTTTCATATTTTCAGCTGGGGTAAATGCGTTCATTATCTCAGGTAATTTAGGAGAAGGTGGGGTAACAGGTATAGCTATTGTTCTATATTATGCGTTTCACATTTCTCCAGCCATTACAAATTTTGTAGCTAATGCATTACTCATCATAGTTGGATATAAATTTTTAAGTAAAAAAAGTATGGTATTGACTATAATAGCAACTGTATTGATCTCCGTTTTCTTGAGTTTAACTGAGCAGTGGCATGTTGAAACAGGAAATGTCATCATTAATGCCGTTTTTGGTGGCTCTTGTGTTGGATTAGGTATTGGTATTATAGTTCTCGCCGGTGGTACCACTGCAGGAACAACGATACTAGCCCAAATTGCTAATAAATATTTAGATGTTAGTACGGCATATGCCTTGTTATTTTTCGATTTAATTGTTGTACTTATATCGTTAACGGTACTACCTTTACAAATGGCATTAGTGACAGTTATTTCACTGTACATAGGTACAAAAGTGATGGAATATGTGATTGAAGGTTTAAATACTAAAAAAGCAATGACAATTATTTCAAGTAAGCCAGACCAAGTAGCGAAGGCAATAGATGAACAAGTAGGGCGTGGCCTTACCATCTTAGATGGGCGAGGCTATTATAGTCGTGAAGAAAAAGACGTCCTTTATGTTGTTGTTGCGAAAACACAAGTATCTAAAGCAAAGAAAATGATACGTAAGATTGATAATCATGCCTTTTTAGTTGTCCATGATGTGAGAGATGTATATGGCAATGGATTTTTAATTGATGAATAATTGATAATAGTGAATGAATGAGGTTAGGTGTTTTCATTGATTGGTAAAGGTTAAATGACTCTGCCAATCCATAAAATGCCTAACCTTTTGTGCATTAATTACAAATAGTCAGTTGTTTGCAAAGATGTTATAATACATCTATTGACTATGATAATTATTATCAATTGACTATTTCAATCATATCCAAAGCTATTTATTATGAAAGTAGGGAAAGCATGAATCGTTTAAAAGCACAACAAGTGGAAATAGGTTATGGGGATCATACGATTATTAACAATTTAGATGTAGAAATTCCGGATGGCAAAGTTACGTCAATTATTGGCCCTAATGGTTGCGGTAAATCTACATTATTAAAAGCATTATCGCGCTTACTAACAATAAAAAATGGTGAAATTCAATTAGATGGTGAAAATATTCATACACAGTCTACAAAAGAGATTGCTAAAAAAATTGCGATATTACCACAAACACCTGAAGTAGCAGATGGCCTTACAGTTGGAGAACTTGTGTCTTATGGTCGTTTCCCACATCAAAAAGGATTTGGACGACTATCTGCTGAAGATAAGAAAGAAATTGATTGGGCTTTGACTGTTACTGGAACTTCTGAATTTAGACATCGCTCTATTAATGATTTAAGTGGTGGTCAACGCCAACGTGTTTGGATTGCGATGGCACTTGCTCAAAAAACAGACATCATTTTCTTAGATGAGCCTACGACATATTTAGATATCTCACATCAATTAGAAATATTAGAATTAGTACAACAATTAAATAAAGAACAAGGTTGCACAATCGTCATGGTCTTACATGACATTAATCAAGCGATTCGTTTTTCTGATCATCTTATTGCAATGAAGAAAGGTGATATCATTGCTTGTGGCCCTACGGAAGACGTGCTAACGAAAGATATTTTAGAACAAGTATTCAATATTGATGTCGTGCTTAGTACAGATCCACGTACAGGGAAACCATTATTAGTCACATATGACTTATTCCAACGTAATTATTCATAATATATAGATAAACTAAGAAAAGGGAATTTATCATGATGGAGAAAGATAAAAAAGTAAACATCGGTTTTATTGGCTATATGATTTTAGTCTTTGTGTTGTTAATAGGCGCATTGCTCGTATCTATCTTGATAGGCGAAGCAAAAATTAGTTTTTCAACTATTATGGATGCTATTTTTCATTATAATCCTAAAAACCAACAACATAACATTATTAGTGAGATACGTATACCGCGTGATTTAGGTGCGGTATTAGTAGGTATGGCACTGTCAGTTGCAGGTGCTGTGATTCAAGGTGTAACAAAAAACGGGCTCGCTGATCCGAGTCTAATTGGTTTGAATTCAGGTGCTTCATTTGCGTTGGCATTAACGTTTGCCATTTATCCCTCGGCGCCATTTTTAATGCTTATGTTTGCAGGGTTTTTAGGCGCAATGCTAGGTGGCTTTATCGTCTTAACGATAGGGCGATCTAGACGAGATGGGTTTAACCCTATGAGAATTATTTTAGCCGGTGCTGCTGTAAGTGCATTATTAACGGCTTTAAGTCAGGGTATTGCGTTAACATTTAAACTAAACCAAACACTAACATTCTGGACTGCCGGTGGTGTTTCAGGTACGACTTGGAAGCAACTTATGTGGAGTGGCCCAGTAATTATTATTGCTATCATAATCATTATAGCAATGAGTAAACAACTAACGATTTTAAATTTAGGTGAAACCCTTGCGAAAGGATTAGGACAGAATATCACGATGATTCGTGGTGTGAGTCTATTCTTAACGATGATTTTAGCTGGTGTTGCCGTGTCTATGGTAGGACAAATTGCCTTTGTCGGATTAATGGTACCTCATATTGTTAGATTTTTAGTGGGTACTGATTACGCCAAGGTATTACCATTAACTGCGTTGTCAGGCGGTTTGCTCATGATATTAGCTGATACCATTGCACGTATGTTAGGTGAGGCACCAGTGGGCGCTATTATTTCGTTTATTGGCGTACCTTACTTCTTATATTTAGTTAAAAGAGGGGGGCGCACAATATGATACATCCAAAATTAAGACGTAAACAAATCATTACGTTAATCATCTTTTCAATACTATTATTAGCAGCATGTACATGGAGTGTGTCTTCTGGAGAGTATAAGATACCCGTAGATCGATTTTTAAAGACGCTTATTGGTCAAGGTGAATATTATGATCAATTAATTTTAATGGAATTTAGATTTCCTAGAATGTTAATTACGATTTTAGCAGGTGCAGCGCTTAGTTTAAGTGGTGCTATTATTCAAAGTGTCACTAAGAATCCAATTGCCGAACCAGGTATTTTAGGTATTAATGCTGGCGGTGGTTTTGCTATTGCTTTATTTATTTCAATTGGTCATATTAATCCAGATAATTTTGTATATGTATTACCGCTAATAAGTATTGTTGGTGGCGTAGCAACCGCTATTATTATCTTTTTATTTAGTGTGAATCAAAGAGATGGCATTACACCTTCAAGTATGGTGTTAATTGGTGTAGGGATGCAGACAGCTTTATATGGTGGTTCTATTACACTTATGTCAAAATTTAACGAAGATCAGTCAGAATTTATAGCGACTTGGTTTGCTGGTAATATTTGGGGCGATGATTGGACATTTGTGATTGCAACGATTCCATGGCTTATCATCATCATTCCATTTCTGTTATACAAATCTAATGTGCTTAATTTAATTCATACACATGAGCATATTGCCAAAGGGCTTGGCGTGAAGATTGAACGCGAGCGTATCGTTCTATTCTTTATTGCGGTTGTATTATCTTCAATTGCTGTTGCAGTTGCAGGTGCGATTGCATTTATTGGTTTAATGGGGCCGCATATTGCAAAATCAATTATTGGACCACGCCATCAACTCTTTTTACCAATTTCAATTGTAGTAGGTGCTTTCTTACTTGTTCTATCAGATACGATTGGTAAAATTATTCTCGAACCAACAGGTGTACCTGCTGGTATTGTAGTTGCTATTATCGGCGCACCATATTTCATTTACTTAATGTATAAATCAAAACGCATATAATAAAGCGAAAGTGACACTATATAATATCTCGTATCTAAGTAGTTCAATACTAAATTTTTCATTGATACGAGTGATCCTCACGGGAGTGGATAGATTTTCTAGCATAACGACGAAATCTAGTCCATTCCCAATTTTTTTGTAAAAAAATGAAAAATATAACGACATGCATGTAAATGTTAGCGCATACATTGTGCTTGATTTATAATTGAGATGATAGCCAAGGGAGGAAATTGCATATGAAAAAGCTAATTAAACAAAAAGAGCACTTTTTAAAAGACATGTTGGATGGTTTAGTAATAGCAAATGATGATATCGACATCATCGCAGAAACGATTGTCGTACGACGTCACAAGAAATCTCAAGGTGTGGCAATTGTTTCAGGTGGCGGTAGTGGTCATGAACCCGCTCACGCAGGGTATGTCGCACAAGGAATGCTTGATGCAGCAGTGTGCGGGGAAGTCTTCACCTCACCGACACCAGATAAAGTATTAGAAGCAATCAAGGCTGTCGATACAGGTGATGGTGTGCTATTAGTTGTTAAAAATTATGCCGGTGATGTAATGAACTTTGAAATGGCGCAAGAGATGGCTGAAATGGAAGGCATTCAAGTAGAAATGATTATTGTTAAAGATGACATTTCAGTATCTGAAGCAACACAAAGACGTGGTGTTGCCGGTACAGTATTTGTGCATAAATATGTAGGCTATTTAGCTGAACAAGGTATGACATTAAAGGATATTAAAGAGAAAGGTGAAGCAGTTGCTTCTCAAATTAAAAGTATTGGTATGGCGCTTACACCACCAATGGTTCCGACGACAGGACAATATGGCTTCGATATTGATGACAATGATATTGAAATTGGCATAGGTATTCATGGCGAAAAAGGCATTGAACGCATTCAATATGAAGAAATAGATGGTATCGTTGAACGATTATTGGGTCGATTACTCAAAGAAAGCCAAGCGCAATCATTAATCGTTATGATTAATGGCATGGGAGGTACACCATTATCTGAATTGAATATCGTAACTAAATTTAGCGCACGTTATTTAGAGGAACAGAACCGAGAAGTCGCACAATGGTTTGTTGGTGACTACATGACTTCACTAGATATGCAAGGTTTCTCAATTACTCTATTACCTAGCGATGAAGCGCTATTAAAAGCCTTACAAGCGCCTACAGCATCACGTTACTTTTAACAGAAACACTACTTTCAACTGAGGTGATAAAAATGGATGTTAAAGAAATGAAACAACGTTTGTTAGATTTGGAGACAACTTTTTCAGAAAAAGAAACAGTATTAACAGATTTAGATAGAGCAATTGGTGACGGTGATCATGGTGTTAATATGTTACGCGGCTTCAAAAGTTTGAAAGATAAGCTAGATGATAGTAGTATGGCATCGCTGTTTAAAACAACAGGTATGGCATTAATGTCAAATATTGGCGGTGCATCTGGTCCATTATACGGATTTAGCTTTGTTAAAATGTCTAATGTCGTTAAAGATGATATTGACAATGATAATTTAAAAGCTGTCGTTACTGAATTTGCAAATGCGATTGCGCAAAGAGGTAAAGTGCAACGTAATGAGAAAACTATGTTTGATGTTGTAGATCGTGCACGTGAAGCTTTAGAGAATGAAGAAACATTAACATTTGAAGTATTGCAACAATTTGCGACTGATACGAAAGCTATTGAAGCTACAAAAGGACGTGCAGCATACTTTAAAAAAGATTCAATAGGTTATGTTGACCCCGGTGCTCAAAGTATGGTGTATATCTTAAGCGCTTTGATTGGAGATGATATCAAATGACATCAATCATAATTATTAGCCATAGTGCAGATATTGCGAAAGGCACTAAATCTTTACTTAATCAGATGGCCAAGGATGTAAACATTATCGCATACGGTGGTGTCGATGGCGGTATAGGTACCTCATTTGATGACATTCAAAATATTATCAATGACCTAGAAGATGATGCACTATGTTTCTATGATTTAGGATCATCTGAAATGAATATCGATTTAGCGATTGAAATGTACGATGGCCCCCATCATATTAAGAAAATAGATGCACCAATTGTAGAAGGCAGTTTCACTGCAGCAGTCAAATTGTCAGTTGGTGGAACTACTGATGAAGCGATACAAGAAGTTGCACAAACGTCATTTAAAGCAAATGCATTTGACTAAAATCTAGGTTAATCAGCTGTAATATAATAATCATTGATATGTGCAAAATAAATTTTATAATTAAGTAATTTATAAAATGAAAATGACAAATGATTGTGATAAAATAGGTTATTATAGTAAAGCGAAAGAGTAGGTGGGCAAGGTCATGCAAAACAGCATCAAGGAAAACGTTTTAAGTGGAGAATTTGAACAAGTTAGACAGATAATGGCCAAAGCAGACTTTCTAGATTTTGAAGAAGCCTACATTTCATGTGCACATGAACATGAAAGCATGATGTTTTATACTTGTATTTTATATATGATTAAATTTGAAGAAACGTCTGAGTTGCATGATTTAGCATTTCTATTACTTGTGTATCCGTTAAGTGAAATTGAGGGTGCATTAGATTCTGCGTACTACCATGCGCAAGCATCCATCCAATTAACAAATGGTAAAGAAATTAAGAGTCTATTGCAAATGTTATTATTACACGCAATTCCAGAGCCTGTTATTACAGATTCTGAAGCTTTCAAAGTAGCTAAACAAATTTTGAAATTAGATCCAAGTAATCATGTTGCAAGAAATGCACTTAAAGAAACAGCTAAGCGTATGGATAATGTTGTCGTTGATATTAACGAATTACAACAATATGGAAATTCTAATTAGGAAAGATAGAGGGTCCGGGACATAAAGTTCCTGGATAAGTGAAAAGAGACAATTTCTATTGAAATAATATAGAAATTGTCTTTTTTATAATTTTTCTGATTATTCTCAGCTCGTTGAGTTGTTATTTTTCTTATATTAAGAGTCTGGAACATAAATAATATAATAATGCTAATTAGCAAATTCGCAGTAGCTGACTGAACTGAGAAGGCGCTTAAATCAAGCTTTTCTCAGTTCTAGTCATCCTTGCGGGCGGGGCCCCAACAAAGAGAATTTCATCAAGAAATTCTACAAGCAAAGCAAGCTGGGGTCGGGGCCCCAACACAAAAGTGATTTTACAAGCTAAGCAAGTTGGGGTTACGACGAATTTAAAAGAATTCTGTCCCACTCCCAAATCCTAGTTCTCTTTTGACTTTATATATCCATTGTACAGACATTCAAGTGAAACCCAAGGTAGCCTTCATAAATTCAAAAACAGACCCCACATCAATTTTCCTTTGACTGTAGATGATTTTTATTTTTGATTTTGCAAGCATTCTATTAATTTGGGCTTTAAAGCATTCCCAATTATAATGCTTCATTCATTTTTTCTAATGTGATATTTATCATAAACGTAACATAAATTACGATGTGCTTAGTTACTTATTTATGGAAAATGAGGTAAGAATAATAATTTTTTTAGAAATTTTAAATCTTTAATAAGCGTATATAACATAGTGGTTATAGCCGATAAACGGCGTGTCGCAACTAGTATACACTGTTGCATATTATTTGTAGTACGTTATAATGCACAATGTGTCAAATTTAAGGAGGTTATATTTTCGCATGGGATTAAATAAAGAAGCTGTAAAAATTGGTTTCGCCTATGTCGGCATTGTAGTAGGTGCCGGATTCTCAACTGGACAAGAAGTTATGCAATTCTTTACACCGTATGGTTTATGGTCATATATCGGTGTACTTATTTCAGGTTTAATTCTTGGTTTCATTGGTAGACAAGTAGCTAAAATAGGTACCGCGTTTGAAGCTACAAACCATGAGTCAACATTACAATATTTATTCGGAGAAAAGTTTAGCAAAATCTTCGATTATATATTAGTATTCTTTTTATTCGGTATTGCAGTTACTATGATTGCAGGCTCTGGTTCAACATTCCAAGAGAGTTTTGGTATACCTACATGGTTAGGTGCCTTAATTATGACGATTGTCATTTATTTAACATTATTATTAGACTTCAACAAAATTGTGAGCGCGCTTGGTATCGTAACACCATTCTTAATTATTATGGTAATCCTTATTGCCGTTTACTACTTATTTGCAGGTAGCGTTCCATTAAACGAAGTTAATAGTACAGTTGATAAAACAAGTGCATTTTGGGGTGTAATTAGAGGCTTAATGTACGGAGGCCTAGCTTTTGCAGTTGGCTTTAGTACGGTTGTTGCTATTGGTGGCGACGCTTCTAAACGTAAAATTTCAGGTGGAGGTGCAATGTTTGGCGGTGTGATTTACACAATCTTATTAGCCTTAATCAACTTTGCATTACAATCTGAATATCCTAAAATTAAAAATGTTGAAATTCCAACATTAACATTAGCTAATGCTATACATCCTTGGATTGGTCTTGTTTTAACTGTCATTATGTTAGCAGTTATGTACAATACAATTTTAGGACTATGCTATTCATTTGCAGCACGTTTTACAGAACCATATAGTAAAAAATATCACATTTTCATTGCTATTATGATGGTTGCTGCGTTTATTCTAAGCTTTGTAGGATTTGCAGACTTAATTAACTTCCTTTATAACATCATGGGTGTTGTCGGTCTGTTTATCGTAGTTGCAGTATTAATTAAATATTATCTACGTAAGAGTGATAATAAAGACCATATCGCTTAGATTTAAAACAGCTATACTTTACAATTTAAATTGAATGTTTTAATGTTAAAGAGGTTGGGACATAAATAATATAATGAAGCTATTTTTGCAAATTCGCAGTAGCTGACTGAACTGAGAAGGCGCATAATTCAAGCTTTTATCAGTTCTAGTCATCCTTGCGGGCGGGGCCCCAACACAAAA
>NZ_JAESLK010000044.1:0-1012 GCF_017892585.1 Staphylococcus sp. GDY8P57P | reverse complement strand
ACGAGATAGTTTTTTCTCTATACCTGGCATACCAATAAATATCATTGCTAAATTATGTTCATCATAAATAGCTCTTAATTGCTCTAAATGTTGCACTTTAAGGCGATCAATCTCATCTACTATAATTAAATCAATATATTTAAACATATCACTATAATGTTTACTATGATCATGACCATACTTATTTACGATGTGTAATTTTTGACCCAAATCAATACTTGCACTAATACTATATAGATCATTACTTAATCTTGTTTGTTTTTCAGCCGGTGCAGTATAAAATATCTTATTCACCGATAATATATCATCAGTCGTTTTACTAGCTAGATCTTCCCACCCTCTATGATTAACTTGCTTTTCAATAGTATTCCAATTTGTGTAATACCTAGAAGATAAAGTTTTTCCGACACCAGGTTGACCATAGCAGATCCCAATATATTGATATTTGATACAAGCATCGCAAAATTCAGCAAATCGTTTATACTCTTTCGTTTCAATGAAATTCTGATTTTTAGTCATTACGATACCTCTTTAATTTTTTGACGTTTTTGGTCGTTTCTTGAGGTGAGTAACCATAACTTTTTTCTTCCTTAATTAAATCAGTGGTGCTTGGACTAGCAATGTTTTGTTTTAAGTGTTTTCTTCTCTGACTACGTGCGTGTTGTATCTCTTTTATATCAATTGAATAATCAGCTAAATCAGGGGATATTGCTGTACAAAGAAATTCATCTCTATAAAAAACGCGTATTTCAGCCATATCATTGGGATTGTAACGAATTAATACATACTCACCTACATAAGCAGTTAGGTTTGTATTACTGTATCTAAAGCCTTGAAAATGAATACCATCTGAATGAATTTTTCTAGATTTAGGTATTTCTAATAATAATAAATCAAGTTGTTCTAAACTGCTTGGCATATTAGGAAAAAAATGATTACTGTTCCACCGATTGATAGGAGTGCTCTGGATAGCACTGTGCTCTTTTTGATTATAATCTTCAATTAAAAAGTA
>NZ_JAESLK010000043.1:0-653 GCF_017892585.1 Staphylococcus sp. GDY8P57P | reverse complement strand
TATCGTGAAGTGCAGGAAATTCTGTATGACCGAGGAATTCACGTTTGTCACACCACAATTTACCGTTGGGTGCAAGAATACGGAAAGATTCTTTATCAAATTTGGAAAAAGAAAAACAAACAGTCCTTTTATTCATGGAAAATGGATGAAACGTACATCAAAATTAAAGGAAAATGGCATTATTTGTATCGAGCCATCGATGCAGATGGTTTAACCTTGGATATTTGGTTACGTAAAAAACGGGACACACAAGCAGCCTATGCTTTTCTTAAGCGGTTAGTGAAGCAGTTTGATGAACCGAAGGTTGTAGTCACAGATAAAGCCCCCTCTATTACAAGTGCCTTTAAGAAACTAAAAGAATACGGCTTTTATCAAGGGACAGAACATCGTACCATTAAATACCTGAATAATTTGATTGAACAAGACCATCGTCCAGTAAAGAGACGCAATAAATTCTATCGAAGTTTACGCACTGCCTCTACCACGATTAAAGGCATGGAAGCCATTCGAGGATTATATAAGAAAACCCGAAAAGAAGGCACTCTCTTCGGGTTTTCGGTCTGTACTGAAATCAAGGTATTATTGGGAATCCCAGCTTAAATCATAGATACCGTAAGGGATTTTATTCTTTATTTAAAACTTTGCAACAGAAC
>NZ_JAESLK010000042.1:0-2085 GCF_017892585.1 Staphylococcus sp. GDY8P57P | reverse complement strand
TCAATGCATATCTTAGATAGTAGCTAACGGCTACAGTGATAACATCCTTGTTAAATTGTTTATATCTGAAATAGTTCATACAGAAGACTCCTTTTTGTTAAAATTATACTATAAATTCAACTTTGCAACAGAACCAACAAAATCGTGAAACAGGCGAAAGAAAGTTGTATCGAGTGTGGGTTTTACAGACAAAAATTGGAATAAAAAAATGCTAAATAATGACCATTTAAAAATTATTCACTTTGAAGAATATTCATCTGAAATTTTTCCTAATACACAAATAAAGGGTGGCGTAGTAATAACTTATTACGATAATAAAAAGAGTTTCGGCAAAATTGGAACATTCTTTAAATATGAAGAATTAAAAACCATTTTAGAAAAAGTAGAAAATAAGACTTCTAAATTCTTAAGTTCAATTTTATATTCAAATACTAGCTATAGTTATACAAATCTTCTACTAAAAGAAAATCCAAATTTCAATACTCGTCTATCTGGGGGATCTAAACGTTATGCATCTTCTTCTGTATTTGAAAAATTACCAGAAATTTTTTATGATATATGTCCAGAAGATAGTCAAAAATATATTGAAATTTATGGGCTTCAAAATAAAAAAAGAACTTATAAATATGTAGCACGTAAATATTTTTCTTCTCATCCTAATCTAGATAAATATAAGGTTTTAGTTGCAAGTTCAAATGGTAATGGGCACTTTGGTGAAACCCTTTCTACACCAATTGTTATGCCACCTAAAGTAGGTCATACTGAAACGTTTATTAGTTTTGGAGCTTTTAATACAAAATTAGAGGCTGAAAACCTTTTAAAGTATATTAAAACTAAATTTTTAAGAACACTTCTAGGTATTTTTAAAGTTACACAAGGTAATAAGACAGCGCATGTATGGTCAACAATTCCTTTACAAGATTTCTCTAACCATTCTGATATTGATTGGAGTCAGGATATTAATAAAATTGATCAACAACTTTATCATAAGTATAATCTCACGGATGAAGAAATATCATTTATTGAAAAGAATGTAAAAGAAATGATGTAATAAATTCTTTTTCACAATATCAAATCATAATTTTATAAAATATGATTTGATTCTCATATTAATGATAGGTGGTTAGATTAATCAATAGTCGGAATTTGGATTATAGCATATTTAAACCTTTTAAAATAACACTATATTAAATCGATATATACAAGTCATAAAAGAAATTAAAACGCTACTAGCATATATTGTTAGTAGCGTTTTACTCTATATAATTTTAGAATAGAATTTAAAATAGTTTATTAAAATAACTATACCTCGTTATCACGTTTAATTCTATAAACTGTTTGTCTAGTGATATTAACTTCTTTGGCAATTTTACTAATTGTTTGGACTTCTTCTAACTTTTCTACAACTTTATGATAAACAATACGTTTTTGAGGATCTTTCGCATTGGGCGAATATAATAAAGGGCGTCCTTTATACACACTTTTTTCTTTCGCGACTTTAATACCTTGTGCTTGTCTACGTTTACTTTCATTTCGTTCTTGTTCTGAAACCATTGCTAATATTTGAATGATCAGATCTTTCATAAATTTATCTAATAATGGATTGCCAACCACTTCATTCATCATCGGTAAGCTAGTAATCATTAATTGTACTTCTTTGTATTTTAAATAATTAACGGTATGAATCACTTCATCATAATTACGACCTAAACGATCAATGGATTCTACTACAAACCGATCTCCCATCCTCACAAAGTTAAGTGCTTCTTGAAGTACCGGTCTAATTTCAATAGATTTTCCTGACTGTTTTTCTGTAAATATTTTTTCAACACCAAACGCCTTTAAATTTTCAAGTTGTCTTTCTAAATTTTGATCAATCGATGATACTCTCGCATAACCAACAATAATTGATTTCACCTCACAATTAATAAACACCCTAATCATACATTTTAGTTGCTTGTTACTTTACTTGATATATGAGAATGATTTTACCTAGTAAATGAGAAAAGCAATGTCCTATATTAAAGTACATTGCTTTTTCTATTAACGAATACCTATGACTAAACTATCTCTAGCTGTTTCTAC
>NZ_JAESLK010000041.1:0-14282 GCF_017892585.1 Staphylococcus sp. GDY8P57P | reverse complement strand
CTAATCTTAGTATGTTTTATATACTTTTATATTGTTAGCTCGATGCCGAATTTAAGCTAATACATTTAATATAAAACGTGTTGAATACATTCAAAACAATGATAAAAAGACAATTTCTAAATGATTTCAATAGAAACTGTCTTTCTCAAATAACTAAACTTAATGATTTACTTCTACTATCTGCTCAACATTTTCTAAAAAGTTCAAATATAAGACTAGAAACTTATCTTCTTCTTCTACATAGGGTGCATGTCCTGATTCTTCAAATAAAACTTTTTCAACATTTTGGAATCGTTCTTCGATTTTATAATGTTCCTTGTCATTTATAATTGGATCATAACGTCCATTTACAATGAGTGTAGGTACTTTAACGTAATGTGTATACCCTTGATTTACATATGCTGTATTTAAAAGCGCCCTACTGGCTATGGCACTATCCTCAGAATTCTGTTTACTATATAATCGTTGTCGTTGAATCCATTTCATCGCTGATTCTTTTTCTTTATAAATATAGGGGAATAGTAACAGTAGCGCTTCAGATTTATTAAACCCTGCAATTTCATCTTGGTGCTCAATCATTAATTTCGTAAAACCATGAACGATATCTTCAGCTTTAGAGGAGATAATGGTTAAAGATAATACATGTTTTTCATGCTTTTCAGTAAATTCTCTAGCAATAATACCTCCCATATCATGACCTAATATATGTGCTTTCTTTAAGTTTAATTTATTGATTAGTACATATAAATCTTCGACATGATCTTCTAAATCATATGAATCAGGACGTGATGATTTACCATGTCCTCGAACATCGTATGCAATCACTCTATAGTTCTCTTGTAGTTGTTTGTTTAATAAATCAAACGCTGCAGAATTACCATCTAAGCCATGTATTAAGATAACGGGGCTGCCATGTCCTTCATCTTGATAAGCTAATTTTGTTTGGTTTAACGTTTCGATTTTTTTCATGTTGGCACCTCCCTTAATTGTTACTATACCCACTTCTTTAAAAGTTACGCTATGAATGTTCTTAACTTTATTTCATAAATTATTATATAAAATTAATATTTAAACAAAAAAACAACCACCTCAAAAATACAGGTGATTGTCTATGTGTTAAGAACTAAACCCTAGTTCTCGATGATAATTTAATTGTGTAAAAAATAATGAGTACAACTATTAAAATCCAAATAACTAAAGAAAAGATTTGTGCAATCTCAGGTTTTGTGATTACAGCATCAACCGTCTTTTGACAAAATAACAAGCCAATAGCTGTGTACTCCATCTTTTTAAAGAAAATACCTATTAAACTTAATATAATACCTATAAAAAAGACAACTTGATGACTATAAATAGTGATTGGAACGATTCCCCAGTTTAAATTAAACGCACGCATAATAATTAAGATTAATGCAATAATGGCGACAGTATATCCTAATATCATTTCAAAACGGTTACTATAGAGAAATTTCTTCTTATCAATCCGTATATTGATAAAAATCGTTAACGGAAAAATAATAATACAATAGAAAATTGAAATAGCTGTCGCCGCCTGGAATGGCACGTATTGTTTATCATAAAGATACGAAATTAAAATAAAATTCATAATAAAGAAAATAACAGGATTCGTTTGTAACCCAAATAAATTCCGTTGAATAATCAAAATAATTTGTGCTGGAGATTTACCTCTATAATCTAGATAATCTTGATCTTTTGATTCAGATTTCTTCAAATCTGTACGCAAATTTTCTTTAATATCATCGATTAAATTAGGTGCCATTCCTTTATGACTAAAGTAATCATTTATATTCTCAAGTAACACTTTATCATTGGTTCTCATAGGTTACTCCTTTGCTATAGTTTCGTTAGATTGACACGAATAGTTAATGGTTCAATTTAAAATTTTATCATACATTGACGTTATTTTCTGTTTAACCATAAAAAATAGGAGCAAGACGTCATTTAAAAGTTGGCATTTGACGTCGTACTCCTAGTGATTGATTGATAACATATATAGAATTTTAATTATTTAGCAAGATCAATACGATATAATTTGATGTTTTTATCTTGTGGTGAGTTTGAGCCAAATTGATAGCTTGTGTTACCTTTTTGGATATAACCAAAGTTACCACTTACTTTGTTATATTGAACACGCGCAATCGCATTTTGTCCTAAGCTTTTTTTCACTTGGTTATACGTTGGGCCATTGGCTTCATTATAAGTCATAGAAATTCTTGTAACATGGCCTTGGTTCTTCTTACCTACTGCAGTTACAACCAGTAAACCTTTATTAGTGCGATATTCATAATATCCTTCATTGTTACTTGGATTTTTAGAATAAATCGGTGTACCGTATTTGTTTGAAACATTTTTGATTGATTCGCCAAGCGTAATATTTTCTAGAGATTTTTGACCTTGTGTTAATTGTTGAACTGTTTGAATTGTATTTCCGCTAGCTGCTTCAGCATGATTAACGCTTACTCCTGTCATTACTAGTCCTGAGACTAAAAATGCCGCTACTAATTTTTTCATAAGCACTCTCTCCTTTATCTTGTTTCTCGTCTTGTGCTTATTCATAGTATACCCTAATTGTTACTTAAATAACAGTATTATTACAAAAATATTACAAATTAAGTTATTTTATGTAACAAAAAAGTTTTGGCGGCGTTTTTGAAACCCGTCATTAGTGCTCAGGCATAAATTTCTTAATAAATGGTGTTACATCTTCAACAAATTTCTCTTTTTCTTCTTCAAAAGGATATAGACTTGATTGTGCATAAACATCAAACTGCGCCTCTTTAATTAAATCGGCTACTTCTTTAGATTCAAGTGTTGTAATACGCTCACCATGTTCACCTGCAATGATTAACGTTGGTTTCGTCACACGTTCAAATACATTTGATATTGCTGCTTCTTTAAAGACATCTTCAACCGCTTGCGTTTCTTCTTTAGTAGAAATAGCATTAGTATCTTCAACATGTTTTAAAAACTTATTCACTTTTCTTGGTTTATGATAACGACGCTTTTCTAAGAATTTGTTTTGTTTTTCATCGTCCCAGTTACGAATTTTATGAGAGTACTTTCTAAATAAACGTTCCTCAGGCAATTCGCCTTCAATGGATGTTGGTGTCACCATAATGAGTGATGATACATAATTAGGATAGCGTTCTGCTAAATCAGCAATAATCGCTGCCCCCATCTCATGTCCTACAAATGCTGCTTCGTCTATATACAAATAATCCAATAATTGTATAATATCATCTGCAAATTCAATAAATTTAATCTCTCTTGGTTTATCTGAATAGCCATGTCCTCTTAAATCAAGTAAGACAACTTGAAAAGACTTTGCCAAATCTTTTGCTAAATTTTGAAATATAGAAGCATTTTCATATGCTGTATGTACTAAGACGACAGGGTAGCCTTCACCCATAGTATCGTAATGTAGGGATAAACCACCTTTTCTAGTAAATAAATCCATCTTATGCATCTCCTCCTTGTTTGATTTGAATTGGTAATATTGATAATAATTCTTCACTCGTTGTAATAATAAAATCAACTTCTTCTTCTAAAGGTTCTAATTCAGCGTCATCATGTTTAAACCACACACTTACCATGCCCATCGCACGTGCTGGTGCTACATCATTTAAAGCATCATCACCGACATACATAATTTCTTCTGGCTGAACATCTAATTGGTGAATCATATCTTCAAATATTTTAGGATGGGGTTTACGAAATCCTACTGTTTCAGAAGTTGATAAATAATTAATCACGTGCCCTAAACCTAATGAATGTAAACGAAACTGTTTAATTTTAGATTTACCATTTGCAATCACACCTAAAACATAATCGCTTTGTGATAATTTCTCTAAAGTATATAACGTGTCATAATAAGGGAAGACATAGCGATAGAAATGCATTTCAAAATCATTAAACAGATCTTTCCACGTTAAACGATCGATATGAAACTGCTTAATAATTGCCTTATATAAATCGGGTTTATCATTATCTTCATCATCATCTAATTCAATAAATTTCTGTTTAAAATCCGCTAATTGAACGTGTACGAAATAATCATGAAATCGTTCGTATTGTTCCTCAATGAATTTATCACGAGATTTTGTTCTATCTAATAATGTACCTTCTAAATCAAACACAACTGCTTTTATATGACTTAAGTCCATTGTCAATTCCCTCTTAACTCTATAATTATTCTCATTTTATCAAAAAGTCTTCTTTAAGATAATAACCCAACATAAGTATGCTGTGATCAAATGTGTATTTAAGTACGTCTAAATTGTTTAAGCAAAATGTAAAACAATGTTGGAATACCAATTAAAGCCAATATAATACTAGCAGGTATCTGTACAGGATGAATTAACGTACTGCCTACCCAATCTGCAATTAACATCATTGTAGCACCGATTAAACAATTTAATACCATGTGAATTCCTAACGTAAATCGCCAATAATAACGTCTTACCAATTGGGGTACAACCATACCGATGAAACCAATAATCCCCGTATAAGCCACTGCAACTGCCGTTATCATAGACGCTAAAGTAAGTACGATAAACATCACTTGTTGCACATTTAAACCTAATGATTGACTCTTCAACTCACCTAATTGTAATAACTTAATCCCAGGTATCATAGTAAATAAAATGATGATAAAAGGTATAGCTATTAGTCCTATGTAAATAACTTCTCTCGTTTCTGCCGCCGCGAATCCCCCGAAGAAGTAATTTGCGATTTGATTCATCTTACTAGGTTTAATTAACACAAGAATATACAAGAATGCATTAAAAAGTGCGCCAATCATCAATCCAGTAATAATAAGAATCTTCACCGGATAACCACGAGATATAGTTGCTGCAATCATCAATACAATTAATAGTGTGATAATACTGATGCCAATTGAAAAGATAGGTACCCAAATAAAAGATAATCCTAAAAAAATGGCCAAACCTGAGCCAAACGTTGCACCACTAGCCAATCCTAATGTAAAACTATCCGCTAATGGGTTATTCAACACAGTCTGAAACATATGGCCTGCTAAGGTTAGTATTGCACCCGTTAACATAGCTTCAATAATTCGTGGCAATCTAACTTTCAGCAATATCATTTGATTAAATGAATCTGCTAAATTACCCATATCCCATAATAAATAGAGTGTTATCACACCAATTAAACAGATGATCCAACCTAGCATTGTGAAATAAATATTCCTTGTCATTTTATCAACTCATCAACTATCTTTCTATAATTTCTTCTATTATAACTGATGATATAAAAGAATGGGACTGGAACAGAATTCTTTTAAAATTCGTCGTCCACTCCCAGCTTGCCTAGCTTGTAGCATTTCTTGATGAAATGCTTTTTTATTGAGGCTTCAGCCACGTAAAGATAAGCACTTAATATCAAGCGTCTTCTCTATTTAGTTAGTCACTACGAATGTGCAGTGTTACCTTTTTATAGCCATTTATCGTTTATAAATGGCATCACGTAATTCTTTCAAACCCTCATCAATACGAGGACCCGGACGTGAAATTTCATCACCATTCACAGTTTCAATACGTCCATTTTTCACTGCCTTAATTTGACGGAAACCATCACGCTTTTTAATGATTTTATAGTAATCTGATTTAGACAGACCTTCTGTAGAGATCAAAATGTCTGGGTTCTTTTTGATGATACTTTCTTTATCCACTGACTTCCAACCTTCTATATTTGAAAAGCTATTTTTAGCATCTAATTGTGTCAACATGTCATCGAAAAATGTATGTTTACCCGCTGTATAGATTTCTGGTTTAGAAGACACTTCCATGAAAACAGATTGTGATTTGTGATGTCTCGGCACTGACTTGATTACTTTGTCAACGTTATGCTTCGTTTCATCTACAAGGTCTTGCGCTTCACGTTCACGTCCAGTGACTTTACCTATCTGTTTAAAAGTATCATATGTTTGATTTAAAGATTGTGCATCTTTCACATAAACCACTTTGACACCATTTTTTTCAAGACTATCTAACACTTTTTTTGACGTCCCTTTTTGAGATTCATGCGCCAATATTAAATCTGGTTTCGCCTTTAACAATGCTTCTTTATTTAAATTCATTGCATCAAATTGTTTCTTACCTTCTTTAACATCTTTAGGATAATCATCTACTGTTGAAACACCAACAATATCTTTCCCAAGTCCTAATTCGTAAAGAATTTCCGTGTTACTAGGCATAAGTGACACGATACGATGATATGACTGATTTTTTGAATTTGAATCTGATTTATTACTCTCATTGTTTGCTTGTTTGTGTTGATTATTTTGACCACAAGCGACAAGTACCAGCATCATTATACATAGTACTATCCACATTTTTTTATTTAACACGACTACACATTCCTTTCTATCTTTAGTATATGTATGCATTAATCATAACAAATATTATTCAATATTAATTTAACTTTTTTATATTTAATTGTGTAATTTTATATTATCACTTATTTTGAGAAATAATCAGTAGTAAAAAAGCATTGAATACTTCTAAATTTAGAAATATTCAATGCTTAGTTTTAACACTCACTATGCTTTGGGGTTAGGTCCATATTCATTTGTACCTTGTTCACTATCCGCAATGCAGTAAATTAATGCGAAAATAGAGATAATTAATAATATAACTGATATAACAAGTACGACTACAGTTGAAGCCATTAAAGAAACATCAGCGTAAAATTGATTTAAATACGTATCAGATATCGTTTCGAGTAATACAATTAATCCTCTTAGTAACATAGACACTAACATAATTAATGGTATTAACATCGTACGTCCAACATCATGAAATCGACGCACCGACATGGTGAATGTTCCGATTAGAATAATGACATCAATCGTTTCATAAATAATCTTGAAAAACATATCGCCACCGCCAACTATCCAAGTGAGTACGTCGGTAAGTATGCTTAATAAAATGAGTACAATAATATTCGCGAGTGTTGCATACCAGTAATGTCGTCTACGTGTACGACCTTGTACATTAAAATAATTTCTCCAAAATAATTGGTACGACTCAATCATTATAGCGTCTCCTTTAAATATGATTCAGTATAATCATTACATAATAAAGGATTGAAGGAAACACTTTATTTGATATACGCTTGGATTGCTTTTGCGATATACTCATTCAAGTGATTATTGCGATGTTTATTTATATTCTTAGCAAAGCGATCATCACTTTCATAAGTAAGTGCGATATATTCTAAAAATTGATTATCCGCATTAGGCACTTGTCGTTGTAAAATGCCTTTTAAAGCTTCAATATTTTGATATACATGCACATCATCCGCTGCGTAGCCATTTTCTAATAAGTGATTCATTTCATTGAAAAATTGGTTGAATTGGTCATTTGTATCTTTATCATTATTCTGCTTATCAGAATCATCCATTTGATTTCTACGTTGTTTATATGACTGATAATAATCCGTATCGCCATATTTCAATTCAGCTTCTTTATCATATTGTTCTGTCACATCAAATTGATTGAATTGGTCCATATTAATCTCCTCGTTTCTATGATTTATTAGATGATGTTTGAGGTAATCAATGATTTGATTTAGCTGATTACGTCGTTGAACAATTTGGGCATAGTTATCTTCTAATATTGCATTTTTATTAGTAATACTTTGTTGAAAATATAATTGAATATCTTCGAGAGATAAATTGAGCTGTCGAAGAAATAAGATCGTTTGTAGCTTTGCAATATCTTGTGAATGATAGTAGCGATAGCCATTATCGTCTACATAACTAGGTACTAGTAAACCAATCTCATGATAGTAACGCAATGTTCTTGTACTAACCGTCGTCACTTTGCTCACTTCACTCGGTGTAAAATAGTTGTGATTTAACATTGTATTATTCTCCACTTTGTTTTATTTTCAATATCATTCATACCTCACTCATCTACTCAGGAGTATGCACTATGACGTAACGTTAAAGTCAATCATTTTTTATAAAATAATGATCTAAAAACGTATATTTCTGCTTTCCTTTGCCATTAAAATAATGTTTCCCAAAGTTATCTAATAATGCATGAAATTCATTGGCATCTTGATTTGTAAAATAATCTGGTAGTGTTATATGCTTTTTAAATTTATCGTAATTCTCTGTGTTTGAATAGCCTAATTTATGATACAAGCGTCGTGTATATCGATCAGGAATAAATTCGATTCCTTGAAAAAGATACACCAATAACACGTCAGCCGTTTCACTACCTATACCACGTATGTTTAACAATGCCTGTCTGAGCGTATCACCATGCATACGCGCAATGGCATCATAGTCAAAGTTGTATTGGCTTAGCCAATTGAATAACGCATGAATGGCCTTCCCTTTATTTTTAAAAAAGCCACTAGAACGTATAATGTCTTGTAGTTCATTTAATGGTAAAGCCAAAATGGTTTGAGGATCAAAACAGGTTTCTTCCTGTAAACGCATTAGCGCCATATCTGCATTGTTCCAATTCGTATTTTGCACTAATATCGCACCAAGCATCATTTCTTCAGGGCTTTCAGCCGGCCACCAATGTTGCGGGCCCATATTGTTTAATAAGATGTTATAAAGTGCTTCAGTCGTAAGCGTTAGCATACACTCACTCCAATCTTTACATAATAATACCCTCACAAATCGAAATTTATGAGGGTGATATCAAAATTTATATAATTCTCTTGATTACATCGTTTCTGGTGCTGATACACCAACTAATGTTAATGCATTGTGTAGTGTAATTCTAACTGCATCTACTAAAGCTACATGTGCTTTCGTTTTTTCTGCATCATCTGTTAATACTTTTTCAGCATTGTAGAATTTATGGAATGCAGATGCTAAATCTTGAATATAGTTCGTTAAACGGTGTGGTGCACGACTTTCTGCTGCACTTTCAATTGTTGATTCAAATTCAGCTACTTTTTTCAATAATTCAATCGCTTTTTCATTTGTAATTGTTGAGAAGTCTGCATCAGTTGTAACTTCAACACCTTGCTCTTTTGCTTGTTTCAAGATTGAGCAAATACGTGCATGTGCGTATTGCGCGTAATAAATTGGATTATCTTGTGATTTTTCTTTTGCAAGTTCTAAATCAAAATCAAAATGAGAGTCCGGACTACGCATTGTTAAGAAGTAACGTGCAGCATCAATGCCAACCTCATCCATAATTTCACGTAAGGTAATCGCATTACCGGTACGCTTACTCATCTTCACTTCGACACCGTCTTGCATTAAACGCACCATTTGCATAATTTGTATTTCAAGACGATCACTATCTACACCAAACGTTTCTAAACTTGCTTTCAAACGATTAATGTAACCATGGTGATCGGCACCCATTAAATCGATCAAAATGTCGTTACCGCGATTAATTTTGTTGTAGTGATACGCAGTGTCTGGTGTGAAATAAGTGTAATTACCATCTTTTTTAATTAACACACGGTCTTTATCATCTTTAAAATCAGATGTACGTAACCAAGTTGCACCATCCGCTTCATATGTGTAACCGAGTTCATTCATTTTAGCTAATGTGTTATCAATAGCACCGTTCTCATATAGTGATGTTTCACTAAACCAATTATCAAAGTGGACATTGAAATCAGCTAAGTCTTTTTTCAATTTATCCATTTCATAATCAACACCAAGTTTTCTAAATGTTTTAAGACGTTCTTCATCAGAATAATCTTTCATTTCTGGGTGCTTATCAGCTAAGTCTTTACCAATTTCGATAATATCTTTACCATTATAACCATCTGCAGGCATTTCATGACTTGTATCACCAAGCGCTTCAAAGAAACGTGTCTCAATTGAACGTGCCAAGTTAGTAATTTGATTACCAGCATCATTAATATAATATTCACGTGTTACATTGTAACCTGCTGCAATTAAAATATTAGCTAGTGAGTCACCAACAGCAGCGTTTCTTGCATGACCAATGTGTAAATCGCCAGTTGGGTTGGCAGAAACATATTCTAATAAGATATTTTTATTTTTAGATGCTTCAGCATAACCAAATCGATTACCTTTTTCAATCGCTTCTGGAATAACTGCAGTTAAATATTGATTATCTAAATAGAAATTAATAAAACCAGGACCCGCGATATCTACTTGCTTCACATTCGCTTTACTTGTGTCTAAGTTGTCAACAATCGCTTGAGCAATTTCACGTGGGTTACGTTTCGCAATCTTAGTTAATACCATTGCGATATTAGTTGAGTAATCTCCATTTTTAGTGTCTTTTGGTATTTCAACTTTGATATCTGGAATATCTTCAGCAAGACCAGCTTTTTTAATACTTGTTTCAATTTCTTGTATTAAAGTTGTTTTTACTTGATCAATAATATTCATTCGCCTATCTCCTTATAATTAATTTCATATTGATATGAGCCCATTTTTTCATCAATTTGATGTAACTCGTATTGAATTTTTAGCTTCCCACCATTTTCATTCACAAAATGCAAGATACTACGTGTTCTAACAGTCAAAGGGATACGTCCAGCTGGAATATCGTAAAGTGTAGTCGTATCATGACCTTCTACAAAGTGAAGATTCATATTAATATCGCCTTTGCGTATTAATTTGACGCCTCGCGCTTCGATTTTAATCGTTACATTAACGACTGCATCTTCAATTTTTTCTTGGTAACGAATATAATCTGCATTCTTTGTTTGCCAAGAACCTTGAGTAGCAAATTCAAATTTTTGTTTTTCACCATTTTGTTTTAAGACTTGCTTCGTTTGAATGTGTATATTCTTATCCAACGTTTGCCTCACCTTAGCTTCTAATTAATACACCACATTATAGCATAATTTAGATAGTGCATGTAGGTGATACTTCTCAGTTTTGAAGCATTTAGGATATATAAGTATCATCATCTATTTTGATAAATTGAGTAATAAAAAGAACAGTATATAGGTTAAATCTTGGGAAATATTACTATAAAATTACTTATTTGAATTAAACTATCAGCGTGTATTTGGAGATGATATAATATACTGGTCGCCTATCTCTCAGGCGTCAATTTAGGCGTAGAGAGGAGGTGCTAATCTATGCTAGAAATCCTTGTTCACATCACGACCACAGTCATCAGTGGTTGTATTATTGCGATATTCACGCATTGGCTACGTAATCGCAATAATAAATAGGCGACCATAGCCACACCTAAAAATCCCCTCACTACGGCAATAGTGAGGGGATTGGTGCATCTATGCTAGTTTCCTTGTTAACTAAATTATAACACTGGTGAGTGGAGAAATGCAAAATGATTTCATACGATGACTCAACTAATGAGAAGAAACATATTAAACAACGGTAGAAATTGAGGTGTGCGATATATTCGATACTAGAAAAACAACATATTTTAAAATTGTAGTTTCTTTTTTTAGGTAACATCATTCTCACATATATCGGGATAATAACTAATTATTAATGTAATAGAAAACAATATGTGATCCTACATAGACATTAGCATTTAATTTGGCAAGACTATTTGGTAACACTGTGGATGAATTTTTTCTTAATCATTTATTTATCACAAAAAGAGAGTGTAAATCCCCCCCTCTTCTTGTGCAATAGTACTATGTATTAAATGTTGTCTCAAAAACGTCGATGTATTTATCTCCCTACCTATGTATTATTAAAATCATAATGAGAATAATTACCCATATTGACATCAATAATGGTCTTATAGAAATAAGTCTCCATCGTCCTTTTATTATTCTTAAAATGATATCTATGATTATGTAAATAACAAATAGTGCGATAAAAATATAAAGTATGAAAAAATTTCCAATTGCAAAATCTTCTCTATACTGTGAGGATGCTTTAATTGACATGGTGATCATAAATATCAACGACATCAGTAGTGATATGATTCCTTTATATTTAGCTATGTCTAAATTAATTTTCATACTTTCAATTTTGTCATACTTCTGTTGTGTAATCATTTTATCTGGTGCCTTATTTAACTCTTGAATCTTTATTTTTAAGGGTCTAGACCATAATCCCCTTACACCCATAATTCCATACAGTAACACACCTATATTCAATATGAGCATCAAGTTTTCAAACTGATTTGCACTTTCTTCTTTTATGAGAATCACAGGTATTAAATATAAAATGAACGCTATAATATATGTCATTACTGGCAATACTTTAAGACCACCTGAATGCATAACAGATGTAAAATGTACTAAATAAAACAGACCAAATACGATTATAATAAGTAGAATATCCATTATGTGGTAGATACCTCCCATACCTTGACTTTTACATCAACCCAATTCACTTCATCTATTTCATTTATTATATGGTAGTATGGTGAAATCCATTGTTAAACTATCGTACGACATAAATAACCTTTAACTCTTTTCATATCATCTTCCCAATAATCTGGATGAATAGAAAATTCCATTTTTGCTATATGAGGCATTATCAATACGTCTAATTCCATTATTTATTGACTCCATATCTTTTTTTATTATCTTCACTTAGTTTATTAAAATCAGTAAATACTCTTCCATATAATAAATAATATTGAGAAACTAAAAAGTTACATGCAAAAATCATGATAATAGATACCATAAATACAAAATGAGAATCAGCAATATTGGGAATTATTATATATTCTATGATTTTTTGAACATATATTAATGATGCTATGACCTTTAATACTATTATTACTATAACCTTATCCACTCTTAACCAGTCTGGATAAAAGCTCATCAAAATTAGACTTAGAACATGGGACGTACTACATACAAATAAAGTAATGAATCCAACATACCAATATTTATCTAAATAATAATGATGTTCAGCTGCTACAAAAAAATACAAATTATATACTGTTACATAAGTAAAATAACAAGTTAAAATATTAACTATTAAATATCTTCTTGCTTGTTTTATTGGGGTTGTTATTTTCCTTTCGAACATTTGTAATAATCCTAATACATTGATTACAAGCGAAATTGCCGTCGTAATTAATAAATATTTAGGTGTATTTTCTAATGTAAGATTATAATGATATTGGATAGCTGCCGCTAATATAAACAATATTGACAACACGTTCATTACTTGTATAGATGGTTTTTTCATCTGTTTCAGTGAATTTTCCATTTAAAATTTACCTCCTTTATGAAAATATTGAGCTTATTGATTTTCCGAAATTTTTATTATTAATACTATCAGTTACCAAATTTTTGGAATTCTTCCACACATCAGAATTTCTTATAGCGCTCACTTTTTCATTAGCTTTATCCTTAACAATATCAGTAGCAGACTTACCTCTAACTAATTTTTGTTCAGATAAGATTGATATCCCTGTTCCAACTACCAAACCTAATCCTGCCCCTATTGGTCCACCAATGCTTGCACCGATAGCAGTTGATGTTCCTGTTGTGGCAGCCATAACTCCGAGATCAACGCCAGAATCCACTATTTTTTCTTTACATTGATTTTTCAGAGGCAAAATTTGATCCAACAACTAGCATGCCATCTATATATAAATATTATTCGAAATAAACACTTCTTTAGTACATCTCATACTTTCAATAATCTGGATGAATAGAAAATTCCATTCTAGCTATGTGAGGCATTATCAATACGTCTAATTCCATTATATACTCTCCTGCTTACTTGTATTTTCTATTGCAGTATAGACCTCTCCATAAAACAAGAAATATTGAGTTGCTAATGAGTTAGCAACAAATATCATTAACATACTACCTATGATTACAAAATGGGACTCTACAACATTAGGAATTAATATATATTCAACAATTTTTTGAACATAAATTGTTGATGCTATAACACTTAACACCATAATCCAAACGTATTTATTACCTTTTAGCCATGAGGGCTTACTTACCATTAATAATAGTTTACAAATATGCGCACTTGCACATATTAATAGAAACAGAAAGCTAACAACCCAAAAAGTAGTTAAATTAATTTGATGTTCTTCTGCCATAAAAAAGTAAAGATTATAAAGTGATAAATAAGTTGAGTAACCAGTCAAACAACCAATTATTAAATATCTTTTGGCCGTCTTTAGTTCTATACTATCTTTCTTTTCAAAAAGTTGTATAAATGCAAAAAAGATGATAATTATTTCTATCAATGTAGTAATGATTAAGTAAATAGGTGTTCTTTCAATGGTTAAACTATAAAAATATTGTGTCATTGATAATAAAATTATTATTAAAGATATTCAACGTGGTACTGGATAAAGTCCGTATAATTG
>NZ_JAESLK010000040.1:140676-172184 GCF_017892585.1 Staphylococcus sp. GDY8P57P | reverse complement strand
CAATTATACGGACTTTATCTAGGTTTTTAATATCTTAATAATTAATTCTATTATATATATATTAATATTGTAATTTTTTAAATATAAGTTTTGATACAAGATATATAACTATTATGTATACTAAAGTAATTACACTCATTATTAATAAATTTTGCGAAAAGCTAATATTACTATCTAATTTGATAAAATTAGAAGGGAAAATCTTAATTTTATCAATACTGTCTGTAACTTTTATGAGAATAAATCCTGTAATTAAAGTAATAATAGTTACTCCAGTATTGAAACGTATAGATGCAATAAGTGATAAAAATATTAAAATAGCATCGGTAAAAAATAAGCCCATCAAATTTGTCATTAGATAATGATTATATTTAGTATCTTTTAATAATAAAGAATGTGATGAATAATCATGATTATTCACAAAATATAAATAAACAATTATTGAGGATACACACAATATAATTAGAAAAGTAATATAAACAATAATGATTGATAAAAACTTATTATTAAAAATTTTATTTCTATTCTGATCTTTGAAAAAAAGAAGACGACTAGTACTAATTTCATTATAGAATAATATTGATGCTAAATAAGCAACTATTATTAATGATAGCATTGACTTTTGCTGGGTATCATATATCGCAATAAAGGTTTCCAAAAAGCTTACACTACCAGCTTGACTAGCTGAGAGTGATAAGAAATTACTATTTAAAAATTGTGCTAAAAATATTAATAAAGGATAGAGACCTAAAATTAAAAGTAACCATGTGGCACGTATCTTAAAAACATACATGAATATAAATTTAAACATTTGAAATACCTACTCTTGATAAAAATATGATTCTAAATCATGTGAGTTATGTATAACTTCTAATAAAGAATTATCCCTTAACTCTACAAGTAATTTAGACAAGTTATCGTTCTCATTTTTTATAGTGACAATATTTAAGTCGATTTTTTCAATAAATGAGTACTTAGAAAGTAAATTGTCAATATTGTTAATTGTTTTTTTAAATTTCATTTTTATAATATTGTTTTGTTCTTTAACATCTATTTCTGTAATCTTTCGTTTATTTAATAATAAAAACCTTGTGCACAATCCTTCTAATTCTTTTAATTGATGACTAGATATTAAAAAAATTGTGTCATTCTCTTTAGAAAATTGTTCGATGATTGTTATTAATTTTTGTACTCCAATAGGATCTAAACCTAAAAATGGTTCATCTAAAATAGCAACTTTTGGTTTGATTATTAAACATAACGCCAAACATAATCGCTGTTTCATACCATATGAAAAGTATTTTACTTTCTTCGAGTTATCTTCTAGAGCAACTAGATTTAAAATTTTACTTATATCTTTAGAATATTCTTTTTTATTATTAATTTCTAAGTAATATTCTAAATTTTTTCTAGCGCTAATTTCAGGGAAATAGATTTGATTAATCATAAATGCAAAATCATTTAAAACGTTATCTTTACTATTTATATCAATGCCATTATAAAAAATATGACCTTGGGTAGGCAACTGAGATTTAGCAATTAGCTTCATTAAAGTAGTTTTACCTGCCCCATTAGTACCAAGCAAACTGACTTTTTCCCCTTTACATATTTTGAAATTTATATTTTCTAAAATTGCTTTTTTATGATATTTTTTTGAAATATCTTTAAATTCTAACATGTTTCTCCCCTTTTTTAAATTTAATAAATATTATGAATAGTTGAGGTATTAAATAAGCCAATATTAAAAAATTACTTGAGAGATTTCTAACATATTTGGTGACACTTGTATATTTATATCATTATTATCAATATTATATTTAGAAACATATTCTAAATAACCATCTAAATTCATAATATATAAACTGTAAATTATATAATAAAAAACATTAAATGCAACAGTGATTAACACATGTAATATTGATGGTTTAACAAAGATTATTGCTATTGAAGAAATTAAGCAAGGAATAATAATAGTTAAAACAGTTGATAAAAATAAATTTATATCTAAGCCCAAATAAGCTAAATAAATATAAAAAATACAATTTACTAAAATCGAAATAAGTGCTAATTTCATACAATCACCCTATTACTTTTGAAACTAAAATATTATAAATCCAATGAACACTTATAGATGCCCTAAGACCAAAAGCATATCTTAATAAATATAATAAAATACTAGATGGGAATCTAATTAATAAATTTGTTATTATTGACTCATTTAAATGTAATAACAAAGAAAACAATAAAGAACCTATAATAATTGAATTGATAAAACTAAAATTATTTAATAGGATTTTATAAACAACTTCTCTAAATAAATATTCTTCTCCCATTGCAATTGTTAAATAAAATAATGTTAATTTAAAAATCATCAAAAAAATAAAACACTAAAATAAAAATAATTGTGTAAATTAATATATTTGAAAATTTATACATTGAGTATGGATCGAATTTATAAGAAAAAATTGAAGAAAGATAAGTAGGTATTATTAAAAAACAGATGTTAATACTTAACAATAAAACTATAAACTCTAAAAATTCTGATTTTATTAGATAAGCAGTTAAGCCTATTAATAAATTTAGCATCATTGAACTACTGAGTATTATACAAATAATTGCAAATATACAAATTATTCTTCGATTTTTTAAGATTGATATTACCATTTAATATGACGGCCACGATAGCCGATATAAAATCTACCAATTGAGAATTGGAAAATATCTAAAAGTTTTAACATAATCATCTCTCCTTTCTCCTACTTATCAGTTTAATAATAATATATTTATACAATAAAAAACAATATTTTATTTTGCACCATTCAATAAAAGGTAAACTCATTTTTCGTACAATCCTTTTCTAAAGCCATTATTAACTTAAAATAAAAAGGCTCTATAATAACTTCGCGACTATTTGCCTCAACAACAAAAAAAGAGATTAAACAACCTAAGGTTGCTTAATCTCAATATTAGGACTCATCAGTCCGATTTGACGAAGAGCCCTTAAAATAAAAAACACCTTACATCTTGGTAAGGTGTTACTAAAGTCAATATTTTACAATCTATTTATTATAGTTTTACAACGTTTGCAGCTTGAGGACCGCGGTCGCCTTCAACTACTTCAAATTCAACTGATTGACCTTCTTCTAATGATTTGTAACCATCTTGGTTAATTGCTGAGAAGTGTACGAATACGTCGTTTTCACCTTCAACTTCGATAAAACCAAAACCTTTTTCAGCGTTAAACCATTTAACTGTACCTTGTTTCATAATTCTGAAACCTCCAAGACTAAATTCTTTCAATATGCATTATTCGCATATTACAAAAAATACATGTGACAATTATGTATGAATAACGAAACGCTATAAATAACTCTTACAGATATTCTTTGCAATATGGAATAAAACCATTGCTTAGTAGTAATTATATGTTAGTTCTTACCAAATTGCAATACAATTATAGAAAATTATCTTTTAATTAATTTTTGGTAGATTATAATATACTTCTTTATTATTTAATACAATAAAACTATAAAATATTTGTAAGTCTTCTTCACAATCTTCACAAAAGTTTAAATCACAGTTGTTATAAAATGCATGAATATTGTATTTACCAACAACATAATTATCATAATCATTTTTACTTTTTGCAATTATATTTTTATAGTAATCAATCATTTCAGCATACGTTGAAAATTGATGTTGTTCAACAATTTTATCTGTCCAGTCACTAAATAACCACCATCCCTCGTAGTCAGCTCTGATCTTGGTAACTGTCCACATATATAAATCCCCTCTCAATTAACCTATAATACTTATTTTAACTATTTTATATCTGAATTAAAAATATAACGGCTCATACTTTTGACTGATAGCCTCTTGATTCAATAGTAAATATTAGTTTTTTAGTATAAAACTACGTATAATAAGTGTAAGAGGTGATACTATGAAGCAAAAGCATTTACAAGTGTTTGGAACTGTTCAAGGTGTAGGTTTTCGATATTATACGCAAAGATTAGCAATCAAATATCATGTTAAAGGTACAGTTCAGAATGTAGATGATTATGTTGAAATATATGCAATAGGTAATGACGATAATATTGATCAGTTTATTAATGCTGTGATCAATGGTGCATCACCTGCTTCACATGTTACACACTATGAACTTGAAGAAACTAATTTGAGTGAAGATTTTACAGACTTTAAATCGATTTAAATATAAAAAGGAAGATGTCATTTGAGATACAATATTTCTCGACTTTTTGGCGTGATTGTGGGGGTTCCAGTAGCAATAGTGTCATGGTTGATCAGCGTTTTTGGCTTTGATTTATCATTCATTATTGATGGTTTAATAGGAATTGGGATGTTTTTTGTGTCCTACTTCCCTACTCAACGACTTACGTCAAAGAAGTATTTAACAGAAATTGGCCTTTCACGAAGAGACTATTATTACGTGAGAAACCATTTAAAGCAAACCCAAGACAAGATACGTACTATATTGAAGTCATTTATTAATGTAAGATCTATTCAGGATTTTAGACAAATAAATGATATCTATAGAATATCAAAGTCTATTCACTTTGCTGTTAAACAACGACCAGCAATGTTCTTTAAAGTTGAAAGTTTCTTTTATTCACATATAGACAATGCTTTAAATTTAATTGAGTCGTATACTCGACTGGCTAAAATGCCAAAAAAATCAGTTGAAGAAAAGCAAAAATTAGAACAAACACGTATCACGCTAGATGAAGTGAAACGTACACTAATTGCTGATTTGAAGAGAATCAATGAAGATGATTACGAACGTCTAGATGTTGAAATGCAACTTAATAAATTGGAACAAACACGTCATAAAGATAAATAGAATAAAGAAATGGAGCGATTTACTTAAATGTCTCGAGATGAACAATTTAACAACGCACATCCATTAGATGATTATATAGAACAACAACAGTTTAATAATTTAAATAATGAAAACAACATTAACCTAGCACATGATAATACAGTTTTAGACGATTTTCATCAACAATTTACTGATAAAGAACTACAAAAGATTGAAACTATTAGTCAACAAATTAAACCTTTAGATAATGATGGGTTACTAACTTATGGTACTCATTTACAAGAAAACATGTCTCAATTCTCGCATAAAATGTTGGATGAAGTGCAGACAAAAGATATTGGACCTGTTGGGGATTCACTTAATCAGCTAATGTCAAAACTAAAAGCCGTCAACCCTGATGAATTAAATCCAGAGAAACAATCTAAGTTGAAACGTTTATTTAAACGTACGAAAGCTTCTATTAATGAAGTATTTTCAAGAATGCAATCTGTTAGTGCGCAAATTGATAGAATTACAATTCAGCTTGATAGACACAAAAATAATCTATCTAAAGACATTAAATTATTAGATGGTTTATACCAACAAAATAAAGATTACTTTGATGATGTTAATTTATATATTGCTGCTGCTAAAAGAAAAAAACATGAAATACAAGCTGAAGATATTCCAAAATTACAAGCAAATGCGCATCAAAGTGGCAATCAAATGGATATCCAAGCTGTCGCGGATATGGAACAATTTGTTGATCGTTTAGATAAACGCATTTATGATTTACAATTATCTCGTCAAATTGCAATACAAACTGCACCACAAATCCGTATGATTCAAAATGTGAATCAGGCTTTAGCTGAGAAAATTCAAAGTTCTATTCTTACAAGTATTCCACTTTGGAAAAATCAAATGGCGATTGCCCTTACATTGATGAGACAACGTAATGCAGTGTCTGCACAACGTGCAGTAACTGATACAACCAATGATTTGCTTACGCAAAATGCGGCGATGTTAAAACAAAACGCTATTGAAACTGCTACTGAAAATGAGCGCGGTATTGTTGATATTGAAACACTTAAATCGACACAAAGCGATATTATCGAAACGATAGAACAAACACTTCAAATTCAACAAAATGGTCGCCAAAAACGTAAAGAAGCAGAAAAAGAACTCGTTGGTTTAGAAGATGAATTAAAACAACACTTACTTTCTATGAAGAAAGAATAGCATATAAACAAAAGCACATCACAACTCAATTTGAGTCTGATGTGCTTTTTAATGTCTTCAACGTGTTGTAAATTTTTGGTAAGGAACTATTCTTTTTGATAAATAATATAATCCTGTTTTACAAACTTAGCGACTATATAACCAATAATGGTAGCAATCACTGCTATTGGGAACCACTCTAATGAATATTGCTTTAATGGTAAAGCATCCATAAATGACATCTTCACCCAACCGTTAGAACTAATAACGCTCAAAATAGAAACGATACTAATGACAACAATTGGTATTTGTTGAGCAATTCGCTTAGTTGGTATAAATCTTGCAAGTAAGATAAGTAATACCACAGTTATTGCAACTGGATAAATAATACTCAATACAGGAACAGACATGGATATTACTGCATTTAAACCTAAATTGGACAATATAAAACTAATTAAAGTAAAGAATATTGTATAAGCTTTATACGAAACTTTAGGGAATATTCTATTGAAATACTGACTTACAGCCACTATTAAGCCACAAGCAGTTGTCAAACAAGCTAATGCAACAATAATACCTAATAAATATTTGCCAAAGACACCAAAACCACTTGCTGCCATTGTTGTTAATAAGTAGGCTCCTACATTTTGATCTTTAGCAGTTAAATTTTTAAGTGTTTCATTGTCTACGTTCATATGATTACCTATAAATCCTAATGACACGTATATGAAGATGAGTGCTACAGCAGCAATCAAACCTGACATTACGGTTTGTTTAAATATTTGATCTGCATGTTTTACCCCTGTTGCTTTTATTGCATTCACTACGATCATTGAGAAAGCAATTGCTGCAATTGCATCCATCGTTAAATAACCTTCTGTAAAGCCTTTCGAAAAACTTCCGATAGCTGAACTATAATCAACTTGATTTCCATGAGATGGCGTATTACCACTATAATCGACGAAACCTTTAATAATCATGGCTAAAATTGTTATCAACAATAGTGGCGTTAACAATGATCCGATACGATCTACAATTTTACCTGGATTAATACAAAGGTAAAGAACGATTAGGAAATAAATCAACGTAAATATGAATAGTATAAGGTTACTATTTGTATGAGCAATTGGTGTGACAGTCATCTCGAATGAAGTTGAAGCTGTACGCGGAATTGCAAACAGAGGTCCGATTGTTAAATATATAATAATTAAAAATATAATTGAAAATTTAGGTGATATTTTGTTTAAAGAACCTACGTAGCCTTGTTTGTCTAAAGCGCCTACAATAACGCCTAGTAACGGTAAGCCAATGCCTGTTAAACAAAATGCGATCACAGCGGGCCAAAAGAAATGACCACTATCTTGACCTAAATTTGGTGGAAAAATAAGATTACCTGCGCCGAAAAACATAGCGAATAACGTAAATCCTACAATCCAAGTATTCTTATTCATAGAATTGCTCCTTTTTATGTGTATGTTTGCAATATTAAACATTCTAGCATAAAAAGGAATTGCAAGTCTATGTGATTTCAGAAAATTTGAAAAGTTGATATATATTTAAAGCTATATTTATACAAAAATTTAAAATGATTTTAGTAGTAGTTTTTTGAGTAATGGTGATAGATGGCTTGGAAGATTTTCTACGCCTTCAACAAATAAGGCATATTGTCCATAAATATTGTGAATAGTTTGCTCAATGTCTTCTGTAATAACATCTTGACTCAAGAACACATTAAATACTTCAATACCATATTTACGTGCCATTTCTACGCCTTCATACGTGTCTAAAATACCATCTTGCGCATAATTGTAAGCTGAAGGTTCTCCATCAGAAAAGACGATTAGAAAACGTTGATTATGACTTCTTCTTAGTAAACGTTCGCTAGCAATACGTATGGCTACACCGTCACGGTTATCGTCTTGCGGATGTAACGACATAATTCGTGGCCCGCTTTTTTCCATAGTTGAATAATCGTAATGAACAATTTCATCAATGATGTTAGGCTGTTTACGATCATCAGAATCAAATGCGTCTTCATTGAATGCCAGTATTTCATGCTTAACATTTAATGCTTTAAGCGTTTCATGGAAAAGCACAACACCCTTGATTGTTTCCTCCATCTTATCGAACATACTTGCAGACACATCAATTAGTAATGTGAAAGTAGCATCGAACGTCTTACTTAAATCTTGTTTCTTATAAAATAATTTATATTGGTCATCGATAAACCAATTAGTTAAATCTCGTTGTAAACGACCTTTAGTTAAATTGTGACGCTCATCTACATGTTCTCGATCAATCGTTTTTTTAATAATTTGAATTAAATCTTTCGTTTCGAATTGAACATCATTTTTAACATCTTGATATGCTGGCAAGAAATCAGGTTCAATATCAGGCACATTCCATTTGATTTCAACATTTTCGTTAATTCCTTTAAGTGCAAATGAAGCGTTCTCGCCAATAAACCCGCCTTCATCGTTGTTCAGTGTATTTTCTGAACCACGCCCTTTTTTAGTCATCATATCCGTCATGTCGTCTGTGGAATCACCTTCACGTGCAGTATCATTATCACTCATAACCTCACTATTTTCACCCTCATGAAGTTCCATTTCAAGATATGCGCCGCCTTCTGATTTGCTATCTTGAGCTTTTGTTTCAGCTTCAGCAGTTTCTGCATCTGTATCTTCAGATGTATTATCTTTACCGTCGACGTTACTTGCATCCGTTCGTTTCAACTCATCAAATGACATTTCGTGGATTGCTTCATATACCCTACGAGGAAGATGATAATATTCGTTTAACATATCTTTGTTTAATATATCATCGATTTGAAACATGATGCGTTGTGCTAAGTACATATTATCTTCTGATGTTTCATTTTGGAAAAAGTTAGGTAAGTACAGAAACATTGAATTTAAAATATCATCTAATTGTGAATCTATGGTTGGAATATCATAGAAGTTTTGGCTTAGAAATGCTTTTTCTAAATATAAAAATAGCAAGTCAGTATATACTGTTTTAGTCTTATAAAATTTGATTTGAGACTCCGTATAAGACAATCGCGTTTGTAAACGTAAATCTATTAATTTAGCTGTGCTAGGACGTGCAATACGAATATGATTAAACACACGCATATCTTCAAGTAATCTAAAAAGTTGTTGATAGAACTTCGGATGTGCAAATTCATCATCATGAAGTACATTATTAACAATAGTTTCATCCATCATTTGATATCCGTAAGCGGCAAGCATGACATCTGTTTTAAGTCCAGCTTTCTCTATATGGTCGGGACGGTGCGACCAGAACCAACTTGTAATCAATGTGTTGTTGATTGGATCATAATAAGGGAATTTTTGAATTTTAACTTGTGTTTGTTCATTTTTGAGAAGTAAGCGTGCTAAGTCTTGCAACATCATAACTTGCTTAGCATCTAATTGCTCATCATTAAATTTGATAAAACGATCGCTCATAATAATCCCTCTCTAAAAGTTTAATTCAATCGCATTTTTGATTGCTTGTTGTTCACGCTCATCTTCTAATTTATCAATAATCGTACGTTGAATCGCACGTTCGATTGGCATGACAGTAATTAAATCACTTAAGTCAATTAATGCCCTAATACTTGCTGCTTCTTCAGAAATTTGTCCCTGTTTAGACATGGTGCGCAAATCTTCATTAAATTTAATGATTTGCTCAATAATTGCATCATCTTGAAGTTGGCTTTGCTGTTTAATAACGTCCTTAAGTATATCACCATCAATGTAATCTACTTGAATGACGACAAAACGGTTTTTTAGGGCTTCATTCATAGGAAGTGTACCTACATACCCTTCGTTAATTGCGGCGATGACATTGAATCCAGGCGCAGCTTTAATCACTTCACCAGTAAATGGATTAGTAAGTTGACGTCGATAATCTAGCACACCATTGAGAATTGGCAATGTTTCAGGTTTAGCCATATTAATTTCATCGATATAAAGAATATGACCTTCACGCATGGCTTTAATAACGGGACCATCGATAAACACAATTTCTTGTTGCCCTTGATCATTAGTTTTAATTGTTTTGAATCCGAGTAAACTTTCAGCATCTAAATCTACAGAACAGTTAACTTGATGCATTGGTGTATCTACAGTAGCACTAAGTGTTTCGGCTAATTTTGTTTTACCCGATCCTGTAGGTCCTTTTAGTAAAATGTTCTTATTTAAACTAAATAAAGCTTTAGCATCATTGAATACTGACTCATCTGAATTGATATATTGATTTTTAATCATTTTGATTACTTACGCTCCTTCTTTAAAATGAAAAATAGACTAAGAGATTAAATTGGATGAAAGTAATGTATTGTTTAGCACAACCTATACATCATCTAAAATCCAAAGTTAACCCCTAAGTCTTAATTTAATCATGAACATACATAACGATTTATACTAAATTTCTTTAAAATATGATTTGTAATAACCACCAACTAAACCAAAATTATCAATAATTTGATAGTATTCTTCGGTTTCATTAATCACATCATATTGTTTACCAACTGTTAACATATCAGATACTGTGAATTTTTTTGCATCAGTATTGATAACTTCTACCTTTTTAATTGGTGTACGTGTTTTCCAAGTTTCATGTAACATAGCCATAAATTTAAATCCTCCATATTGTCTTTGTATTACTTTTCTAATGTGTAAATAAACGAGATGCCACTATTCTCGGTAATGCGTAATGACTGAGCATCGCCTTGATCTAACGTTTGATAAGGAATTCCAATATCATCTAATTCCTTTTGCGCATGTGCGAATGCCTCTTGAGAGTTTGCACTAAACTCAACTTGTTCAACAATACCTTCTTCTTTAAGTTCAATAGGATCTTTAGGTTGATATAAATGAATTTCGCCACCTAAACCGCCTTCTCCAATTTGAAACACTTGAATCATTGTTTCAGGAATAGCTGACGATTCATATTCTGCATAATGCGTTAGGTTAAACACATTTGTCAGGATAGAAGCGGTAACCGGTAATTCATTAACTTTAATAATGATAGGTCCTAAACCCTGGATTTGATGAAGTGGGTTTACTGTACTTTCAAAAGTAGGTGTACCTAAACCTACGCCAGTATTGAGTTCATTTGAATAAATGTCAAAAATTTGGTCGTTATTATCCTCGAAGCTAAAATGTTTATTTCCATTTAACTCAGTTACTTCACCAAATTCAATATCATTATCTTTCAAAATGGTTTGATACTCTTCTAAACCTGAATCAGATGGTGTTCTTAAACCAACACTAGCGATATGTTGGTTTTGGTATTCAGGATTTGGCACTTCAACAAAGTGAATTCGTGTACCTGGACTTAAATCTGCATCACCAAAACGTAAAGCTTTATTTTTAGTTGCTACATTAAGTCCTAAAATATCTTTAAATAATTTGTTTGTTTTAGAAAGATCACTTGTCCCTAATGTGACACTTCTAAGTCCACTCATGCAATGACACCCCTAATATTTGTCTTTTCCTATTCATTATAACGCATTTTAAATACGATTTATATCATGAACTACATAAAGCATTGGCGAATTCTAAGAAGTACAAAAAACGTATTACATAAATATAAACTCTATTGAAGTTTGTTTATAAAATAATTTTAATATCCTATAAAACAAAGATATAACTACTCCCCTATCCTTTGACAAATAGGAAGGGGGGGCTATTTATAGTGGAATATTATCGTTATATTAGTTTGTTCAAATTTTTGCGATAGTTCGTTTTACATGGTTATATTTGTATTCGCAACATTTTGCAGTTTGAGTGTGATAAATATGTGAGCAGAAGTATTTACCATTTAACGCCATACTTACACAGCCTAAAGATACAAATTAACATAGTTTCGACTGCTTATTAATAATGAGTGATTCTAAGGTTGTTGTATGTTCAAATGCCTTTTCAGTACAGTCAGCTACTGTGAATTTTGTAAAATGGTTAACCCGGCTTAAGTAGTTCTAAAATGGATCATGAAACGGAGTTTAGTGTGAGGCCCAACATAGAAAATATCGAATAGACAGTTTTCAAACATAGAAAATTGGACTAGCGAGCTACCAATAGGAAGTATCGTAAATAAACAAGGGAGTGGGACAGAATTCTTTTTAAATTCGTTGTCCCACTCCCGCAAGGATGACTAGAACTGAGAAAAGCTTGATTAAAGCGCCTTCTCAGTTCAGTCAGCTACTGCGAATTTGCAAAATAGCATTATTATATTATTTATGTCTCAGCCTTTATTTAGCTAGGAATGATGCCCCAGCCTTATCAATATTAGTTTGAGGTTATTTTCCGTTATGATTAGCTTTCTAATAGTAGGTCTTCAGGGCTTTCGATCAATTCTTTTATCGTTTTTAAGAATCCTACTGCTTCTTTACCATCAATAATTCTGTGGTCATAACTTAAAGCAATGTACATCATAGGTCTATTTTCAATAGTATCTTTATCGATTGCAATTGGTCGAGTAATAATAGAGTGCATACCAAGAATTGCTGCTTGATTACCGTTGATAATAGGTGTGCTCATCATTGATCCAAATACACCACCATTAGTGATTGTAAATGAACCATTGACCATATCATCTAGGCCGAGTTTTTTCTCGCGCGCTTTAACTGCTAGGTCAGCAATCGCTCTTTCAAGTTCTGCAAAGTTTTTCTTATCACAGTCTCGTACGAATGGAACTAATAGACCATCATCAGTAGAAACAGCGACACCAATATCATAATATTGTTTAGTAATCATATCATCGCCATCAATTTCAGCATTTACTTCTGGATATTTCTTCAATGCTGCGACAGCGGCTTTAGTGAAGAATGACATGAATCCTAATTTTGTACCATCATGATCTTTAATAAATTGTTCTTTTTTACGCTTACGTAATTCCATTACGTTTGTCATGTCAACTTCATTAAACGTCGTTAGCATAGCTGTATTATTAGATACTTCTAATAATTTTTTAGCAGCTGTTTTCTTTCTACGTGACATTTTTTCTCTAATTACTGGTTTATTAGGCGCACTTGAAGCTTTTTTAGGTGCTTCTTTTTTGCTAGCTTCTTGAGAAGGTTGTGATTGAGTTGATTTTTGGCTATTTTCAACATCATCTTTACGAACAACATCATTTCCTTTTCCAGAAACAGTACTTAAATCCACGCCATTTTCACGTGCATGACGACGTGCTGATGGTGTCGCATTAATACGTTGATTGTTAGAAGATGATGGTTCCTCTTCTTTATTAGATTGTGGTTCAGTTGGTTGTGCGTCTTTCTTACCGCTATCATCTGAACTATTAGATTGAGCGTCGTCTGACGGCTCTGATTTACTTGCTGTTGGATTTCCACTACCTTCACCAACCGTAGCGATGACTTGACCAACTTCTACTGTATCGCCTTCTGAAGCTAACTGTTCTTGAAGCACACCTTCTTCTTCAGAAACTACTTCAACGTTAACTTTATCTGTTTCTAATTCTAAAATAGCTTCGCCTTTTTCAACGCTATCTCCCACATTTTTTAACCATTCTGCAATGGTACCCTCTGTTATAGATTCTGCTAATTCTGGAACTTTTACCTCTGGCATAATATTTCCCCCTAGTTATTTTTCAATGCTACTTTCAATGATTTGATTTTGAACAAGCTTATGAATTTCTCCATCACCTTCAGCTGGTGCTGCACGTTGTATTCTACCATGATAACTTAAATTATATTGGTTACCTACAAGTGATTTTAAGTAAGGATAAACAAACAACCAAGCCCCTTGGTTTTTAGGTTCTTCTTGAACCCAAGATACAGTCTCAAGATTTGGTAATTCATTTAATACTTCTTTAATTTCCCCTTCAGGGAATGGATATAAACGTTCAACTGCAACTAGTAAAATTGAATCGTCAGGATTTTTAGCTAAATGTTCTTTTAAATCAATAAACATTTTACCTGAAGCTAGTACGAGTTTAGTCACTTTGTCTTTATTTCCATCCTCAACAATAATTGGTTTGAAGCCACCTGTAGTGAATTGATCAATAGGCTTAGCCACTGTTTTATTTCTTAATAAACTTTTCGGAGACATTACAATTAGAGGTCTCATCGCTTCAGTGCCCAAACTTTTAGCTTGTGCTCGTAATAGATGGAAATAGTTGCTTGAACTTGATAAGTTAACGACCGTACTGTTATTCTCTGCAGCTAATTGTAAAAATCTTTCTAAACGTGCTGAAGAGTGTTCAGGGCCTTGACCTTCAAATGCGTGCGGTAAGAATAGTGTTAAGCCACTTCGTTCTCCCCACTTCGCACGAGCTGATGACATGAAATTATCAAACATCATTTGAGCCATATTTGAGAAGTCTCCATACTGCGCTTCCCAAATATTCATACTATTTTTATTCTCAACATTATAACCATACTCGAAACCAACCACGGCAGCTTCAGATAATGGGCTGTTGTGCACTTCAAATGTCGCTTTTTGATTAGGTACATGATGCAACGGAGTATAAGTATCACCATTTTCTTCATCATGTAGCACAGCATGTCTATGACTGAATGTACCACGTTCACTATCTTGTCCAGTTAGGCGAACTGAAATGCCATCTTGAACGATGGTTGCAAAAGCAAGTTGCTCTGCTTGAGCCCAATCAACTAAACCATTTTCTTTTTCAAAAGGTTCTCGACGTTTTTCAAGTACTTTATTAAGTTTTTTTAGTATGTGGAAATCTTCAGGATATGAAAGCATAGCATCATTGATTTCTTTGAGATGATCTATTGAGAAATCTTTATCATCACTTTGCAATGGTTCTAGTAATGATTCAGGTTTCTCCATATCTGGATTATCCATTTTATCTGATTTATCAATCTTATCTTGGGCAGCACGCATTTCTTTTTGAACTTTATCCATAACGTCATCCATTTGTTCCTTAGAAATAACGCCATCCGCTACCAATTGATTACCATAGATGATTTCAACAGAATCATGTTTGCGAATGTTTTGGTATGGAAGTGGATTTGTAATTGAAGGTTCATCCATTTCATTATGCCCGTATCGACGATAACCAACTAAATCAATGACAAAATCTTTATGAAATTCTTTGCGGAATTCCATTGCAATATCAATAGCTTCAATTGTTGCTTCTACATCGTCTGCGTTTACATGCAAAATCGGTACATCATACCCTTTTGCAATATCAGTAGAATACGTTGTTGAACGACCATCCACTGGTTCTGTTGTAAATCCAATTTTATTATTAGTGATGATATGTAATGCACCACCAGTTGAATAACCATTTAGGTTACTTAAATTCATTGTTTCAAAGTTAATACCTTGTCCTGGGTATGCTGCATCCCCATGTATAATAATAGGCATACCTTTATGGAAGTCTGTTGTTGGTTTACCAGCATGGTGTGTATCATCTTGTGATGCACGTGTCTTACCAATTACAACTGGCGCAACGATTTCCAAGTGACTTGGGTTATTAGCTAATGAAATACGTTGTTCAATACCGTATGATGAAGTTGTCTTCACACCACCTAAATGATACTTTACATCTCCTGTCCAACCAGCAGTTAATTCAAGGCTGCCGTCTTCAGGTAAGAATTTCATTGGGTCTGTGTGCATAAATTCAGAAATCATCATTTCGTATGGTTTTTCAAGTACGTGAGTTAAAACATTTAAACGACCTCTGTGTGCCATACCAATTTGAATGTTATTAATGTCAACTTCAGCTGCACGCTTTAATGTATGTTGTAACATTGGTACTAATGTATCGACACCTTCAATTGAGAATCGTTTAGCACCAACAAAGTTTTTGTGCAGATACTTCTCAAAGCCTTCAACATGCGCTAAAGTATCGAATAATTGCTTTCTTTCGTCATTATTGATGTTCGCTCTATAAGGTGTTTCGATACGACGTTTTAACCACGTGCGTTCTTTATTGTTATTAATATGATTATATTCAAAAGCAATTGGCCCTTTATAACGTTTCTCCATTCGTTGAATTGCCTCGTATGCATTATCATAAATATCTTTGAAATGATCAGATACGATATCTGCTGAGACATTCTCCAATGTTTCTTTATCTAAGTTAAATTCTTCAATTTCTAACTTAGGAAGATTGGTTCTTTCTGGAGCGTTAACAGGGTAAATATCAGCTTTAAGGTGACCGTATTGTCTAATATTATCAATTAAACGCATAATACGTTTAATTGTGCCGTCGCCTGCTGATGAACCACTCCCTTCAGTGGTAGACTTAGCTTCAACGTGAGCTTCGCCGTTTTTTATTGTGCTGAAAAGCACTTGTAAATCATCTGGAACCGAACTTGGGTCTTGTAAGTAATCATCATATAAATCTAACATTAGACCTAGATTAGCGCCAAAGTTTACAGGAGCTTCTGTAACATCCTTGTTATCCTTTGCCATAATATTACCCTCCACAAAATAGTTAAACCGCTTACAGGTCAATAATAGCACTATTTCTAGCATTGATAAAGTCCATTAACAGAATATTATGGAAAAAACAAAATAACTAAAATAGGTACGCTAAATTTATCTAATTATAAGTAAAGATTAACGAGAAAACGATAAAAAAGTAGAATTGAAATTGGAACATGAGGTTTGGTTAATCTTAGTGTAGATAGATGATCAAGAAGAAAAAGGGAGAGGATCAGAAATAAAGTTTTGAAAATTGATTTCTGATCCTCTCCCGGCTTGCTTAGCTTTTAGAATTTCTTGATGAAATTCTCTTTGCTGGGGCGCTTCGCTGGCAAGGTGGGCTAAAATTAAAAAATGGTTGTTGTAAGTGCATGTTTAACTCAGTCAACTACTGCCAATATGTATTTGTAGCCTGAGACATCGTACTTGTCCCAGGCTTTTGAATTAATGTCGTTATTTGAATATAATTTTGAACGTTGTGTATTCGTTTACTTCACTATCAACCGTAATGTAACCACCATACTGCTGAACAATCTTCTCAGCAATTGAAAGACCTAGTCCATTACCACCTTGGCTTCTCGCTCGCGATTTATCCACTCTATAAAAACGGTCAAAAATAAATTCTTGATCTTCTTTAGGAATGCCGAGGCCATGGTCTGTAATTTCAATACTGATTTGTTTATTTCTTAATTGCGTCGCTATTTCGATTTGCTTATTATCTTTATCATACTTCATCGCATTATCTATAAAAATCAGTAACAGTTGTTCAAATTGATGACGGTTGATTTGTAATGTTAATGGCTTCTTGGACAAATGTGTTTCAAATTCATAATCTGGATGCAATTGTTTTAAAGATTTAATACGTGAGCGTATTTCCTCATTGATGTTTACTTCTTCAAACTCTAAAGCTTGATTGTTCACTTTATCTTTAGTTAGTAACAATAATTCTTCTACTAGTTTTGTTATTCGGTTCATTTCTTCAAGTGAAATATTCAAAGATTCTTCAAGGACGGCCGGATCTTTTTTGCCCCAACGTTGAATTAAATTTAAATGACCTTGAATGATTTGAAGCGGTGTACGTAATTCATGAGAAGCATCTTCAACAAATTGGCGTTGTTGATTAAAAGATTCTTCAATTTGATACATCATATCATTAAAGGTATCAATTAAATTATCAGTTTCCTCATAGTTTGTCTTAAGCTCAAGTTTATTTTGAAAGCCATCACGACGTATTTGAATCATCTTATTTGACATTGTTACTAAAGGCTTCGTTAATTGCGTTGAAAAGATATAACTAATACCTGCCATGATGATTGTTGCTAATAAGCCAAATGCGATTGCCACAAAATACAATGACCGAACAACATTGTTGTAGCCTTCAAGTGAATGTATTAAAACACTGTAACCTTCAAAACGGTCACTATGTATTGGCTCAGTTATGATTAAATATGGCACGCCATGATGCTTTGTAATTTGAATTGTTTCAGGATTAACAAAGTCCACTTCAGGTTTGAAATTAATCATATTTTCATTCGAAGATTGCATCAATTGTTTACCATTACGGTCGTAAATAATCGCTTTTTCAAAGTTCTCTAAAGTAGCAGACAAATCTAACGTTGTGATGTCATCCATTGACCGAGATTCAACTAAATTAACGATATCACTAGAACTGTATTCAGCTTCATCTATTTCTCCATCTCTTAAAGTGTCTTTTAAAAAGAATATGATAACTAAACAAAAAAGAATAATGGTACTAAACATTATCAGTGTTGTAATTATCATCCATTTATATTTTAACGTACCTTTTTTAATCATCTAATCACATACCCGACACCGCGAACGGTTTCAATTGTTTTTTCTTTATCAAAAGGTTTAAGTTTGTTTCGTAAATATCGAATATAGACATCTACGACATTTGTTTCGACTTCACTATCATAGCCCCAAACATGATCTAAAATTTGCTCTCTTTGTAACACACGATTTCGGTTAGTTGCTAACAAATAGAGTAAATCGTATTCAGTCTTAGTGAAATCTAACTGTTCGCCATTAATTGTAACTTTAAACGCATCAACATCTATTTTAATACCATTAATATCAATAATATCTTTCTGAGGTTGACGGCGTAATACTGCTCGAATACGTGCAAAGAGTTCTTCAATTTCAAAGGGCTTTACAATATAATCATCAGCACCATAATCTAAGCCAGTCACTTTATCATATGTATCACTCTTCGCTGTAATAATAATGATTGGTGTTGATTGTTCCTGTCTCACACGACGACATATTTCTAAACCATTTATATTTGGTAACATTAAGTCTAATATGATTAAGTCATAATTGTTACTTAACGCTTTATCAAGTCCTGATTGCCCTTCATATTCTATATCTACACTATAATTATCGTGCGTTAATTCTAGTTCTAAGAAGCGAGCTAAGTTCTGTTCATCTTCAACAATAAGAATGTTGGTCATTTTTATTTCCACCTCTTTTTAGATGCATTAATCTTAGTTTTAAAAGTGAGCGTGACAGAATTCTAAATGCTAATGTTCTGATTTCCAACTTGCATTGCTCATCTAGAAATGCGCTTTGATGGGAAGTCGTCACAAGAATGACTAGTATTGAGAAAAGTTTAATTAAAATACTTTCTAAAGTCAGTCATCTATTGTAAATTTGCTAGTTCATCATCAAATTAATCATTTTGGCTCGAACTAAGTCAAATGCACTTTATCATAACATAACCTACATTTTATCACATCAGAGATTGAAATTAGATAAATGATTGAAATTGTAAATAGATACTCAAATTTAATTGAGAATTTTTCGCAATTATAATTGACAATGATTATCAATAATGTATAATAGTATTTGAAAATGATTATCAATACCGAATAAGACAATTCCCCCCACATATATTTCGTTCTTAAAGGATTGGTCATTTTCAAGTTATTCCCCTTTTATATGCCCGTAAAAGATTAACGTTAAAGTTTCAAACTTACTTTAAACGTTTTAATAAAAAGCAGTGAATCTAATGCCGAGGTTCACTGCTTTTTTTATATGTAGTGTTGAGAATGATATATTTAAATTTCAAAGGCGTGATTATATTCATGAATACTGTATTCATATGACTTTAAAATAGAAGGGAGTGGGACAGAATTCTTTTTAAATTCGTTGTCCCACTCCCAACTTGCTTTGCTTGTAAAATCACTTTCGTGATTTTTTGTGTTGGGGCCCCGACTCCCAACTTGCTTTGCTTGTAGAATTTCTTAGTGAAATTCTCTTTGTTGGGGCCCCGCCCGCAAGGGTGACTAGAACTGAGAAAAGCTTGATTTAAGCGCCTTCTCAGTTCAGTCAGCTACTGCGAATTTGCAAAATAGCTTCATTATATTATTTTTTGTCCCAGCCTCTTGTTTAAATGGTTGGATATAAGTGGTTTTTAAGTATTAAAGTTGAAAGGACGATACAGAAAGCACCACCAATTATGCCAGCAATGACATCAGTAGGATAATGCACGCCTAGATATACTCTTGAAATAGAAATAAGAAGAATAAATAGTGCACATAATCCGATAATAATACCTTTATTATTGCCATTTGCTTGTCGATTTGCTATGAACATTGCACTACCAAAGAATGATGTTGAGCCCATAGCATGACCACTAGGAAAACTAAATCCTGATATATCTATTAGTCGCAATAACGTTGGACGCTCACGGTCAAAGATATTTTTTAATAATGGATTTAATATACTAGATAGTGACATGACAATCACGAAGAACAGTGCTTCGATTTTAAAACGTTTTAACATTAAGTAAGCGACAAGCATCAATGAAAGGCATACCATGGCCCATACTTCTCCAATTTTCGTGGCCCCCAAAAGGATTGAGGTAGTGATAAAACTTTCGGATGAGTAAATAAATTCATACACTTCTGTATCAATCCATCTACCCAATCTAGACTCATGGAAGGATGCAATGATACCAAATATTAATGTAAAAACGATTAATAAGGTAATACGTTTTGCATGATTCATTGTCTACACCTCCTGAGTTTATAAAGCGTCTTGTAGAATTTTATTAAATAAATCCTCTTTGGTATAACTTTCGTTGTATGTCTCCATTTGTTTCACAATCGATTCTCGATTATGCTCAATATCTTTAAGTTGTTCCAATAATTTAACTTGTGTAAGCTGGTCTTCAGGAATCGTTCTACCATAGCCTTTAGATTCGAAATTCTTTGCGTTATCGATTTGATCCCCACGAGATTGATCAAGTCCTAATGGTATCAATAACATAGGAATACGCAATGTTAAGAACTCATAAATTGCGTTAGATCCTGCACGACTCACGACAGTGTCTGTAATAGCTAGTAAATCCGTTAACGTTTCTTTTACAAATTCATATTGAACATAGCCTTTAGCATCGATACTATTATCTACTAATCCATGTCCAGTTAAATGAATGATTTGATAATCTTGAAGCAAGGCTTCTAAATTTTCACGGATAGCTTGATTTAGTTTTTTACTACCTAAACTACCGCCCATAACAAGTAATACTTTTTTAGAATCATCGAAACCGGTTAATTGATAGCCTCGTGCTTGATTACCCTCTTTTAAGTCTTGGCGAATCGTAGCGCCTACGAAGTCTGCTTTTTCTTTAGGCAAGTACTTCAAAGTATCTTCAAACGTAGTATAGATTTTTTTAGCAAATTTTAATGAAATTTTATTAGCTAAACCAGGTGTTAGATCTGATTCATGGATAATCGTTGGTATATTCAATGAGCGTGCTGCTATGACTACAGGAACGGATACAAATCCTCCTTTAGAAAATAGCAAGTCTGGCTTTTCTTTTTTTAATACTTTACGTGCATCAATTATCCCTTTTAAAACTTTGAATACGTCTTTCGCGTTATCGACTGATAAATATCGACGTAATTTACCGCTAGATATTGGATAATATTTAATATTAGGTAACTGTGATTCAATCATTTCACGTTCAATACCTGTTTTAGAACCAATATAAAATGAGTCGTGTCCTTTATCAGTAGCTGTTGGAATTAAACTTAGATTGACCGAAACATGTCCAACAGTACCGCCACCGGTAAATGCTATTTTAGACATAGTAATTAACCTCTATTCTTAAATATTTTTATAATATGCATAGAATGGTGCACCTCTATCAAATGGATGATAGTCAATTTCTGCTTCACCGACTTTGATGAAACCAAATTTTTCAAATAATCCTTGCGCTGGCTTATTTAAAGCAAACGTGTCTGTTAATATAACATGGATATTATGATCTTCAGCTAACTTTACAGCAAAATCAAATAATGCTGTAGCTGCACCTTTGTATTGTTGTGAGCCAGCAAGTCTATGAATGACATAGGCGCCTTGACGTTCGATTGGCCATTCTAAATCATCATACCATTCTGATTGTTGTTGGTCGACCACGATAAAGCCATAAATTGTATCATTTTCTTCTAAAACATATAGTGTTTCAGCTTTGATATCCTCTTCAAAATGTTCTGACACTGGGTATTTATCATCCCATTGATTATTATTAAATTCTTTCATTAATGCTTTAGCTTCCTCAACTAATGCCTCTATTTGTGAAATATCTTGTAATTTACCTAACCTAATCATTGTTTTAAAAACACCTCTTTATTTTAGTTTGTTTATTAAATCATCTAATACTTTATCTTCTTTATTAGCTTTTTCAACTAATAATTGTGTGAATTTCTCGTTGGTTTCTTTATCAAATTTACCATTCACTTGTAATTGGTGGTCTGATTGGAATGATTTTATAGCTGTTTCTAATTGCGTATCAAATTGATTTGATTCATCGCCAACGTCATAATCTAATGCGTCTAAGCCAATTTTAATTGATTTTACATATTTGGTGTTATCACCCATAGTATATGTTTTATCAGTAGGAATGACACTGATAGATTGATATTTAGGTGATGCAATTTTAGTATCAGGTTGGATACCTTTACCGTGAATATAATGACCATCAGGTGTTAACCATTTCATTTGAGTATATTTCAATAATGAACCATCTTTGAATTCACGAGTTGTTTGTACTATTCCCTTACCAAATGTTTTTGAACCGTAAACTTTTGCTTTATGGTGGTCTCTCATAGCACCTGTAAAGACTTCAGAAGCACTTGCAGAGCCCTCATTTACTAAAATACTGACTTTCATGTCTTTCGCTTCTTTTGTAGCATCATTCGACGTTTTAATTGATTCAGTATCGTCACCTTTTTCAAGTTTGACAACCGTTTGATTTTTATCAATAAAGATATTCGCCATTTTAACTGCTTCATCAAGTAAACCACCAGGATTATTTCTTAAATCTAATACAATATTGCGCACACCGTCTTTATGTGCTTTTATGATTGCTGACTTGAGTTCTCCAGCAGTATTATCTTGGAATTTATTAATTGTAAAGACACCGATATGGCCTTTTTTCTTATACTCCACGCTTTTTACATGAATTTTTCCACGCTTAATATTAATATCTTTCTCTTGTGAACCACGTTTGATCGTTAATTTGACGGTTGTTCCTTCTTTACCTCGAACTAATTTAACTACTTGGTCTAATGGCTTACCTACAACCGATTTTCCATTCACTTTAGTTACAACATCTTTAGGTTGTATACCGGCTTTTTCGGCAGGTGAATCTTTCATTGGGCTAGTAATCATGATTTGTTTATCTTTTTTCTGCATTTCAGCGCCAATTCCTACAAAGTCACCTGAAACATCCTCATTGAAACTTTTCGTCTCATCTTTAGTCATGTACTCAGAGTATGGATCTTTGAGTTCTTTTACCATGCCATCAATAGCGGCTTCAGATAAATCGCTAGCACTTTGTTTCTTATAATAATCATTATTAAGTGTCTTGTAGGCATACTCGATTTTCTTCATTTCTTGGCGTTCATCTTTATTTAATCCACTTATTTTGTGACTAATACCTATTGTAGCGGCAACTGTTATTCCAGCCGTTAATATTATAATTCCTAATATAAGTAATATGAATTGCCAAGTTTTAAATCGAATTTTCTTATTTGAAGATTTATCAATATCTTGTTTGGCATCAACATGATTGTGTCTCTCCTCAGAATGATGACTCATAAAACCACTTCCTCGTATAACATCGTATGTATTTATATTAATTTCATCTAAAAAGATAATATAAGTATGTCGTTATTTAAACATAAACGCAACTTATTAGAAAACAGATAGCTATTTACACATAAAAATGATAAAGGAGTGGAACAGAATTCGTTGTGAATTCAGAGTTCCACCCCGGCAAGGTTAACTGGAATTAATACCTTGTTTCAAATACACATTTCATTCAGTCAACTAATGCGAATGTACAATGCAAAATATAAAATTATATATACTTGGATTGACTATTTAAAATTTAGAATTTCAGCCATTCTGTATATTCTTCATATAAATCATCAAATACTGACATCGGTAATGTTATATCACTTTGCATTTCGATATAATCAGATAATTGATTGAAATCTTTTTCATGTTTAGGAAAAGATAAATCATTAAATATTTCTTCAGCTAAATCTCCTTTGCTATCTTTACGACCTCTAGCTGTTAGCGCAAATTGATAAAAAGAATGTTCTTTCATTAGCTCATTGTCACATCTACGACTTTAGTTTCACCTTTAATCACTGCTTTAACATCATTAACATGAATTGATTCAGTTTGATCTGAATTTGTAATAATAATTGGTGAAATGACATCTTTCGCATTATTTTTAATATATTCTAAATCAAATTTAAGTAAAGGGTCACCAACTTGTACAGTATCACCGCTACTTACTAGGATTTCGAAACCTTGCCCATCTAATTGAACTGTATCTAATCCAATATGAACTAAAATTTCTAAACCGTTATCTGCTTTAAGACCAATTGCGTGTTTTGTAGGGAATACATTATCAACTTTACCTTCGATTGGTGAAACTACTTCTCCTTCAGTTGGGTTAATACCAAATCCTTCACCCATCATTTTTTGTGCAAAAACTGGATCTGGGATATCCTCAATATTGATATATTCACCAGTTAATGGTGCATAAATTTCAATTTCTTTATTAACTTCTTTACCTTTACCGAATAATTTTTTAAACATTATTAGTCACTCCTATTTTTCAAAATGTGGAATTAAATCACCGTAGCCTAGCGCTTCTAATTTATCATAAGGGATAAATTGAATTGCTGCTGAATTAATACAATAGCGTAATCCACCACTTTCTTTAGGACCGTCATTAAATACATGTCCTAAGTGGCTATTAGCTTCTTCTGACCTAACTTCAGTTCTAACCATGCCGAATGTTTTATCAACCAGTTCAATGATTTCATCATCATCAAGCGCTTTCGAAAAACTTGGCCAACCACAGTTAGATTCAAACTTTTCTTCAGAAGTAAATAATGGTTTGCCTGAAATTTTATCTACATAAATCCCCTTTTCAAAATGATTCCAATATTCATTTTGAAATGGAGGTTCAGTACCATTTTCTTGAGTAACAAGATATTCCATGTCATTTAGTTCATGCTTATCTTTTTTAATCATTTTGAGACCCCCAATGTGTTTCGATGAATGATTTTCTTCCTGATCCACGTTGGTATTGCTCATAGTGTGCAGGATTCTTCTTATAATAATCTTGATGATATGCTTCTGCAGGATAAAAATTCTTATAAGGAAGAATTGGTGTTATAACCGGTTTTTTAAAAATGCCTTCCTCGTTCAGTTGTTGAATTTTAAGTTCTGCTGCTTTCTTTTGTTCATCATCGTGATAAAAGATAGCTGGTTCATAACTTTCGCCTCTATCGAAAAATTGACCACCAGCATCTGTTGGGTCAAATGTTTTAAAATACACATCTAAGATATTTTCAAAGGACGTAATGTCAGAATTAAATTGAATTTGCACGGCTTCTCTATGACCAGTTTGATTAGTGCAAACTTGTTCATACGTAGGATTTTCAACATGTCCTCCACTATATCCAGATACGACATCCTCAATTCCTGGATATGATGTAAAGGGTTTAACCATACACCAGAAACATCCTCCAGCTAATGTTGCATATGCCATATTATTACCTCCTCTGTCATTTATTAAATTTACGATATAACTTTGTTAATTTAAAGTAATCTACTCACAACGATACTTTTATTTATTTAATATAAATAGGAAGCAAGTAATAAAATACGTGTTTAGTTTGGTTCACGAACAACAACCAAACCAATTGCACCTTGACCAGTGTGCGTTGATATAACTGGCGTAGTTACATTTACATCATATGTTTGCTGCCCAAATGCTTCGTCAAACTGTGTTTTAAGTTTGTCAACAAAATCAAGTACGTTAGCGTGAGCAACACCAATAGATTTAATTTTATGTTTATCAATAAATTCTGAAATTTCTTTTTTTAAATATTGTATGCTTGAATTTTGTGTTCGTGCATTATGCACAATTTCCAAATACCCATCTTCTAATGTACCGATAGGTTTGATTTTCATAATATTACCAATCAACCCTTTAGTCTTACTTATGCGTCCACCTTTGATTAATTGATTTAACTGTCCAATAACAACAAAAAGCTTGATGTTTTTTTGTAGTTCTTTAAGTTTATCAACAATTTCATTTGGTGAAAGATTAGTATTTATGAGTTCAACAAGACGTTGAATTTGGTATCCCAGTCCATATGAAATGGATTTAGAATCAATCACGGTTACTTTAGTGTCGACCATATCACTGGCTTGAAGAGCAGTTTGATATGTTCCACTTAGACCTGATGACATATGAATACTAAAAATTTCAACATCTTCTTTACCAAGTTCTTCATATAATTCAATAAATTTACCGATTGGTGGTTGACTTGTTTTAACATCTGCATTTTCTTCAATGCGTTGGATATATGCCTCAGATGAAATGTCAATTTGATCGACAAATGATTTACCATCAATCGTTAAGCTTAAAGGTACAACGTGGATATTATGTTGATTTAAATAGTCATGTGATAAATCTGATGTAGAATCAGTCACGATAATTTGTTTAGTCATAAGTGCCTCCGGTTAATCAATTTAATTTAATGTTTACGTACTAAGTGTAGAAATGTATGTGGAATTCTGTTTTTATCATCTAGTTCTCCTTCTACTGATGATTCTACTTCCCATTCTTCAAATGTATAAGGTGGGAAAAATGTGTCACCTTGGTGTTTACCATCGACTACTGTAATGTACATATCATCTACTTTATCAATCATTTCTTCAAATAATGATTGACCGCCAAAGATAAAAATATGACCTTTTAAGTTGTAAATATCGTCAATAGAATGAATCACATCTACACCTTCGACGTTAAAAGATGTATCACTCGTTAAAACGACATTTCTTCTGTTAGGAAGCGGTTTACCAATTGACTCAAAGGTTCTTCTTCCCATTACCAATGTATTTCCAGTTGATAGTTTTTTTACGTGTTTCAGATCATTAGGCAAATGCCATGGTAAATCATTCTTATAGCCTATGACGCGTTGTTGATCGTGTGCAACTAAAATGGATAAAGTCATAATTCCCCTCCGTATCTATAATTTATTTAGATTAAATTAGTACTTTTGTTTATCACACTGCTATAGGTGCTTTAATAGCAGGATGTGCGTTATATCCAACTAACTCCAAATCTTCATAATTGATTTCAAAAATTGAAGCATCAGAATTGATTTTTAGGGTTGGTGGCTCAAAACTATCTCTAGATAATTGTGTTTGAATTGCTTCAATATGATTAGAATAAATATGAGCATCACCAAATGTATGAACAAATTCTCCTACATCTAGATTACATTCTTTTGCTATTAAATGTGTCAATAATGCATAGCTCGCGATATTAAACGGTACACCTAAGAAGATATCTGCACTACGTTGATACAATTGACAGCTTAACTTACCATCTTGAACATAAAATTGGAACATCGTATGACATGGTGGCAGGGCCATGCTATCAATTTCTGTAGGATTCCATGCTGAAACAATATGGCGTCGAGAATTTGGATTATGCTTTATTTGATCAATTACTGTTTTAAGTTGATCGAAATGATTACCTTCTTTATCTACCCAATCTCGCCATTGTTTACCATAAACGTTACCTAAATCTCCGTACTTTTTAGCGAATGCATCGTCATTTAATATACGTTGTTTGAATTTAGACATTTCTTCTTTGTATTGTTTATTAAAGTCCTCGTCTTGGAGCGCCCTATGTCCAAAATTAGTCATATCAGGTCCGTGGTAATCATTTGATTGTACGTATTTCTCAAATGCCCACTCATTCCAAATGTTATTATTATATTTTAATAAATATTGTATATTTGTATCGCCTTTAATAAACCATAGTAATTCAGTAGCTATAAGTTTAAACGATACTTTCTTCGTTGTAAGTAATGGAAAACCTTTGGTCAAATCAAAACGTAATTGATGACCAAACTTAGATATAGTACCTGTATGCGTACGATCATCACGTTGATTGCCAATTTCCAATATTTCTTCACATAGAGCATGGTAGGCTGAATCAAATGAATTTAACATCTTGTTCATCTCCTAGAATTGTTTATATTACTAATTATTATACTAGATAATACGTACTTATAAAATTAAAATAAAAAAATCCCAAATATAAAATTAACTATTAATTTTATATTTGGGATTGGTAAGTCAATCTTTAATGAATACGTATTCATAGATAATGCCATTTAGTAGTGATTTGAAATTTCTAAGCTGTAGAGTCAAAATGGTTAATTGTTTAACAAGTTTATAGTGAATTTAAGCATTTAGCATTGACTAAAAACTCAAATAGGTTTCTTAACAATTTTCATCAAATGCATCTTTAATATCCATACAGATATCTTGAATGTCACGGCCTTCAATATGCTCTCTAGGAATAAAACGCTTTAATTCTGTCCCTTTGAATAATGCATATGATGGACTAGAAGGCACTTGTTGGATGTAGTCACGCATTGTTTGAGTTGCTTCTTTGTCTTGACCAGCAAATACTGTGATTTTGTTTGTCGGTTTTTTATCATTTTGTTCAGCTACTGCAACAGCTGCGGGTCTAGCTAAACCAGCAGCACAACCACATGTAGAGTTAATTACTACAAATGTTGTATCTTCTTCATTAACACTATTCATATAATTTGATACATCTTCACTTGTTTCTAAACTTTTAAAACCATTTTCAGTAAGTTCAGCTCGCATTTGTTGAGCTAATTCTTTCATATATTGTTCATAAGGATTCATTATTTCCACTCCTATTTTAGTTTTTCTTGAAATTTATGACTTATTGCGATTTGCAATTTGTTTCCATACAGAGCCTAACGCTTCATCGCCTTTTTCAATTCTAGAAATTGCCATTTCTATTTGAAGTTTAACTTCATAGGCAGAATCGTCGGCGTGTGATTTTAAACTTGATAACTGCTCTGGTCCACCTTCATCAAATAAAAACATTGCCGCTCTCCAACGGACTATTTTTTGTGGGTCATTTAAAGCTTGTTCCATTTCTGGTAATGCCTCTTTAAACCCTAAATCACTTAAACAATCTCCAGCGGTGCGTCTAACTGCTGGGCTTTTATCATGTAAGCCTTTATATAAATATGGAAGGATTTCTTTATCTTCAATCATGCCGATTAATACAATGGCTTGTCGTCTTAATGGTGCCTTTTCTTCTTGTAAAGCTAGGTCTAATAAATCTATATCTTCGACTGTTGGTGATGGAAATGCTTTAAGCATTCTTAATTTATCTTTCCAATCAGACGCTGCTTTAAATTCGTTAACAGTAACATGATGATACTGTTGTTGTGGTACTACAATATCCGTTTCTAATGCAGTTTGAACGAGCGCGTCTAACCTTTCAATTGGGTATAGTGCAATCATTTCTTCATATACTTCATGCATAACGTCATCTAATTCACCATATCTAATACCAAGATCTTCCCACTTACGTAAGAATACAACATTGTCACCGTCTTTTTGTGTCTTTAACATTCTATCAACGAAATGGTTTGGCATTTGTTCGCGACGTTCTTCTGAAGCGGTAGTCAGTTTAATTTGATAAGGGATGCCTTTAAACATAAGTGCCTCAGCTTTAATTTCACCATAATGTTCATCAGGTTGTTGAACACTATCAATAGATGATTCGTTATTTAATGTTGAAGTGATTTGAGGTAAGACCACTTCCCAATCAGATTTCGGTTGTTTATCGATAGCTAAGAAGTCCATTACGTAGAAAATAGATTTGACATCATCGATTGCTAATAAATCATTAATAAATTGAGGTTGATGCTCATCTATTTGTGTAAATGTATTAGATTTATTGTCTTCCCTCTTTTCAGACAAGACGATTTTCATTGTATTAGGACTTGGTGTTGGCTCTACTCGTACAATTTCCATAACTACATGTCCCCTTATAAAGCTTTATTCAAAAGTAGATTGAATTTGTGGTAGTACATTATTCCAATCTGCATTGGCTTCTTTATCAACAGAAATAAAATCCATAACATAAAATATTGATTTTACACCGTCAATTTCAAATAAGTTATTTATAAAATCCGGTTGCCCTTCTTGTGCAGAAGTAAATGTATTAGATTTATTATCTTCTCTCTTTTCACTTAAATTTATTTTCATAGTGTTATGATTTGGTGTTTCTTCGATTGAAACGATATGCATAGTCCTTACCTCCTATTGAAGTTCATTTCCTAATTGTTTGATTTGTTTACCAATTGAACACTCGGAAATACAGAAATGGTGTGCCTGTGTTTTACCTTCTGTTTTTCTTATATGTGTTTTTAGTAAGCATTTATCACAATAAGTGTTCATTAATTCATCAATTTTATCAATTGCATTTTTTTCGGAATGTGTAAGTATAACCGTCACTCCTTAAGCACAGTATTACTTTATTATAAGCATGGAACAAGTATAACTTAATTTGGAGTTATTTTGAAATAATCGATTTAATAATTGATAAATGATTATGTAAGTGATTATGGTTATTGCAATTGCCAATAAATTGCTATAAAATAAATAAGTTGTTTTTGCGGTTTCTAAACACCCGCATCATCAAAATTTAGGAGGATTTTTATGTATAATGAGATTTTTGGTGTAGCATCGTTTCTTGTTACATTTATTTTAATGGTGGTAATGTTCCGATGTTTTGGTAAACAAGGTTTAATTGCCTGGGTTGCAATTGGAACTATTATTGCTAATATTCAAGTAATAAAAACAGTTCATATTTTTGGCATATCTGCTACTTTAGGTAATGTGATGTTTGCGTCAATTTATTTAGCAACAGATATTTTAAATGATATATATGGGCGCAAAGTTGCTAAAAGAGCTGTGTGGTTAGGCTTTTCATCCACGTTGGTCATGATCATTGTGATGCAAATGTCTCTTCATTTTATACCAGCACCTGAGGATATGGCTCAAAAATCACTCTCAACGATTTTTGATTTAGTTCCTAGAATTGCATTAGGTTCAATTATTGCGTATATAATTGGACAACATGTTGATGTATTCATCTTTTCTGCTATTAAGAAAATATTTAGTTCAGATAAGACGTTTATCATACGTGCATACGGAAGCACAATGTTAAGTTCAATTATTGATACAGCACTGTTCGTTACAATTGCTTTTGCAGGTACTTTACCAAATATGGTTGTATTTGAAATATTTATAACAACGTATTTATTAAAACTAATTTCGACAATTTTCAACGTACCATTCGGTTATGTAGCTAAATCTATGTATCGTAAAGGTCGAATTCATAAATTAGATGAAGGATATTAAATGCAACACACTGTGGTTGTAAGACTTTTTCCTCAAAATATGCTTAGCTGGGACACTCAATCCAAGCTATATTTATATGTTAATGAATTTAATAATACGTAATAGAGCGTATTTCACTAACTTGGGAGTGGGACAGAATTCTTTTTAGATTCGTCGTCCACTCCCAGCTTGCTTTGTTTGTAGAATTTCTTGATGAAATTCTCTTT
>NZ_JAESLK010000040.1:51727-140620 GCF_017892585.1 Staphylococcus sp. GDY8P57P | reverse complement strand
GCCTTCTCAGTTCAGTCAGCTACTGCGAAATTGCAAAATAGCATAATTATATTATTTATGTCCCATTCTCTTTCTATTCTATTCATTTTTAATTTGTTATGATTAAATCAATGACTTGATGAAAAGGTGAAATTTTTTATGGCGAAAATTTACTTCGACGCAGCGACTAAAGGCAATCCTGGAAGAAGTACATGTGGCATAGTAATTAAGGAAGATGATAAGAAATATGTATATACGCATGACTTAGGTGAAATGGATAATCATAGTGCGGAATGGGCTGCCTTAATTTATGCACTTGAACATGCTCGTGAGCTGAATGTAATGAATGCGCTATTATATACAGATTCGAAATTGATTGAAGATAGTGTCAATCAAGGGTTTGTAAAAAACATTCGATTCAAGCCCTATTTTGAAAATTTAGAAATACTTGAGCAGAGCTTTGAATTGTTGTTTGTAAAGTGGGTTCCTAGAGAACAAAACAAAGAAGCAAATCAACATGCTCAACAAGCTTTATTCAAACTGACAAAAAGGAAAAAATAATATAAAAATGTAACATACCCCCCTAATTTAGAATTAATTAGGGGGGTATAACTTTAGATCGTCAACTATCTATTTATGCTCTTTTTTACGTCGTTTTGTTAATAATGCTAAACCACCTAGTAATGCAGTAAATAAAGCTGTAGATGATGCATCGCTATGTGTGAGACCTGTGTTAGGTAATGTTTGGATACCATTATGATTGTGTTTATTTGAAATGTGATCTTTTGAGTTATGATTATCTTGACCATTTAAATTTTGGTGACCATAGTTTGAATCACTTTGATCAACCTTAACATTTTTTCGATTTCGATTATTTTTGTCATCATCAGACAATGTAGCTTTAACTGGTTTTGATAATGAACTATTCGGATGTTCAGCGTGATCTGTAGCTCTAACTATCACATTACCTTCTGGGATTGGCGTATTAGGTATTATAATTGCATTGCCTTTATCATCTGTTGTAGATGAGCCAATCACATGTCCGTCTTTATCAAGTAATTCTACTAAAGTATTAGGATCAGTAGTGACGCTGACAGGTGTTTTAGTTTTAGCTTTATGAATTAGACTCGTTTTAATGATTGGTTCTTTTGGTGCTGTTGTATCAGTTACATTAATAGGTTTCGAGAATGAACTATTAGGTGGTTGCGCATTGTCGGTTGCTTTAATAATAATTGTTCCTTCTGGATATGGTTTATTAGGTGTGATAACCACATGACCATTTTTATCAGTTATACCACTTCCAATTACATTCCCCTTACCGTCAAGTATTTCTACATGAGTAAACGGTTCAGTAATAATTTCAATTGGATCTTTTGTTCCCGCTTTACCTTTCAAACTTCCATTGACCTTAGGTACAGGTGGTGGTGTTGTATCAGTCGCTTTAACTGGTTTTGAAATAGAACTATTTGGATGAGTTGCATTATCAGTTGCTTTAACATAAATATTACCCTCTGGAATTAGCTTAGTAGGTGTAATTAATGCATGACCATGTTCATCAGTCACGCCACTTCCAATTACATTCCCTTTATCATCGATGATTTCTACTTTAGTGAGTGGATCAGTAGTCACTGATATCGGTGTTAGTGTGTAAGCTTTGCCAGTTAAATTTGTATTTAATTTTGGTATTGAAGGAGGTATTGTATCTGTAGCCTCAATTGGATCAGACGTTGAACTATTTGGATGTTCCGCATGATCTGTAGCTTTGATTGTTACAGGTCCTTCAGGAATTAATTTAGTAGGTGTTATAATTGCATGACCATTTTTATCAGTTGTGCCAGTACCTATAATATGACCATTTTTATCGATCAAATCTACTCTAGTATTAGGGTCAGTTGTAACAGTTATTGGTGTTAACGTCGTTGCTTTACCAATTAGGTTTGTATCCACTGTCGGCACTGTAGGTGGAATTGTATCTGTTACTGGTACATGATCTGAATCTATTGTATTTGGTGTTTCTGCGCCATCTGAAGCTCTAGCGAATATTTTACCCAATGGTAATGGTTCTCTAGGTGTAATGATTCCGTGACCATCTATGCCTGTGATGATAACGCCATAACTCTTTCCATTCTCATCAAAAATTTCTACTCTTGTTAATACATCAGTAGAAACATCAATTGGCGTTCTTGTTCCAACTTTATTTACTAAGTTAGTATTAATAACCGGTTTTCTAGGTGGTGTTGTATCTGTAACATGTCTTGGATCAGATGTTGCGTTATTAGTTGCATCTATTTGATCATATGCTTTTGCTGTAATATTACCTTCAAATAGATAATGGTCAGGTGTAATGTATGCATGACCATTTGAGCCGGTAATGCCTCGTCCAATAACATTATTATGTTTATCTAATAATTCGACACGCGTGTTTGGTGTGGTTGTAATATCTATGACAGGTGAAGAAAATGCTTTACCTGAAACATCCGTATTAATAACGGGTTTTATTACTGGAATTAACGTTGTCGCTTGAACTGGATTAGAAACTGAACTATTCGGATGTAAGGCATTATCTGTTGCTTTCGCAGTTACATTACCTTCTGGGATTGGGCGATCTGGCGTAATAATGACATGACCACTAGCATCTGTCGTACCAGCACCAAAAATTCGGCCATTCTTATCGATTAATGCAACATGTGAATTAGGGTCAGTAGAAACATCAATTGGTGTTAATGTTCCAGCTTTATATACTAAGTTTGTGTTAATCACAGGTGTAGATGGTGGTGTTGTATCTGATGCGAATTTTGGATCAGACGTCGAAACTTTTGATTCATCACTGTGATTGTATGCTTTGGCAGTGACATTACCCTCAGGAATGGGACTTGTTGGTGTAATGTATGCATGACCACTAGCATTTGTTGTTCCTGTTCCAATTTTATTTCCGTTTTTATCGAAAATCTCAACTTTAGTATTTGGGTCAGTAGAGACATCGATAACTGATACTGTCGTCGCTTTACCTACTAAATTTGAATTAATAACGGGTTTTACTGGTGGTTGGTTCTCAATTGAAGGTAATGCACTATCTTCTGGTAATATACGACCTGATAAAACTGTATAAGCAGATTTACTTGTACCACCCATTGCAGCTGTATTGGCATATGACCATGCATTTTCTAATTCTGCTGTAGTCACGTTATCTCTTAATTTAACTTCAAGATGCATATGATATGCACGATTGGCGCCTTCAGGATGGTTAGGGTCTACTTGTATCCCAATACCATAGTTCCAGCCACTAAATTTCCCTCTTTGATCTTCTACTGCTCTTCTTAAATCAGGATTATTTCTATTTGAATGGAAATATTCGTTAGCATCTGCATTGAAGCTTCTACCTGGACGAACACCATAACTAAGATAAAATGTTGTATGACCGAAATCACGTTGATTACTTCTTAGCATATCAATCACTTGAGTACTATTATCTGGATCGATAATGAAATCACTAGGTGATTCACTCAATAAACTATTATGACCACTTCTTCTTTCATATGCTGCGTAAGAAAGATTTCTAACTGAATCACTAGCAAATGAACCATCTGAATTAAGTTTCATAACTTTGTAAGGTAATAGTAAAGCCATACCTAAACGATGTTGAGAACCGGGAGGTATGAAGTTAATTCCGTCATTATTAAAGAATACATCATAAACTAAGTATTTAGAGTTACCATCATGTTTATAATATGCACGCATAACTGTTTTTCTTGATGTAATACTTTCTACACCGTTAGCTTGTTGACCAGTTCCAAGGGCTCTACCATCAGGTAATGAAGCATAGTTACGTTGATACACAATAACGTTTCTACCTGAATTCCAACGCCCGTTTAATGTAGTAAATCTAAAATTACTACCTGGTGTAATATGTTGGCCATTTCTTGGGTCACGTTTACCTGAATGTGATCTCGTAATAATATTTGCTAATGAATTACGAGTGCGTTCTAGCCTTTTAATTAAATCAATAAGGGACTGTTGTGATACATTACTAGATTGAGTAAGATGATTACTTTCTATAACTAATTGTCTAGCTTCCTCAATACGAGAATTAGTTGGTTCTAAAGCACTCGCTTCTGGTATCTTGCTTTGGATTTCTTGAGTAAGATGAGACACTTTAGTTAAATGTTTAGGGTCTACATTTGGCTTATTGTCTGATTCCGTTATTTGGTGTTTATCTGATTTATCTTCTATTTGTTGAGATGGTTTTGAATTAGAAGACTGCGTTTGTTGATGAGTTAATTGATCTTTTGCAACTGAAGACGACTTAGACTTAAGCGGTTCTGATGTTTCATTTTGAATGACAGATGAACGTTCCTCTTTTATTTCTTTATTAGAAGAGGTTGATGTATCAGTTAATACTTTGTCATCAGTCTTAGAGTTCAAAGCGCTTTTTTCAGTGGAAGGCTTATCAATTTGCTGTAACTGATTATTATTATCTACAGTTGCATTTAACGTTTGCTTACTTTGAATTGTTGTTGCATCATTTTGAAAACTATTTATGTCTCGGTTTGCTTGTGTATCAGTATTCGTCTTAGCTTTTTCTACGGTAGCATTAGCATTCTCACTTGCATGCGCTTGATCCGTATGCGTCCCTAGAAATACGAGCGTGGCAATTAAAGTTGAGAATGTTCCCACTGCATACTTTCGGATACTGAATTTCTGCAATTTATCTCGATGATTCATTGATGCGCGTCTCTCCTATTCTATGTTGTATATTCTTGATGTTGATGTTATGAGTTTGATTGAAAAGTAATTCCGATAACACATAGCTCAATATCAAAAGGTTGATAATTAAGTTACCGTTATTATTGTCAAAATTTTAAGTGTCACTTAAACACAAAAAAATTACTCGACAAAAGTTTTACAACTCCTCTCGGGTATTAAATTTCAATTATCATTATGAAATGAACAATTCAATTGTTGTTCTCTTTAATTGTAGCACTAATTCAATTCACTGTGAATTAGAATTTTTGTCAATAAAATAAATTAATTTATGAATTGAGCGGCATTTAAAATTAATGAAAAAATAAAGAGTGGAACGGAATGCTTTTAAAATTCATCGTCCACTCCTATCTTGCTTTGTTTATAAAATATCTTAGTAAAATGCGCTTTGCTAGGACCCCCTCCCGCAAAGATGAGTAGAACTGAGAAAAGCTCGGTTTAAGCGCCTTCTCAGTTCAGTCAGCTACTGCAAATTTCCAAAATACATCATTATTTTATATATGTTCTAGATTCATTGCGTCCGTTATAACTTCGATGAAATATATTTACCTGATACATATAGTTCATGTTCATTACAAATTGAAAGTATGTGATTAATTGAATGTGCGTAAGCCATATCTTTATATATTTCAATACTATTAAGTGGTACGTCAGTATATATTTCGGCTAGGCGTTTGGATAAAGTTAAGTTATCTTTATCACTTTCAATTTTCTTGCGTTGTGCAGGTGTTAATTTATCAATATTAGACAGCACATTTTCGACACTTCCATAGGTTTGAATTAATTTGAGAGCTGTTTTCTCGCCTATCCCTTTTACACCGGGATATCCGTCTGCACTATCACCCATAAATGCTTTAATATCAATCAGTTGTTGCGGATTTAACTGATATTCATCATTGAAACGTGTTAAAGTATAGCGATTATATATGTTAAATCCTTTTTTAATTAGCCACACTTCTACTTTTTCATTGATGCATTGTAAGATGTCTTTGTCTCCAGTGATGATGTGAACTTCATTATTTTTTGAAAAAGATTTTGCAAGCGTACCTATAACATCATCAGCTTCATAATTTGTCATACCTACATTAATGAAACCAAATTGATCTGAAATGTCTTTGACATAATCAAATTGAGGTATGAGTTCTTCTGGAGGCGCTGGACGGTTTTGCTTATAAGCACTATACATCTCATTTCTAAATGTTGATTGTCCCATATCCCAACAAACTGCAACATGGCTAGGTTTAATTTCATTAATCGCTGTAAAAATATGTCTGACAAATCCTTGGATACCATTAGTTGGTACCCCTTTTGAATTATACATAAATTGTTTGTGTAAACTAGTTGCATAGAAATGTCTAAAAAGTAAAGCCATTCCATCCACTAATAGGACACGATTTTCCATAGATTGTGCCTTCTTTCTATTTTAATAGTGCATTTAATTTTTGATGCGCTGTTTGTAATTGTTCAATTAAAGTATTGTCCAAATTAAATGATACTAATTCATCAATTTGGCTTTGAATCGCACCTTCAAGTTGCGCAAATTTATCTTTTGCCTCTTCATTCATTGAGGCAACAAATTGAATTAATGCTTGTCTGAATTCACTCATTTGATTTTGTAATAATTCAAGTGTGCTTATACTAATTTGTTCTTGCAATGCTCTTTGAGTATTAGGATTAAGAATTCTTCGTTTAGTTAATTGTTTAGGTAATGCAGCAAGCATATCGTTTAAATCTATACGTAAAAATGCTTTTTCAGTAAATTCAGGCGTGACATTAAACTCAGGATTAATAAACACATGCAATTGGTTTAATTTTTGTAGTATTGGTGCGACTTGATCGCTAAGTTGATGATTATAATATTTTTTTATACGCTCAACTAATAGACTTTGTTCCAAATACAGGCGTTGATGAATTTGGTTTAAAAATGTTTTAGAAGAAATTTTCTTTTCATCATTAAAATCACTATTTTGAGTCATTTGACTATTATAAACACTTTTAACATCATCTAATAATTGTAACTTTAATCTTCCATTTAAATGATAAATCTGATCTTCAACCTCATTATTAGTATGTTGTTCCGTAGTCATTAACAATTGATTTGATAATCTTTGCTTATTTTGATATTGCTTTAATTGCTGTTGACGTTGCTCAATATGAGATTGGTTTGTTTGATAGTCATTAATCATTTCTTTAAATGAAAGATTGATTTGTTCAAGCTGCTTAACCATTTGTTGTTCTAATATACGATTTGAATCTATTTCTACAAATTGATCAATACTTTGTCGTAATTGATTAATGCCTTCATCACTTTGTTTCAGTGCTTGTCTACTTGAAACGCCAAAGATATCTGATTTTAGGTTGACTTGAGTGAGCGCATCTTTAACATAATGTTTCACAGCGTTTAAATCATCAGTGCTTTCTGCTAAGTCTACCGCATTGATGACCATTTTAAATGCTTGATTTTCATTAAGTTGATTCATTTCTTTCATATGTTCAATAAAATGTTTATCGTTATCTGTAAAGGAATGATTAAAATAACTCACATATAAAATTAAGTCAGATGAAGTCAAAATTTGTTCAGTTTCATTTGTATGTCGTTGATTATTAGAATGTAAACCTAGAGAATCAACAATGATTTTTCCTTTAAGCCATTCTATCGGTAAATTGATATGGACAGTCTTAACAAATGTAGCGAATTCATCTTCGGCACTCCATTTCTTAATTTCTTCTCGAGAAATCACATGTTTAGCACCTTCTTCTAACATATCTTTATACATCGAATAATGTTTGTGAACTGCGCTTACAAAGGCAAGTTGGTTCTTTTCTAATTTACGCTTTAAACGTTGAATATCAGAATTGATAAATGAGTCAAGTGTGTCAAAAGAAACATCGTGATATTCAATCAGTTGATTAAGTTCGCTTAATAGTTGTTCTTCAGTTTTAAGTGTAATCTGACTATTCTCTCCATATGATAATTCAGTCGTCGCTGCAGTAGTTGGATTTGGTGAACTTACTAAATATTGTCCCCCTAATAAAGCGTTAATTAAACTACTTTTACCTGCACTGAATGTGCCAAATACACCAATTTTAACTAACTTATTGTCTAATCGTTCTAATGTATCTTTAATATCTTTTTTCGTTCTTTCAAATAAAGGTACAGGATTAATAATATCCAATGCTGCTTGAATATTAACTTCATTAATGTTATTGACATTCGAATGATGATTTGATGCGTCCTCATCGTTTATGGTAGCCTGTTCGGTATCTTCTAGAACATAATTTGCCTCAGTTCTACCTATTAATTTATCTAAAGAATCTTCCATATGGATATAATAATGTAAATAATTCTTAGTAGTTAGAGATGATTTTAAATTTTGTAACTCTAGATAATGCTCGTAAATTTGTAAGTCATCAGTCGTCTCCTCAGTTAAATCTTGCGCTTGTGTATACTTAATTGCTTTATCAAACAATGGATTAGATTGTTTTTCTACATCATTTCTGATTGCTTTTAGCACGTCATCACTGAAAGTAAGTACATACGTATTACTTATACTCGTTTGAGGTTGATATAAATTTGAAATTAAACTTGAATCAATATCATAATGCTGATTTAGAATGTCATGATTCACCTCGGAATTATTAATAAAGCGAGTTAAGAACGACATATCCTCTCTTAGTGGTTGTCGAATTTGTTGATTCATCTTATCTTGTAATTTAGTTACAACATTTTGTAGCCGCGCTTCTTGTTCTTCTTGCTTTTTCTTCTTTTTATTTAAGAAGCCTCCAACTTTAAAATCGTCACTCATACTTTCAAGGTATTGTCTAATTTCTTCACGCATGTCATGCGTCATTATATATGCGTTATCTAATACATCTTTACGCTTTTGTTTTAAAAAGCTTAATAATTGATCAGGATTATTCAAAAGTCTAGCTTCTTCGCTAACAGCTTGATTTTGTTGAAACTTGGCATAAGCTTGTTCAAATTCATCTTCATTAATGTTAAGTTGTTCCAATATATCTTGTCGCTCATTTTGAATATATCCTAATTGTGCTTCTGTAATGAATTTCACTGTACGATTGACATAATCTTCAATAGCTTCTCTATTATTATCTTTCTCTATTAAATACTGAGAGAGGCGTGATAGTTCATTTTCAGGGTGATCGAATTTAGACACATAAAAGATATCTGTTAGATTAATCTCCCAATCCTCAATTGACTTATTGACTCTCTCTTTAAAAGTTTCAAAAGTAATTTCATCTTCATTATGTTTATCAATTTGATTAATGATAAAGATGACAGGAATCCCTACATCATTCATTCGTTTAATAAATTGAAAATTTAAGGCTGAATGTACATGATTATAATCTACTGTATAGAATAGAATATTACTTGTGTACATGAATTGTTCAGTAGTGGATTGATGTGTAGCAACGTTTGAATCTACGCCAGGTGTATCTTGCAAAGTGAAGCCATTTTTAAATTTTGTAGATGGAAAATTAATCTCAACAGATTCTACATCTACATTTAAACGGTTCATTTTTTTAACTTCATCATAAGTTTTTAATTTAGAATATTGTTGATTTTCTAAATTAGCTATAATACCTTGTTTATCTGAAACAGATACAATTGCTGTATTACTTGTTGTTGGTACTGGTGAACTTGGAAGAATATCTTGTTCTAATAATAAGTTGATTAAAGTTGATTTACCCGCTGAAAAGTGTCCTACAAAAGAAGCAGTATATTGATTTAAATATACTTTTTTAATGACTTGATTAATGGTATGTACTAAAGTTGAGTTTTTAGATTTTTCAACTTCCTTTTTTAATTTATATAAAATATCCAGTTGTTCATTATTAGCCATGCTAAGTCCCCTTTATTTCAAACATTCTAATAAAAAAGTAAGAGCCTGAGACATACTAAATGTAACAGGCTATTTTAAAAATGGTAGTATTCTATAGAATTGAATGAACGGCATTACAATATCAATTCTGCCAAGCTACCTATTTATTAAATTTTATCACAACACTAGTTTGAAACAAATATAAAGAATTGTTAATTAAACCAAGCAGGTTTATCTCCATCAGTGTTAGGTTTATTAACACCAATATTTTCTTTTGAGTACAGTTCTGGGTTTTTAGCAATGCGGACAGCTAAACTTGCAACACTTCGACGTGAAACTTCTGTTCCTTTAAATTGAGCGTCTTTTGAAGTAACTTCGTAATCTGTTTCATTCTTAAATGTAAGCCAAGCAGGACGTATAATTGTATAATCTAGTGTTGACGCTTCAATAATGTCTGCGGCTTTACGATATTTAGTTAATTTTTCTCCAAATTGAGATTGATTAAATGCATTAAATTTAGGCGGTAATTCATCATAAATCCCAGGGGCAGCTACAAAGATTAGACGTTTTACATCTTTTTTAGACATTGCATCTACAATCGCTTGTGCTTCAACATCTAATGAACCAGATAGGCTCGCAAAGACAACATCAACTTTATCTAATGCCTGTTCTAAATCTTCCGCATTTTTTGCATCGCCTTCATATACTGTCACTCGATTTGATGCATAATCTGGAATTCGATGTGCATTTCTTAAAAATAAATCAACATTAAAATTTGAATCCTCTAAAAATATTTTAGTAGCCTCGATAGAGACCTTACCGTTTGCGCCAATAATTAAAACTGTTTGCATATGATTTCTCTCCTAACTATGATGTATAAAAATATATGTAATTGTATCTAAATTTAACACTCTTACTATCACTTTACATCAGTAATAATAAGAGCGCTAATGAATTGATTAAATTAATTAAATATTATTAGATACATCAAGAAAAATTTACAAATTTAATAAAAATTATATCTTAGTTGGTTTTTTACCCCAATATTGATAATACGTACATTCAATATAACCATTGAATAATTTTCTTCTCTTAGTCGCTTTTCGATTAACTAAGAATTCGAATTCTTTGTTGCTAGTAAGAATGTAGGTTGATAGATGTGCATGTTGATTCATCAACTTACCAATATAACGATACATTTCTTCAACTTCTTCTCTATCCCCAATACGTTCGCCATACGGAGGGTTCCCAACTAAAGCAACAGGGTTATCCGTATCAATCGTTAATGTATTAACATCTTTCACGCTAAATTGAATAATATCTGCTAAGCCGACTTCTTCAGCATTACGTTTAGCAATTTCAACCATTTCAGGATCTATATCGGATGCAAATACTTGAATATCTTTATCATAATCTGCTTGCTGATCAGCTTCGTCTCTCATTTCATCGTATATATTAGGTGGCATAATATTCCATTCTTCAGAAACGAAATCACGATTGAATCCAGGTGCGATATTTTGAGCAATTAAACAAGCTTCTATCGCAATGGTACCTGAACCACAGAATGGATCAATGAAAGGTGTATCTCCTTTCCAATTTGCTAATCGAACTAAACTTGCAGCCAATGTTTCTTTAATCGGTGCTTCCCCTTGAGCAATTCGGTAGCCACGTCGATTCAAACCAGAGCCTGATGTATCAATGGTTAGTAAGACGTTATCTTTTAAAATAGCTACTTCAACAGGATATTTCGCGCCACTTTCGTTTAACCAACCTTTTTCATCGTATGCTTTCTTTAAGCGTTCCACAATTGCTTTTTTTGTAATTGCTTGGCAGTCTGGCACGCTATAAAGTGTAGATTTAACACTTCTACCTTGAACAGGAAATTGGCCTTCTTTATCAATAATGTCTTCCCAAGGTAATGATTTCGTCTTCTCAAAAAGTTCATCAAATGTTTTGGCATTGAAGCGGCCAACTACGATTTTAATACGATCAGCTGTACGCAACCATAAATTACATTTTACAATCGCTTTAGCATCACCTTCGAAAAAGATGCGCCCATTTTCAACTTGTGTTTCATATCCGAGTTCTTGAATTTCTTTGGCAACAACAGCCTCTAATCCCATAGGACAAACTGCTAATAATTGGAACATGACGTGATCTCCTTTTTTATAATTACATTTATATGTTAACAAATATTTAAAATCTTATGTATGATTAGAAAAAAATAAAAGCTCTCCAATCAATGGGAGAGCTAAACTAGTTCATGATATTTCTGTAAGCCATGTTCTGTACCGTTGTACTCATATCGTACACTAGTTGTACTGGTACGTCGGTGGTAACCATCTGTCTACATATCTTTATATTTCGATAAAGACGTCTCGTTTATACGTTGAATTCCGCTAAACAAGTGCTCCTACCAAATTTGGATTGCTCACTCGAGGGGTTTACCGCGTTCCACCCTTCTTATTTCTAAGAAGGCTACGTCACTGTGGCACTTTCAAACTAATTTAACCGTATCATTAGACTTAGGTTATTTCGTTGCCGTCAAATTAATGCCTTGATTTATTGTTTCATCAAGCACGAACACTACAATCATCTCAGATTGTGTGAGCATGGACTTTCCTCTATATTGCTATAGCGATTACCCAAAATATCACTTTTGCGATTATATCATAATTATCTATACTATTACAGATATTTTTGTAGATTTACTATTGTTTAGTGAAAATGACACTACACAATAGTTACCTATTATTACATTCATTAAATCTAAAGACGCTTACATTACTTTCCAAATACAGCTTTTTCTAAGTTAGAAATTCGTTTTAAAATATCAACATTATTGTTTGATGAATTAGCGTTGTTTGAAGAAAATGATTTATTGTCAGAAGGTCTTGATGTTGCCACTCGTAGTCTTAATTCTTCAACTTCTTTTTTTAGTTTGTTATTTTCTTCAGACAATTTTACAACTTCATTATTCATATCAGCCATTTTTTGATAGTCTGTAATGATATCATCTAGGAAAGCATCTACTTCCTCACGACGATAACCACGGGCCATAGTTTTTTCGAAATCTTTTTCATAGATATCTTTTGCTGAAAGCTTTAAAGAAACATCTGCCATTTTTTCCACCTCATTCGAAACTTTGATCTTGCTCCCACTGCATGTCATTTATAAAATCAGTGAGTTCATCAAATGCCACAATATCACAAGTATAGTTTGTTTTATCTATAAAATCAACTAACATCCTTTTAAAGAATTTCGGGCTTCCTTCTTGCTCATCATCATATATAAGTAAAGACATATCAGAGTGATCTAGCATAAATTGATCTGTTTGTTTGAACTGATACGGCCCCTCATATTCTGAATGATGAACACTTTCCATAAAATCAGCTTCTTGCGCAATCTTATTATACTTCATTTGATTTTGTTCATTCCACTTCGACGTATGTCCGTAAAATGGTGTTATAATGCCTAATTTCAATTCTGGATAATCAGAACGTAAATCGATAACAACCTCAGCAGTCCATAATTCAATACCAAGTTGACCTTGGATGAGGACCCATTCAAGACCTTCATCAATATATTGAAGTAATTTGTGCTTGAGAAATGCTTTTAAATAATAGACTTCAGGTGCATCATCTTTAAATATATTTAACTCAAATGATTTATATCCTGTAACATACACAGTTTTCATTTGTGCGACATCACCCTTCAATAGTTTGATAAATATAATTTAAATCGTAATTGACTGCTTTTACCTTTTCAGTGAACAACTTTTTACTCGTTCTATGAAAATGGCAGTCGACAGATAATTCTTTATAAGACTTGATAAGTAAATCAAATTTGTTGGCGTTCATATAACTTAGTTGAATAATCTGTGGTTTTAATTTGATTAGGCTTTCTAATTTAGCATCTATCATTTGTGTGTATGGATAAACCACATTGTAAAAATCATAATCATTTTGTGACACTTTCACGTTATTAAAGCGTTCTTCAATTGTTTGTAGTTCATTAAGTAAGTCATTTATTGTTTTCGTATCCATGAAGACGCCCTCCTTATATCCAATTTAATTTATCATAATTTAATCCGACCGTCATTTAACTGATAGCTTCATTAATAGGATAAATACATTGAAATATTGTTTTACCAGATAAATAACGTTAAAATGAAGAAGATTAATAATGAAAGTCACTCATAAGTATAAGTGCTTATTTGTTTATGCTTCATTATTATCTATCCTAGTTTGAAATTACAATCCGTAATCACTTAAGGATACCATTTAGAATTGGTTGGTATTAGTGTTACATATCCACTATTAAATGTATTCAAACTTGTGTGGTGAATCTAATGAATTACCCTAATGGCAAACCTTTTAAGGGAAATACGACTAAGGTCGGAAGAAATGGCAAATCGAATTCTAGTAATATAGAATATGGTGGCCGTGGTATGACTCTTGAAAAAGATATTGAACGTTCTAACGATTACTATTTAAACCATGGCAAAGCGGTTATACATAAAAAGCCGACACCGGTTCAAATCGTTAATGTTCATTATCCGAAACGAAGTAAAGCAGTTATTAATGAAGCTTACTTTCGTACACCTTCAACTACGGATTATAATGGCGTGTATAATGGTCATTATATTGATTTTGAAGCAAAGGAGACTAAGAATAAAACTTCTTTTCCTTTGAATAATATTCATGATCATCAAGTAGAACATATGAAAAAAGCATTTCTTCAAAAAGGAATTGTATTTTTAATTATAAGATTTAAAATACTTGATGAAGTATATCTATTGCCATTTTCCAAATTCCAAAAATTTTGGGAAAGATATAAAAATGAAATAAAAAAATCAATAACAGTTGAAGAAATAAGAAAAAATAGTTACTATATTCCTTATCAGTATCAACCAAGATTAAATTACCTCAATGCAGTTGATAAGTTGATATTAGATGAAAGTGAGGACCGCGTATGACGGAAAATAAAGGATCTTCTCAACCTAAAAATGGTAAAAATGGGAAGTCCAAAGCAAAAAAGAATAAGAATGTGAAAAGAACGATTATTAAGATTATTGGCTTTTTATTAATCGCCTTTATCGTTTTAGTTCTACTAGGCATTTTATTATTTGCGTACTATGCATGGAAAGCACCTGCATTTACCGAATCTAAATTACAAGATCCTAAACCGGCAGAAATTTACGACAAAAATGGTGACTTGGTTAAAAAATTAGATAACGGCGCAAGACGAGAACATGTTGAATTAAAAGATGTTCCTAAAAATATGAGAAATGCCGTGCTAGCAACTGAAGATAATCGATTCTATGAACATGGTGCAATTGACTATAAACGTTTATTTGGTGCTATTGGTAAAAACTTAACTGGTGGATTTGGTTCACAAGGTGCATCTACCTTAACGCAACAAGTAGTTAAGCGAGCATTTCTAAGTGAAGAGAAATCTATCGGACGTAAAGCCCAAGAAGCTTACCTATCTTATCGTCTAGAGCAAGAGTACAGTAAAGATGAAATTTTTGAAATGTACTTAAATAAAATTTATTACTCAGACGGTGTATATGGTGTTAAAGCTGCAGCTAAATATTACTTTAATAAAGATTTGAAAGATTTAAATCTTGCTGAAGAAGCATATTTAGCAGGTTTACCACAGGTGCCTAACCTTTATAACATTTACGATAATCCTAAACAGGCAGAAAATCGTAAGAACACTGTACTTTACTTAATGCATTATCATAATAGAATTTCTGATAAAGAATATAATGATGCTAAGAAAATCAACTTAAAAGCGAATTTAGTAGATCGTACAGCTAAGGAACGTCAAATTGGCACAGATGATTCTGATTCAGAATACGATTCATATGTAAACTTTGTTAAATCTGAATTGATGAACAACAAAGAATTCAAGGATAAAAACTTGGCTGATGTTCTTCAAAGTGGAATCAAAATTTACACTAATATGGATAAAGATGTTCAACAAACATTACAAAATCGTATAGATAATGGTAATTACTACAAAAATGATGACCAACGAGTTGGTTCAACAATTCTTGATAGTAAAACGGGTGGTCTAGTTGCAATCTCTGGAGGACGTAACTTCAAAGACGTTGTAGATAATAATGCTGCAACAGATGCACACTTAACTGGTTCATCATTGAAACCATTCTTATCTTATGGTCCAGCAATCGAAAATATGCAATGGGCTACAAATCATGCAATTCAAGATGAATCTAGTTATTCAATTGATGGCGGTACATTCCAGAACTATGATGGAAGTGGTCATGGTACTGTAACTGCGTATGATGCATTAAGACAAAGTTTCAATATCCCAGCACTTAAAACTTGGCAACAAGTGAATGCACAAGCTGGTGACAATGCAGTTAAGAAATTTGCATCAAAAGTTGGATTAGATTATCAAAGTGATATTGGTCCTTCTGAAGTACTTGGTGGTGGCGCTTCTGAGTTCTCACCTACTCAATTAGCATCTGCATTTGCAGCAATTGCTAATGGTGGTACTTATAATAATGCGCATTCGATTCAGAAAGTTGTAACAGCTGACGATGATACAATTGAGTTTGATCATACGAGTCATAAAGCGATGGAAGACTACACAGCTTACATGTTAGCTGAAATGCTCACAGGTACATTTAAAGCCTATGGTTCAGCTTATGGACATGGCGTTTCAGGCGTTACAATGGGTGCTAAAACTGGTACAAGTACTTATGGTACTGAAATTAACCAACAATATAACCTACCTGATAACGCTGCAAAAGACGTTTGGATTAATGGCTTTACACCTAAATACACGATGTCTATCTGGATGGGCTTCAGTGAAATTAAAGAAGGTGGCGTTAACTCATTCTTAGGTCACACAGAACAAGAATATCCACAATTCTTATATGAAGATGTGATGTCAGATATATCTTCTAGTAATGATGGTGACTTTGAAAAACCAGATTCAGTTATCGGTTCTAGTCCTGATAATTTATCAGTTAGTGGTCATCCTGATAACAACACAACTAATCGTGAAGTAAACGGAAGCAGTGGCTCAAGTACATCAACTAACTCTAACAGTTCAAATAGTAGTAATAGTAACAATAGTAGCAATACTAATTCAGGAAATACGAATAACAATTCATCAACACAAAGTTCAAATAGTTTCGGAAGTACCCTTTCAAACATTTTTAATTTAAATAGTATTTTCGACTTTAAAAAAGCTTCATAGTGTTTTTGAAGTGTTAAATATTTAAATGAAAGACTGGGACATCATTCCTAGTAAAATAGCCAGTAAATGAGTTTTGATAAATTCATTTACTGGCTTCTTTATTTATAATAATTAGTATTGTTGGATTGCTTGCCTAACTTATTTTGCTTGTAAAATTTCTTAATGAAATGCTTTTTGTTGGGGCCCCGGCCGCAAGAATGACTAGAACTGAGAAGCGTTTATTTTAAGGGCCTTTTCAGAAGAGCGTATTGCAAGAAATTGAAATCATTAAACTGTAACCCTATTGTTGTGTGACCCATATCTAAAAATAACGTCTCAATCTCAACGGCTATTATCTTAATTTTAGTCCTAACGCTTCCTTCTAATTTGATACGAAGCATTCATTTTAATTAACTCACTTTTTAGCGTCTTCATTTGACTATAGCCCATAAAATGATACTTTCTAGCTAACATATACTGATAGCGTTCCTCAAAGTTCATAGGTACCACTGGATATTGATCTAATAATTTGAAATCAATCGTCTCAATTTCATTTATCTCTTTAAAGAATTGAATGATTAAGTCAAAATATTTATCAATAACCTTTTTAGCTTCATTTGAGTTTAATCTGCGCTGATTAGCAAATTCATCAAGTTGTTCTTCAATTTCTATAAAATCCTGTTTATTAATCATTTAATCAAGCTTCCTAAATTATTATTTTGTTTGTGCTTTCATACGTTTTTGCCCTTCTCTACAATCATCTAGTAAAGGACAAATGTCACACTTAGGCTTTCTAGCTAAGCAATGATAACGACCAAAGAAAATAAGTTGGTGATGACTTTTACTCCATCTTTCCCTAGGAATAATACTGCATAATCGCTCTTCCACTTGTGTAACATTATCTTTCCATCTATTGATACCAAGTCGCTTAGAAACACGCTCAACATGTGTATCAACTGCTAATGAAGGTTCGTCAAATGCTACGCTCATTACAACATTTGCTGTTTTGCGTCCAACACCCGCTAAACTTTCTAGCGCTTTATGCGTATTAGGAATGTCACCATTAAATTGGTCGATAAGTGACTGACATAGCTTTTGTATGTTTTTAGCTTTATTACGATACAAACCAATGGAACGTATGTCATTTTGTAATTCTTCGATATCAACGTTTAAATAATCTTGAGGCGTTTTATATTTCTGAAAAAGTGTACGTGTCACCTTATTCACTAAGTTGTCTGTACACTGTGCAGATAATAATACCGCAATCGTTAATTCAAAAGCATTATCATGTTTAAGTTCACATTCTGCATCTGGAAACATTTCAGCTATGACGTCTATCATTTCAAGTGCTTTCTTTTTACTTATCATCTAATTTCTCCCCATTTAACCAATCAAACTTTGGTATATGTTTAACCGTATGTGTCATAGTTGGTTTGTTAAATTGTTCTCTAATTTTCTTAGATTCTTCAGTCGTCGTTACGTTGTTCCTTTTCCAGTTCAATAAAATACGGTCAACATATTTAAAGCTAAGCTTGTCATGGCTATATGCTTCATCTAATGCAGCTCGTATTAAAGCAAAATCATGTTGGTCTACATCAATCCATTGATTAAGCGTTTCGATTTCATAAGGAGAAATAGGTCTAGCAAACAAAGTTTCAATGTATTGAAACAAATCTTTGAAATTTTGTTGCGTTTGATTCGTTTTTTGATTTGTTTGTTCCTGAGATAAAATAGTACTTAATTTCTCAAAAAAGCCATCCAAATCCATATATTCAGTAAATTTACCTTCTTCATCCTTCTTCACTTGAAGTTGTAACAAATCTTTTTGAATTAAATGTTGAATAATACTAGTAATTTCCCTTGGCTCCATGTCTGACCCTAATTTTAATTCATCGACGGATGGTTGCTTATTTGATGATTCAGAGGCGTAAATCAATTTAATTAAAATGATTAAATCTTTTTCAGATAGTCCTAATTCACTATAATGATCAAATAATTCTCTTCTAATGACAACAGGACGTTTTTTAAGTTGAAATTTATTCAAATTGATATTCCTCCCTCTTTAAAGTTGAAAAAGCGTCCAGTCAAACTGCTGACTGGACGAGTAAATAACTGTGTATGAAAAGTAATCATAAAACCTATGGATATAAACGATTTAATAATCGTGGGAATGGTGCAGTTTCTCTTACGTGTTCTACACCTGAAATCCAAGCAACTGTTCTTTCTAAGCCCAATCCAAATCCACTATGTGGCACACTACCATAACGACGTAAATCTAAATAATAATTGTAACTTTCCGCGTCCAATTGATGTTCATCAATACGTTGTTCTAATAATTCTAAATCATTAATACGTTCAGAACCGCCGATGATTTCACCATAACCCTCTGGTGCAATTAAATCAGCACAGAGTACAGTGTCTTCATTATCTGGATTTGGTTGCATATAGAATGGCTTAATTTTAGTTGGATAATTTGTAATAAATACAGGTAAATCATAATGATTTGCAATTGCAGTTTCATGTGGTGCACCAAAATCTTCGCCCCACTCGATATCGTCGAAACCTTCTTCTTTTAAGAATTTAATTGCGTCATCATACGAAATTCTTGGGAATGGTGTTGATACCTTTTCAAGTTTACTCGTATCTCTATCCAATGCTTTAAGGTCTAATTGACAATTTTTAAGTACAGATTGAACGACATGTGTTACGTATTGTTCTTGTACTTCTAAACTTTCAGCATGATTAGTAAATGCCATTTCTGGTTCAATCATCCAAAATTCAATTAAATGGCGTCTTGTTTTAGATTTCTCTGCTCTAAAAGTTGGACCAAATGAGAATACGCGACCATGAGCCATTGCAGCTGCTTCCATATATAATTGGCCACTTTGAGAGAGGAAAGCATCTTCATCAAAGTATTTCGTATGGAATAGTTCACTTGTGCCCTCTGGCGCACTTGCTGTTAAAATTGGTGGATCAATCTTAGTAAATCCATTCTCATTGAAGAATTCATATGTTGCTCTAATAATTTCATTTCTAATTTTCATAACAGCATGTTGTTTTTTAGAACGTAACCATAAATGACGGTGATCCATTAAAAATTCAGTACCGTGATTTTTAGGTGTAATTGGATAATCATGTGCTTCGTGTATAACTTCGATTGATTTCACTTGCATTTCATATCCTAAATCTGAGCGGTTATCTTCAGTAATAACTCCAGTCACATAAAGTGATGATTCTTGTGTGATTTCTTTTGCAAGTTGGAAAGTTTCTTCATCCACTTCTGATTTAACTACCACGCCTTGCATGAAGCCACTACCATCACGTAATTGTAAAAAGGCAATCTTGCCACTTGAACGTTTATTCGTTAACCAAGCACCAATAGTCACTTCTTGGTTAAGGTGTTGTTTAGCTTGTTTAATCGTTGTTTTCATAACCAATCTCCTAATTGTCATTCTATATAGTCAATACTTATTTATTTTAACAAAATAAATTGTGAAGTTCTAGCATGTGACGATGTTGTTTAATCGTTTAATCCTATTAATTATTGTTTCTTATCAATATTTTGCTGGATTTTTTTAATGAGTTTACCAAACTGTTTGATATCCCCTTTTTTCTGTTTATAATTTTCTAGCGTTTGAGCAAAAAAGTTCTTATAGTTACTACTAATTAAACGGTCATCAAATGAAACAATAAGTCCTTGATCATCCTCATTTCGAATTAATCGACCGAGTCCCTGTCTAAAACGTGTAACTGCATCAGGTAATACATAGTCTTTAAAGGTAGACTCAAACTCTGAATCCATGAGCCAATGTTTTGTATTATATTTATTCATAAATGGTAGTTTGGCAATCATGACACATTTAATACCATTTGATTGATAATCAAAGCCTTCAAAAAAGGTCGACGTACCAAGCAATATCGTTCTATCGAAACTATTAAATTGTTGAACGATTTTATAATTTTGATTTTGCTGCTGTGTGAGTACAACATAGTCCTCAAATGCAGGTAGTTCATTTAATAACTCTTGAACCATATGCATCATGCGATAACTTGTAAATAATACTAAACATTTCGACTGCGTGATTGTAACATATTCCTGTATATAAACGACAATAGATGCTACATAATCATCGATATTTTTGAAGTTATAAGCACTAACATCGCTAGGAATATACACATTCGTATTCATACGATTTGATAATGTCGATGGAACTTGATAAGTGTTAAATTGCACATCCTCTTTGAACCAATTTTTGAAGGCATCGAACTTATGATTAAAAGTTAATGTCCCTGAAATAAAGGTTAAAGAGTTAAATTTATCTAAGACACGTGTTGTAAGAATATCTCGGACAGCGTAATCTTTAACAATTAATTTAATTGTTGATTTCTGAGTCAAATTTCTAATAGATAAATAAGCTGTATGATGATCTTTAAGGCTTTGTTCTATGTTTCGATAAGTATCGTTAATATATAGCAGTTGTTTACGTAACGTCTTAATTGTTTTATGCGTCATGCCATTAAATATTTCTAATGTTTTATTTATTTTATCAACAATTAAATGTAAATCTTTAAGAATCTGTGTTGAATCAAATTCAAATACATAGTGGTGTCGATGAATGTCATCATCGTGAACGTCCGAATTTTGAATGATTTCAAATATATGATTGAATAAACGCTCATTTAAATCGTGTATTTCTGAGATGTTCATCTTCAGTCCAAATACATCAATTGGTGCAATATCTAAACGTTCTAATATACGTTGTTGTTCAAGATGATCGATTGCTTTCAACAATTTTTCATTTTCATTCTTCCCTATTAAGCCAAGTTGATATTTTAAATCTGAGTAATCAAGTTCATTTGTAACTTGATTTAATGCATAATCAGGCAAGCGATGGGCCTCATCAATGATACAATCATCGAACAGTTGGTATATTGAGTTCTCTTGATCTGAATGTATAAGATGCGCATGATTAGTGATGCCGATTTGGATGTGTTGTGCATTTCGTTTGATGTAATTGTAATAATGAATATCATGTCTAACGGGCACATAGGTTTCAACTTTTTGGTCAAAATACATTTTTTGACCACCTTTAAGATTTAAATCTTGAATATCCCCTGTTTCAGTTTCGATAATCCATGTCAATAATTGCATTTTTAAAATATTAACTTCATAGTTAGTAGTTTCATCTTTTAATATTTGACTAATTAGACCAAGTGAAATATATTCTGTTTTACTTTTAATAAGTGTTGCATTAATTTTAAAATTTAGCGCTTGATTTAAACTAGGTATGTCTTTTAATAAAAGCTGATTCTGTAATAATTTAGTATTGGTTGAAATCATGACATGACGTCCTGTTTCAATATTATACATTAGCGCTGCTAATAGATATGCTAATGACTTCCCACTACCTAAAGGTGCTTCTATCATTGCTTTATCGTTGTGCATCAATTGTTCTAATATAATTTCAGATAAATATAATTGTTGAGGACGATATGTAAGATTGAGTGCTTTAACTGCATCACGATACAGATCTTTAAGTGATCCATTAAATTTAGTTTTTGGTGCTTTTAAATCCACTTGCTTTTTATAAATAATTTGTTCAAATTGTCCAAGCGTATTATCTAAAGGTAATGATGGATGCTGACGAACCATTTCAAACAAGATATTATATAAATCATATTTTAAATTTTTACTTAAATAATAGAGTTGTTTTAACGTATCTATTGGAAGTTGTTCGAATTTCTGAAAGGCTTTAATCATTAATAATGCAGTAGTTGTAGCATCCTCATCAGCTCTATGTGCATTATCTAAAGGTATATCATGAGACTCCGCTAATTCACTAAGTTGATAACTTTTATCTGTTGGATAAGCAATTTTAAATAACTCTAATGTATCGATGACTTTTTTAGGTTCGAAATGTATATTACAATTTTTAAAAGCCTTCTTAATAAAATTCAAGTCAAAATCTACATTATGCGCCACAAATACACAATCTTTTAGTTGTTGATAAATATCTTTTGCGATTTCATGAAAATAAGGGGCTTGTTCTAACATTGTATCTTCAATTGAGGTCAATGCTTGGATGAATGGTGGAATTTCCAAATCAGTACGAATCATAGAATGATAAGTCCCAGATATTTTATTATTACTTACAAAGGTTATACCAATTTGTATAATTTCATCATAATCAAGTTGATTGCCAGTTGTTTCTAAGTCGACAACTGCATAACTTGTGTGTCCCATAACTAACTCTCCTTATCTTCTTGTCATACGCTTTATATATCTATATCCGCACTAATAAGGCGTCTAACTTCATTATTCTCATCTTTTACAATTAAGAAACCATCACGATCAATATCAATCGCTTCACCAATAAATTGTGTGTTATTCTCAGTAAAACGTAATTGGCGTTGCCAAATATTAGAAGCTTGAATATACTCATTTCTAATTTCTGCAAATGGTTGAGTTAAAAATTGAGTATAACGTTTTTCAATTGATGAAATGAGCGCTTCTAAAAATGTATATCGATTGATTTTAGTATCACTATGTAAACCGACACTTGTCGCGCTATGTTTAATCTCATCAGAGAAATCACTATCTTCATGGTTTAAATTGATGCCAATACCACAAATGATTGCGTCAATTGAATCATAATTTGCTATCATCTCAGTCAAAAAACCGCATACTTTTTTGTCAGCGATATAAATATCATTCGGCCATTTAATTTCTACTTTGTCATTTGTAAATGACTGTATAGCATCTTTAATTCCTAAAGCAGCAAACAAATTGAATTTTGGAATCATTGAAAAAGGTACATTAGGACGTAATACTAATGACATCCATAAACCTTTACCTTTTGAAGATGCCCAATTACGATTAAATCGCCCACGTCCTTGTGTTTGTTCATCACTTAAAATAATCATTGATGCACTATTGCCAACTAATTCTTGCTTAGCAATCGTTTGAGTTGACGCAACACTCTCGAATACCTTTATTTCTGAGGCTAATTGCGAATCTTTTAAAATATAAGCTACGATACCTTGATACCAACAATCTGGTAGTTCATTTAATTGATGGCCTTTATGATTGATGGAGTCTATTTTACACCCATCTTTTTTTAGTTGATCGATGACTTTTTTTACAGCTGCTCTTGAAATATTTAATTGATCAGCAATATATTGTCCTGAAATATATTCAGATTGATGCTTATATAGTATACGAATAACATCTTGACTATATTTTGACATTCTCTTTCACCCACTTCAATAATTCATCTTTAGAATTTGAAACTTTATGTGTAACAACTTCACTTTCGATTTGTCGTAACACCTCTTTTAACCAAGGACCACTTTTTTTAGACACAACTTTGAGTATATCGCCACCATTGATATTAAGCGCTTTACGACTTTTAATTGGTAATTGATGATTAATTTCTTTAATTGATTGATAATTAAAGATTAGAGGTGACGCTACTTTAATATTATTTTCTTTAAGTAAAGGAATTATGTCAATGATGTCCAAAATATTACTTGCGCCATAATCATATACAAATAACTGTAATTGATTTTTAGTTGAGATTTTTGGCATCTCTAATAATAGTTTATGATATTGATTAATTTTAGCTTTTTCTTTATTGCTTATTTTCAAGCTTGAAAGTGGCGTGTCTGATTGCTCAATGGTCTTCAAAATTGCTAGCCATAATTCAAAGCTTATCGGTGCATTAATCCTTGTTGCTTTCATATCCAGATCTTTAAAAAATGGTACATAATTAAAGAAGTTCAATGTCAATAAAGTTGTGTAGCTTTCACTAACATTTTGACCTTGTATTAATTTCTTAAGTTCTACAACGATACGTTCTATAGATAAAAATTCGATATCTGCAATATGATGTTGCATTGCCTCAAACGTATGATGTGAGATTGTGAAATTTAATTGTGATTGAAAGCGTACGCCTCTCAAAATGCGTAAAGCATCTTCATCGAAACGCTCGTGTGGTATACCAACAGTAGTTATAATCCGTTGCTGTAATGCCGTTTGACCATCAAAATAGTCATAAATTTTAAAATCTTTATCCATAGCAATAGCATTAATTGTAAAGTCACGACGTTGTAAATCTTCTTTTAAATCACGTACAAAATACACTTCATTAGGTCTGCGATGATCAACATAATCTGATTCAGCTCTAAAAGTTGTCACTTCGTAATTCGTTCCTTCGTACACGACATTAATCGTTCCGTGCTCTTTTCCGATTGGGATTGTTTTATCAAAGATCGATTCTATTTCATCTGGTGTTGCGCTAGTTGTAATATCGATATCATGGATAGGTCTATCCATTAAATAATCACGCACAGACCCTCCGACGAAGTATGCTTCAAAGCCATGGTGTTCTATTTTTTCTAAAATGGGTTTTGCTTGAGTAAATAGTTTTGTTCCCATACTAATCCTCTTTTTGATTTAACATTTTTCTATAGTAGTGTTCGTATTGATCTGTAATTAATTCTGAACCAAAGCGTTCTTCTATGTCATTTAACATAGCAGTTTGCATGTGTTGGTATAAATCAGGGTTAGTAAGAAGTTGTATGGCATAATCACTTGCGCTAGTGCTATCACCAATATCTACGATATAACCTGTTTCATTATGTTTGATAACCTCTTTTATACCACCTGCATTAGAACCGATAGGCACAACACCTGTCTTCATTGCTTCTAGTAATGTTAATCCAAAGCTCTCTTTTTCACTTAATAGAAGCACTAAATCAGACATTTGATAGAATTCACTTACTTGATCTTGTTTACCTAAAAATAACACATCATTTTCGATATCTAATTGACGTGCTAACTTTCGCATATCTAATAATTCTGGACCGTCTCCTAATAAAATGAGTTTACTTGGTATATGATGATGAACTTTCGCAAACGTTTCTAAAATAGTATCAATACGTTTTACTTTTCTGAAATTAGATACGTGAATCAGTACCTTTTCATTTGGTTTGATGCCATAGACTTCTTTAAGTTTTTCATCATGATGTGTTGGAAATTCATTTTCACGAACAAAATTATAAATAGGGATAATTTCTTTCTCAGTTTCAATGATGGACTTTGTTTGACGTGCTAATGAATGACTCACGCTTGTAACAATATCACTTTGCTCAATTCCGAATTTGATAGCACCTTTAAGTGAGTGATCGTAACCTAATACGGTAATATCTGTGCCGTGTAACGTCGTCATTATTTTAATATCTTTACCAGACATTTGACGTGCTAGAATGCCACAAACAGCATGAGGCACGGCATAGTGCATGTGCAATACATCTAAATCATATTCTTTTATCACTTCGGAAATTTTAGTACTCAAAGTGATATCATATGGAGGATATTGAAAGACGGCATACTGATTTACTTCAACTTGATGAAACGTAATATTAGGTAAAGGTTTGCGGATTCTAAAAGGAATATTCGACGTTATAAAATGTACTTCATGACCTCTCTCAGCCATTTTAATGCCTAACTCAGTAGCGATGATACCAGAACCGCCCATTGATGGATAACATGTAATACCTATTTTCATGTTACACTATCCTCCTTTTTAAAAATGATTATTTTCGTTCAAAACGATTTTTATCTCTAGTGTTGAATTTTTCCATTGTTTCATTAAAGCTTTCAGTCATGTCGATATCGAGTGAGTTTGCTAAGCAAAGTAAAACAAATAAATTGTCTCCTAATTCGGCTTTAATTGTATTTTCATCTTCGGTGTCTTTCTTTTTCTTTTCACCGTGATAATGATTGATTTCTCTAGCAAGTTCTCCGACTTCTTCTGTCAAACGTGCTAAATTTGCAAGTGGAGAAAAATAACCAGTTTTAAACTGTCCAATGTAAGCATCCACTTCATTTTGCATTTCTTTCATAGATTTCATTGTGTTCACTTTCTCCTTTATTATTGATACTTAATAAGTATATATCATATTAAACAATCATGCATTTTATGAATATGAAAAGAACGGATTATATTTTAATTAAATTTTCAAGAATTATAAAATAAAAAATTGGGAGTAGAACAGAATTCTTTACGAATTCAATGTCCTACTCCCACGTCGCTATCTAAGATTGAAAAGCATATTATAATTACTTACTCAACTTTAGTGAACGATTAATACTAGTAGCATAAAAATGATGTTGTATTATGCTAAATATTTATAAGCTAAATTAATTATCACTCGCTTTAGCGATAAGAATAATTCTTACTAATTCTGCGACAGCTGTTGCAGTTGCGGCAACATACGTCATTGCAGCTGCTGAAAGAACTTTTTTAGCATGTTTATATTCTTTTTCATTGACAATATCCAAAGCAGTTATTTGTTTCATTGCTCGTGAACTTGCGTCGAACTCAACAGGTAACGTTACAATCGAGAATAGGACAGCGAGTGACATTAATCCAGCGCCAATCCATAATGCTGTTGATCCAAATGCACTTCCCATAGCTGTAAGGATAATTCCTAACATGATAATCATGTAACTTAAAGAACTACCTAAATTGGCAAATGGTACTAACGCACTTCTGAATCTTAAAAATACATAACCTTGTTGATGTTGAATCGCGTGTCCAACTTCGTGTGCAGCAATAGCTGTACCAGCTACTGAAGGTCTATCGAAGTTTGCAGGAGATAAACAAACAACTTTCTTTTTAGGATCATAGTGGTCAGTTAGGAAACCTTCACCTTTAACGACGTCAACATCATAGATGCCATTCGCATGAAGGATTTCTTCAGCTACCTCACGGCCAGTTTTGCCACTTGTTGATCTCACTTGTGCATATTTTTCATAATTCGATTTTACTTTGTGTTGTGCCCACATTGGAATGAGCATAATAATGACGATATATATTATATAAGACATTATAGACAATAATTCCACTCTCCTTTATCCATATTCTACTGAGAATCCTTAATTTAATCAAATAATTTAATTGGTATTATCTTTTGTAAATAATAATATAAGCATAATGCTAATGAACTTAACCAAAACGCGATATAGCCAACCATAACTTTATGTTGCTCAATAAAGTCATAGTACGGATACTTATTTAAAACATAATCAATGAAGTCATTATGAAACACCCACACCATCGCAATTAGCAAACTACTTATTCTAATTTTTAAGCGAGGATAAAAGTAAATTGCTTGTATCGCCATAATACCATGACTCAAAATTAAAAATATATTCATGATTGTTATATTATGATTTAAATGAATCATTAGAATATTCATTATTACAGCCCATAGCCCATATTTTAATAAAGTAACGAAAGCAAGGGCTTCAATAAACGGGACATGTTTATTGATAATTAAACAAAAAATAACAATACATAAAAAAAGCGAAGCAATTGGACTATCAGGTATAAAAGGTAAGAAATACCAAGGTGTTTGAACTAATTGATCACCATACCAAATGAACCCATATAACGTGCCAAGTAAGTTACAAATAAGTAAAAAGATTAAGCAGGATTGACGATATAACGTTAACTCCCACATTTGTTTAAATGTTAGCATTCGTTTTATTTCCTTTAATGACTTTTATCGATTTTCAAGCACCTCTAAAATTTGAGTTAATTGATAGAATTGTTCTCGATCATTTAATTGAAGGCTTAAATCAATATTATGGCGCAAGTGCTCAATGAGTGAGTAGACACTTGTCGAATCAAGAGATAAATTGTAAATCGTATTTAGATAAGCCATATATTGAGTTGAATACATTAATTGATGAATCATCAAGTCATTTAATTTAAAATCGGTAGCGTGTTCGTCTGAAAAATGAATCAGAATATCAAATTCACAATGATGAGATATAATATAATTGAAAATCTCATTTGTGTTTATGAGTATGTGATGATTATTAACCAACTTAATTGCTGGAGCATCTGCATTACTTAAACTCATTTCTAGCGTTTTATGATTGGATATTTTTTGATTAACAAAATGAACGTGTTCAAGCAGATCGTAATGAGATTTAATATAGTTTAAAATCCATACACTAATACGCGATTTAAAATGATAATGAAACAAAGCATATTCAATATAACTTTGTTTCATCTGATTAAGGGTTTGACTCAAGTAAATCACCTTCATTAATAATCAAGACGATTGGCTTCTTCTTGCCAAGTCTCATTACTAGGGTCCATTTCTAGTAATTGTTGTAAGAGTGTCATTGCTTTTTCTTTATTACCGATTTCAATTAAATAATAGTAATAGTCACTTAAGAATGCGCTTTGCGTTTTCATTGTTGGATAAGCAAGTTCAAAGAAATGTTGTGCTTCTTTATCACGTTCTTCTTGACCAAATGCATGCGCTAAATGCCACATGAAAACAGGATCTAAATCATCTTCATCAACATATGATAACAATGCAATAATTGCTTCATAATCTTCTTCGTTTCGGAATAAATCACTCAAAATTAATAATGGCTCATGATAAGCGTTGTCCACTTCAAGCGCTTGTTTGAGTAATTCAACACCTTCATTAGCATCGCCATGCTCAATTTCTAAACTTCCTGTTGAAACCATCAATTCTTTATAAAATTGATTTAAGCGTAAGCCTTCTTTACCAGTTTCAATTGCATCAGGATAATTTTTTTCATTTTCATAAAGTGATTGTAAATAGAAGTATCCTTGTATAAAGTCAGGATCTTTAGATAGAAGATTTTTCGTGATTTTAATGGCTTCTTGAGTGATATCATTTTTTTCATATGCGATGGCTTTTTTGAAGAAATCTTCAGAAGTCATTTCATCTTCATTAATTTCATCATATAAATGAATCGCATCACTATAGTTACCACTTTGTAATGCGCAATCTGCCATGCGAGCAAACAAATTAATGCCATTTACTTCGTACTCACCTGTGTCTAATACGACTTCATATTCACGAGTCGCACGCAAGTATTGACCATCAAAATACAACAATTCAGCTAATGCAAAATGGATGATTGGGTCGTTAGGTTCTAATTCTCTTGCTTCTATTAATTTATCAATAGCAACTTCAGTCATATTAATTTGTTGATATAAATCAGCTTCTAACATTAGTTTTTCGGTTGATATTGCAACCTGACTTAAATATTCTAACGCTTCATCAGTTTGGTTCTCTGACATTAAGCCTTCAATAAAGTATATTAGTAATTCACTCTCATCTGGATACTTATGGTATAAAGTTCTAAACACCTCTAGTCCTTGAGGTGTTAATCCAAAATTATATAAGGTTTCACCAAGAATAAATAATGCATCATCATTATTAGAGCTCAATGCATCATTTACGCGTGTATCTAAATGATCTAATTTTTGAAGATTGATATCGTCTATTAATTTATAGATATCTTCCATTTTATTTTATCCCTCATTTTCTAAAAGCTTTAATTTAGGAAGGAAACCAGGGAATGATACATTTACAGCATCAAATTGTCGGATGTTAAGCGGTTCATCACTCAATAATGAAGCTATAGCTAACATCATCCCAATTCTATGGTCAGTTAAACTATCTACGGTTGCTGATTTTTTGAATTCTGAAGGATGAATAATTAACCCATCTTCAGTTGGTTGTAATTCGAAGCCTAATAATCCAAGCATGTCTGCAGTTGTATCAATTCGATTTGTTTCTTTCACTTTTAATTCTTCTGCATCTTTAATGATACTTGTACCAGTTGCTTGTGTACACAATAGTGCAATGATAGGTAATTCGTCAATCGCTTTCGGTACTAAATCGCCTTCAATATGGACTGGTTTTAAGTTAGGTGTATATTTTACACGAATCGATGCAGTTGGTTCTGACGTTTGCGTGACATTAAAGCACTCAATACGCCCTCCCATTTGTTCAACGATATCTATAATACCTGAACGAGTTGGATTGATGCCAACATTATGAATTATTATATCGCTTCCAGGCGTAATAAGTGCTGCTACAATAAAGAATGCTGCTGAAGAAATATCTCCCGGAACATTAAAGTCTGTAGCTTTGATATATTGGATAGCGTTTGCCTGCGTAGTAATTACCTTACCAGAAATGCTAATTGGAATGCCATAATGTTCAAACATTGTTTCAGTATGATTTCGACTTATATCTAACTCAGTAATTTCAGAAACTTCATTTGAAAATAAACTAGCAAACAATAACGCACTTTTAACTTGTGCACTTGCTACTCCCATTTCATAGGTAATACCGTTTAGTGAAGCGGGTTCAATAATTAGAGGCGTATAGTTATCATCTATTCCTGAAATATTAGCACCCATCAATCTGAGTGGTTTCATCACTCTATCCATAGGCCGCTTACCTATTGACGCATCACCAGATAACACACAATTAAGGTTGAGACCACTTAGCAAACCTGCTAATAAGCGTGTCGTAGTTCCCGAATTACCTGTGTATAAAGTTTGATGTGGTGTTTTAAATTTATTATAGCCTGGTGAATTAACAACGATTTTGTCATCCGCAATGTGTATGTCAACACCCAATAATTTAAATATTTCGATTGTACGTAAACAATCTTCGCCTAATAACGGTTTGAATATCGTTGATTGGCCAGTTGCTAAAGAAGCTAACATGATGGCTCTGTGCGTCATGGATTTATCTCCAGGCACTTCAATTTCACCAACTAGTGGTCCCTTAATATCGATCATTTGTTCATTTGACATACTATCATCCACCTACTTTAATACTAATTGTAAATCCTCAAATGCTTGAATTAATATGTCTTTTTCAACGTGGCAGACACGTGGTTTACCAAGCTCTTCTAGTAAGACCATTTGAATACCTTCACCATTATTCTTTTTATCCGTTAACATATATTGATACATATCATTAAAGTTTAATTGTTGAACCAATTCAACTGGATAACATAATGTTTTTAAATAATTAGCATAATGTGAAACATCAAATTGTGATTCAAATAGTCTGTTGGCGATAATAAATTGATAGATAATACCAATCATTATGGCGTGACCATGTGGTATTTTAGTCTTATATTCAACAGCATGGCCGAACGTATGCCCTAAATTCAAATATTTTCGCATATTATGCTCTTTTTCATCTTTAACGATGACGTTCAATTTCGTCTTAATGCCTTTGAAGATAAACTGATCCATATCTTTTAGAGAATTTAGCTTTTCTCTAGTAGAAAAGTGCTTCTCAATATCATCTGTAGCGACTTGTCCTGTTAATAAAGCATGTTTATAAACTTCAGCATAGCCACTTAAAATTTCTTCATAGGGTAAAGTATTTAAAAAGTTTAAATCATATATGACAGCTTTTGGTCGATAAAATGCACCGATTAAATTCTTCCCATGAATAGAATTAATACCTACTTTGCCTCCAACACTTGAATCATGCGCAAGTATCGTCGTAGGTACTTGTATGAAATCAACACCTCTTAATAAAGATGAAGCTAGAAATCCAGTGAAATCACCTGTAGCACCGCCACCTATCGCAACTAAACACGTGTTGCGCGTTAAGTTATATTCAAGTAATTGTTCTAATGTTTGTTGATAGTGCTCAAATGTTTTCATTTTCTCACCGGCAGGTACAACGATCTTATAAGTGTTTGATGCGTTAAGTAGTGAAGCGAACTTATGTTTAAAATTAAAATCAACAAATTCATCAACGATGAGAAAGACTTTATCATAGTCTAGTATATAGTCAGATAATGTTTCAAACGCATTATGTTCGACGATAATTGGATAATTATTATTTGGATACGTTGTTAGTAATTGCATTCAAAATACCTCGTTTCTATACTTACATTGATTTAAAATTCAATGTTCAGACGTCTTCGTTCCTCAATTTGGGCTTTTAATTGATCAATATGGTTGGATTGAAACTCTTCTGTAATCGCTTTGGCTACTTCAAAAGCAACAACATGTTCACAAACTACACTTGCTGCAGGTACGGCACAACTATCAGAGCGTTCAATCGTAGCTTTGAAATCTTCTTTAGTGTTGATATCAACAGAATTAAGCGGTTTGTATAAAGTTGGGATTGGTTTCATAACGCCATTTACGATAATTGGCATACCATTTGTCATACCACCTTCAAAGCCACCTAGGTGATTAGAACCACGGTAGAAGCCTGATTCGCTATTATATAAGATTTCATCTTGTATTTCGCTTCCTGGTTTTTCTGCGGCTTTAAAACCTTCACCAAAACTTACTCCTTTAAAAGCATTAATACTAACAACACCTTGAGCAATACGACCATCTAATTTACGATCATATTGTACGTAACTACCAACAGCCACAGGCATATTCTCGACCATTACCTGAACAACGCCACCAATTGAATCGCCTTCTTTTTTAGCGGCATCTATCTTATCTCTCATTTTCTGTGCGATAGATTCATCGATAACACGTACATCATTCTTATCTATATTTTGTTTGAAAGTTTCAGTATCATATAACCCTTCGTCTTTAATACCGCCAATTTCAACTACACGACTATACATATGAATATCTAATTGTTCTAACAGTATTTTAGATACTGCCCCAATTGCAACACGCGCTGCTGTTTCGCGAGCAGAAGAACGTTCTAAAACGTTTCTTAAATCTCTATGATTGTACTTCATACCACCAATTAAATCCGCATGTCCAGGACGTGGTTTTGTAATAGTACGTTTCATATTCTCTCTTTCTTCATCTGTAATAGGCGCAACACCCATAATGTTTCTCCAATGTGTGAAATCATCGTTTGTGACAACAAGTGTGATTGGACTGCCAAGTGTATAACCATTTCTGACACCTGATACAATTTCTACAGCATCTTTCTCAATTTGCATACGTCGTCCTCTACCGTAGCCACCTTGACGCTTAAACATTTCCGTATTAATATCTTCTGCTTTAATTTCTAAATTCGCAGGTACACCTTCAATAATTACTGTTAATTGAGGACCATGTGATTCTCCTGACGTTAAATATCTCATGAGAATACGCTCCTTTCCCTTTACTACGTTAAATTGTGATATGTGTTATCATATCACATTCAACCGTATAACATAACTAGTGTGCAATAGTAAATTTGAATTTATTAGAATATTTCAATAATTAAAGAATGAAAAATGAAATGATGATATTTCATCTTAAATAAATAGAAAGAGAGCGAACTAGTATTCATAATGCATTCTAGTTCGCCCTCTAAAGGATGACAAGTGTGAGGCAACGTATTATTAACGGCTTCACTATTTTGTCATTCATTGTGATTTATCTAAAAGGTAAGCCTCAACCTATTTATCTAGACTACCCTTATCAGTATTATATGCGTATTAAATTTCTATTCGTATAACCAAGCATCTCTAGGTGACGCATACGCATAGCTACTTAATTCGTCTTCATTAAACCATAGTGCAATTTCACGTTGTGCTGATTCAACTGAATCTGAGCCATGAATTACATTTCGTCCTACAGTTAAGCCAAGATCGCCTCTAATAGAACCTGGTGTTGCTTCAGATGGATTTGTTTTACCTATAATATGTCTTGATACATCAACGGCATCTTCGCCTTCAACAACCATTGCAAAAACAGGTGCAGAAGTAATAAATGAAATTAATTTGCCGTAGAATGGTTTATCCGTGTGTTCTGAATAATGTTCTTCAGCTAATGATTGAGGAACAGTCATCAATTTACCACCTACTAGTTTTAAACCTTTTCTCTCAATGCGTGAAATAATTTCTCCCACTAAATTACGTTGAACTGCATCTGGTTTAATCATTAAAAATGTTCTTTCCATCGTAAATTATCCCCCTGTGTGTGAAGTCTCAATGATATAAACATAAGACTTAAATGATGAATATTTAAATATGTATCGTATTTTGGCGTAACAAAAAACCTGCTACTATTCAATAGTAACAGGTTGTTAAAGCGCTTTCAATATTTTTTCGTTTTAAACGTTACGTGATCCCATTTTCTTTATTAATTTAATAAAAAGACTTTGAGCATTGGGTTCATCAAGTTCATTAATTAACTTGAGCGCTTTAGCTAAATATTTATCACTAATTGCTTTAGATTCTTTAATGCTATTAGAGTTTCTAATTTGCTCAATCAAAGGTTCAAAGTCTTGAGAATTAGATTGATGGTTGAGTGAAGCAATTTGACGTTTGAATGATATATCTTTTTTCATTTCAAGTAGCACTGGTAACGTAATGTGTCCATTCATTAAGTCACTACCCACAGGTTTGCCCAATTTCTTTTCAGTGCTAGTGAAGTCCAAAATATCATCAACAATTTGGAAACTCATGCCAATATAGTGGCCTATCATTTTAAGTTTGCGAATAGTTTCATCATCAGCCTCAGAAGTAATCGCACCGACTTCAGTCGCTAATTGAATTAACAAAGCGGTCTTTCTATTGATGCGTCTCAAATAATTGGTAATACTTTGCTCACTATTGAATTGGTCTTGAAACTGGAATAATTCACCAAGTCCTACGTTTACAATCGAATTTGAAATAATATGATGAATTCGGTTATCACGAATTTCAGATAAATGTTCAAGACCCAATGCAAGTAAGAAGTTTCCAGTTAATATTGCGGTAGTAACGTCCCACTTTTTAACTATGGTTAAACGCCCACGCCGCTTGTCGCTTTTATCGATAACATCATCATGTACTAGTGTTGCCATATGAATTAATTCAAGGGCAACTGCAACTCGATACGTATCTTCAGTTTTCTTTTGTGGTCCGAACTGACTACTTAAGATTACGAATGCGGGTCTAACTCTTTTGCCTCCTGAAGAAAGCAAATGAGATGATGCTTCATGTAAAATTGGATCATTGCTTTCGATAGCTTTTTGAAGGCGTTTTTCTACGTTCTTAATTTCGCTATTCATGTTTAACTTTGCCACGTTAATCACCTTTTATTTTGTCTAACTTTTTTGTTTATAGCCTAGATGCATTGCAGCAACGCCACCTGTAAAGCTACGGATTTTAATTTTAGTGAAGCCAGCTTGTTCAAATAATTGTTTTAATTTGTCTTTATCTGGAAAATCGAACGTAGATTGTTGTAACCACTCATATTCTTCCTTAGATTTAGCGAATAATTTACCGAAAATTGGCATTATGAATTTAAAGTATAACTTATAGATTTGTTTAAATACGGGCATTGTTGGTTGACTTGTTTCAAGACAAACGACCATTCCACCTGGTTTTAATACTCTATTCATTTCCTTTAATGCAACTAAATAATCAGGTACGTTACGGAGACCGAAGCCAATTGTGACATAATCAAATGAATTATCTTCGAATGGTAAATTCATTGCATCTCCATGAACTAAATGAATATTATCCATATGCTTTGTTTTCTCTTTACCGACTTCTAGCATGTTTTCACTGAAGTCTAAACCAGTTACTTCACCATGCGCACTTACTGCTTTACTAAGTGCAATCGTCCAGTCAGCAGTACCGCAACACACGTCAAGTGCCTTACTACCAACTTTAACGTGCATATCTTTCATTACATGTTTTCGCCACACTTTGTGCTGCTCAAAACTAATAATGTTGTTTAAGCGATCATACTTACTTGAAATATTTTGGAAGACTGTATGAACTTGTTCTTTTTTTGCATTATTTTCAGTCATTAATATTACCTCTACTTTTCTCTATATAACTTTGATTGATATTTTGTAAAAACTGACGTACATCAGATGGTTGGTACATCTTAAGGTAAGATGGATAATAGTCATCAACCTCGGAAATTAATTGTTGATATAAATCTAAAGGCGTTACTTGTTCTTTACTGAAATGAGACAAAGTTATATATGGGAAGATTGTTTCAATTTCAATAATTGCATCATAGATAGCTTCAGACTCTAATACTTGATGATGTAATGATGATTTTAATTCATTCGATTTGACTATCGCTTTACTCATTGCTAATTGAAATGTTGGATCATTTATTTCAGCTAAAAGCGTATAAAAATGAGCGCTTAGTAAATCACCAATTAAAATAGATTTTTTTGACTTTTGGTTTTGTGTTATCTCATCAAGATGTTTCATTGAAGTATCGATAGTGAGGCAAGCAAGTTTAGCATTTTCAGGAATGTCATAAGTATCAAGTAATGCACTCAAATTAGCATTTATATGAATCGTTTCATAGTCATGAATTCCTGTAAGCTTTTGATTAATTTGTCTATTTAATTTGCTTATTGTTGTTTCCATGTTCACACCTCACGTTATTATCACTATACATCTTAACATTATATGAATAAAAATAAAATACAGTGACTTAAGTGGATATTACTTTAGTTATTTGAATATATGCGCTGATGAGACATTTGCAATAGTCAAGTTGAATTACATATTACAAATTAAGTCTTTTGAAATGATATATGTATAAAAAAAAGCCCTTTATAGGGCTTTTAAGTAAATTATTTAACAGCATCTTTTAATGCTTTACCAGCTTTAAATGCTGGAACTTTACTTGCAGGAATTTCGATTTCTTTACCTGTTTGAGGGTTACGTCCTTTACGTGCAGCACGTTCACGTACCTCGAAGTTTCCGAAACCAATTAATTGTACTTTTTCACCTTTAGAAAGTGATTGTTGGATTGATTCGAAAACAGCATCTACAGCTGAACCAGCTTCTTTTTTAGTTAAATCAGCTTGTTCTGCAACTGCGTTAATTAAGTCAGTTTTATTCATTACGAGTTCACCTCCAGATGAATGATAATGATATCTTTATATCATTATGCTATGACTTTAACACAACAATTAATGTTACCGCAATAATTTATGCACTTAAAACACTGAAATATCAGTATTTTAAGTGCAAATCTGCGAAAATTTTTTGAAATAGAGTAATATTACACGCTATTCAGATTTTTTATCTCTTCCCATCAAGTCTTTAACACTGTCTTTAACTGGTTTATCTTCGAATAAAACCTTGTAAAGTGCATTCGTTATAGGCATATCCACATTTTGTTGTTTGGCTAAATGATATACAGAATTAGTAGTATAAATACCTTCTACAACCATATTCATCTCATTTAATGCTTCATCCATAGTTTGGCCCTGTCCTAACTTATATCCCAATGTGTAGTTACGGGAATGTGTAGATGTACACGTAACAATTAAGTCACCAATTCCGCCAAGTCCTAAAAACGTCATAGGATCAGCACCTAATTTTTCACCTAATCTGCTTATTTCAGCTAAACCACGTGTCATTAAAGCAGCTTTAGCGTTATCTCCATAGCCCATACCTGACACGATACCACTTGCGACTGCTATTATATTTTTTAACGCGCCACCTAATTCAACACCAACTAAATCGTTATTAGTATAGACACGTAAATAATCATTCATAAATAAATCTTGAATGAGCTCACTAACTTTTTCATCTTTTGATGATGCAGCCACAGTTGTTGGTTGCTTAATTACTACTTCCTCAGCATGGCTAGGACCTGATAATACACCTATGCCACCATTATGTTCTTCAGATATAGAATCTTCAATCATTTCTGAAACACGTTTGAATGTATCATTTTCAATACCTTTAGCTACATGGATGAAGGTTTTCTTTGAGTTGATCAAACCATCAATTTGACTAGTTACTTCACGCATAGCTTTAGTAGGTAAAGCCATTAAATAAATATCGGTAAAATTCACAGCCTCATTGATATCGCTAGTGGCTTTAATACTACTATTGAGTACGACATCTTTTAAATAACGGTTATTTTGATGGTGATCATTTAATTCTTTGACACTATCTTCGTTTTTACCCCACATTAGAACAGTATGTCCATTTTCTGCTAACACATTGGCTAATGCAGTACCAAAACTTCCCATACCAAAAACAGTAATTTTAGTCATAGTATTATCTCCTTTTTAGTTTCTTCTTCTCGGAATGATGTGAATAGGTGTTCCTTCAAAACCAAATGCATGACGAATTTGATTCTCAAGGTAACGTTTATAAGAAAAGTGCATTAATTCGACATCATTTACGAATACAACAAACGTAGGAGGTTCGATAGCTACTTGTGTAGTATAAAATACATTTAAACGACGACCCTTATCTGTTGGCGTAGGATTCATAGATATAGCGTCTGTCACTACTTCATTTAATGTTGAACTTTGAACACGTTTCTTATGATTTTCGCTTGCTTCATTAATATAAGGGAATAGCGTGCGTAGGCGTGTACCTTCTTTGGCAGAAACGAAAGCGATTTGAGCATAATCTAAAAATTGAAATTGGTTTCTAACATCATCTGCAAATTTCTTCATTGTGTTACTATCTTTATCGACTGTGTCCCACTTATTCACTACAATTACTACGGCTTTACCTTCTTCATGAGCATAACCTGCTACACGTTTATCTTGTTCTATTATACCTTCCTCTGCATCTATAACGATTAGTACAACATTAGAACGTTCGATGGCTTTAAGCGCACGTAATACGGAATATTTTTCAGTGGACTCATACACTTTACCCTTTTTACGCATTCCAGCAGTGTCGATTAAAACATAATCTTGGCCATCATAACTATATTCAGTATCAATGGCATCCCTAGTCGTTCCAGCAACATTCGATACAATAACACGGTCCTCGCCAAGAATTGCATTTACTAAACTAGATTTTCCAACATTAGGACGTCCGATGATTGATAATCGTATTGTGTCTTCGTCGTAAGGGTCTTCATAATCCTCTGGGAAATGTTTAACCACTTCATCTAACAAATCACCTAATCCTAAGCCGTGTGAGCCTGAGATAGGATATGGATCTCCAAAACCTAATGCGTAAAAATCAAAAATGTCGTTTCGCATTTCAGGATTATCTACTTTATTAACGGCTAACACAACTGGTTTTTTAGATTTATATAACATCTGTGCAACCATTTCATCACTTTGAGTTAAACCTTCACGCACATTTACCATAAAAATAATAACATCTGCTTCATCTATTGCAATTTCAGCTTGTGCTCTAATTTGTGTTTGGAATGGCGCGTCACCGATTTCAATTCCACCAGTATCAATAATGTTAAATTCATGTGTTAACCATTCGCCTGATGAATAAATTCTATCACGAGTAACACCAGGTGTGTCTTCGACTATTGAAACACGTTCACCTACTACTCTATTAAAGATTGTAGATTTCCCTACATTTGGTCTTCCTACAATCGCTACAATAGGTTTCGTCATAAGCTAACTTCCTCTCTTTCTAAAATCTCTATAATTTTATCATATGACCTATTTATTTCAAACAAAGTATATAAGTTAAGTTACATTATAATGAATTGATAATTGAAATTTGAATGATAACACCTTAATTAAATAGAGAACGATTCATTAAATGTTTTGCTTAAAAGATAATACTAAGATTGGTAATCAGGTTGGCGTCAAAATTTTGTTAAGGTTAATCATCAAAATCCATGCAACCTATCACGTTGATAACACGCTTAAATCAAATTGATTCACATCTGTCAGCTACTGCCAGAACAATAAAATAGACTGAGACATTTTATTTTGTCCCAGCCTCATGAATTTCTATCATAACTTTAGATTAGAATTTTAAGTTTTTGAATTTATCACCAAAGACATCGCCAAGTGTTGGATTATCTTCGTTTGAATCATTACTTAAATAAGATTGAGTTGTAGCATCATCGCTTTCAACGACATCTTCTTTAGGTAAAGTAGCTTTGATTGAAAGTGAAATACGTTCATTTTCTTCATCAATACCTAAAATTTTAACATTAACTTGTTGCCCTGGCTCAAGCTTTTCACCTGGTGTACCGATATGTTCATGTGCAATTTCTGAAATATGAACTAAGCCTTGTACACCTGGTGCGATTTCAACGAAAGCACCAAAGTTAGCTAAACGTACAACTTTACCTTCGACAACATCATCTTCATGGAATTGTCCTTTAATACTTTCAAATGGTGTTGGTAAAGTGTCTTTAATAGAAAGTGAAATACGTTCTGCATCTTTCTCTACAGATTTAACTTTCACATCTACTTCTTGTCCTACAGAAACAACATCTTCTGGAGAATCAACATGTTCGTGTGAAAGTTCTGAAACGTGGACTAAGCCATCTACGCCACCGATATCAACGAAAGCACCAAAGTTAGTTAGACGAGCTACTTTACCTTTAATAACATCGCCTGCATTTAATGATTCTAGTAAAGAAGCTTTTTTAACATCATTTTCAGCTTGCTCTACTGCTTTACGGCTTAAAATGACTCTATTATTTTCAGGATCTAATTCTTCTACTTTGATACGAATAGTTTGTCCTTCAAATACAGAGAAATCTTCAATGAAATCAGTTGAAATGAGTGAAGCAGGTACGAAACCACGTTGACCTACATCTACAACTAGGCCACCTTTAACTACTTCTGTAACTTTTGCTTCAATTATTTCATCATTATCTAATTTTTCTTGTAAATATTCATATGATTTTTCAGTTTCAAGTTGACGTTTAGAAAGAATATACGCACCTGAGTCATTTTCTTCATCAACTTCTATTTTAGTAACATATGCTTCTATTTCATCACCTTGTTTAACAACCTCACTAGGGTTTTCAATATGATGAGTTGAAAGTTGGCTAATAGGAATAATACCATTGAATTTGCCACCATTAATATGAACTACGACTTGTTTGTCTTCAACTTGTTGAACCTCACCAGTGACTTTGTCACCTTCTTTAATATCATTAATCATTGATTCATTGAATTCTTCAGTCATCTTATTTGCCTCCTTATACACTACATACATATAACATCTTATAAACCAGTAGAATTGTCAAGAAATTCCCCTTTAGTTTCATAAGTTCTTAAAAAATTATCAATTATCAAAATTATTAAATAGAAATTTAACTGATTTGTAACTTTTAAAGATTTATAATTTTAATGAACCTTAATAAATGTTATACGATTTAAACAGTGATTAATTATTACCACTTTTAATTATATAGAATAAAAATAGCTATTTAAAATAATTCGCACTTTATTCTAAATTAAGTACAAATTATTCTATATAGCTATTATTGCTCATTTATAAATTGTTAACCAAGTTCATTATTTCTTCAGTTACTTCTTCAATCGTTTTGCCAGTTGTATCCACTGTAATCGCATCGTCTGCTTTTTTTAAAGGTGAAATGTCACGATTCATATCATAGTGGTCTCTTTCTTCAATTTCTTTTTTTAGTTGCGATAATGTTGAAGGAATACCACGTTGTTCATTTTCTTTTTGTCGTCTTTCAGCTCTCTCCTCAACTGAAGCAATCATGTACACCTTTAATTCTGCATTTGGTAGCACTACTGTGCCAATATCGCGTCCATCCATGACGATCCCTTTTTTTGCTGCTAGGTCTTTTTGTTTTTCAACTGCAAATGTTCTAACAGGCGCTTTAGAAGCGACATAGGATACATTTTGAGTCACATCATTTTCTCTTAAAAAATCTGTAACGTCTTGATCATCTAATAAGATACGTTGTCCTTTACTTTTATCATAAGTTAATTCTAAAGTAGTTTGATCAACGAGTGCTTTAAAATCTTCAGGTTTATTATTTTGAAGATATTTATAAGTTATTGCGCGATACATTGCACCAGTATCAACGTATATCATTGATAATTTACTAGCAACTTGTCGAGCAATTGTACTTTTACCTGCTGCTGCAGGACCATCCAAGGCAATATTTATTAAGTCCATATTATTTTATCCTTCCTTGTTGTTTTGTTTGTATTATTTTATCATAAATATGTAAATCAAAAATAGGAGGAACGCAATGAAGCGATTATTAGTTATACATACTGGTGGTACGATTAGCATGTCTCAAAATCAATCCAACCAAGTAGTAACAAATGATGTAAATCCAATATCTTTACATACAGACATTATTGGTCAATACGCTGACGTAGATGAAATCCATCCATTTAACATTCCGTCTCCACACATAACAATTCAAAACGTTGAACAATTGAGAAATATCATTATTGATGCAAATAAGACAAATCAATACGATGGTTATGTGATTACACACGGAACAGACACGCTTGAAGAAACTGCATATCTTCTTGATTTATTAATAGATATTCGATATCCAGTTGTGATTACTGGAGCGATGAGATCTTCAAATGAAATTGGTTCTGATGGTTTATATAATTTTATTTCGGCCATTCGTGTAGCTTCATCCAGCGATGCGCAAGACAAAGGTGTAATGGTCGTATTCAATGATGAAATACATACTGCCAGAAATGTCACTAAGACGCATACGTCTAACATTAATACCTTCCAAAGTCCTAATCAAGGTCCATTAGGTATTTTAACCAAAGATAATGTTCAATTTTATAATCAGCCCTATCAACAACAGTCTTTTAATACAGTCAATCATGAGTTAAGCGTGCCATTGATTAAAGCGTATATGGGGATGGACAGTGACATATTTAACTTCTATTCACAACAGCATGTAGATGGTATTGTCATTGAAGCTTTGGGTCAAGGTAACTTGCCACCAAGTTGCTTAAATGGCGTTCAATCATGCTTGGACAATAAAATACCAATTGTGTTAGTTTCAAGATCCTTTAATGGTATTGTAAGCCCTGTATATGCCTATGATGGCGGTGGGTTCCAATTATCAAATAAAGGTTTAATATTTTCGAATGGATTAAATGGTCCGAAAGCGAGACTAAAATTATTAATTGGTTTAAGTAATCATCTTAATACGTCAGAATTGAAGCATTATTTTGAAAAGCAAAATTAGCAAGGGCCGAAAAAAGTCGCATTGAATTGAATCTGATCAGAATAAAATAAGATAACAAGGGAGTGGGACAGAATTCTTTTTAAATTCGTCGTCCCACTCCCAACTTACTTTGCTTGTAAAATCACTTTCGTGATTTTTTGTGTTGGGGCCCCGCCCCAAGGATGACTAGAACTGAGAAAAGCTTGATTTAAGCGCCTTCTCAGTTCAGTCAGCTACTGCGAATTTGCAAAATAGCTTCATTAGATTATTTTTGTCCCGGACTCTTCTATTTAGCTACTATGAAAGTGCATTGTAGCTATGAAATATTTATCTCGTTGCGTTTAGCATTTTATGATTACACCTTAACTTTCGAGAGGTGTTTGTTTTTTACTTAAAATGCTTTGGGTAATAATCCCTCCATGATATTTACCGTTTTCAATGAAGATTGCATTATTATCATTACCAGCAGCAATGACGCCGGCAATATAACAATTCTCTACATTTGTCTCAAACGTTTCTTTATTATGAACTGGCGCAGTACCGAATTCATTTGTATTGATTTCTATTCCAATTGATTCTAAAAAGTCGTAATCAGGATGGTATCCTATCATCGCGAATACATGATCATTAGGTATTTCAATTAATTTACCTGCTTTTTCATAAATCACACTATTTTCAGTGATTTCAGTTACATTAGCATTAAATTCCATTGTGATTTTTTCATGATTAACTAATGATTCAAAGTTAGGTAAAATCCATGGTTTAATAGCAGATGAATAACGATCGCCTCTATATAATACAGTTACATTTGCGCCAGCTTTTTCTAATTCTAATGCCGCGTCAACTGCAGAGTTTTTACCACCAATTACAGTTACATTTAAATTGAAATAAGGATGTGCTTCTTTGAAGTAATGTTGTACTTTCGGAAGTTCTGCACCTTTAACCTCTAATGTATTATGTTGACCATAATATCCAGTTGCAACAGTTAAGAATTTACATTCATACACATCTTTGGTAGTTGTTATAGTAAATTTATTATCAATCTTTTTAACAGTTAACACTTCTTCAAATGCATGAACATTTAATTGGTGATGTTTAACAACTTCTCTATAATAAACTAACGCTTGATTGCGTCGAGGTTTACTTTCTTCAACGATAAATGGTATATCGCCAATACTCAATTTATCACTAGATGAGAAGAATGTTTGATGTGTTGGATATTTATATATAGCATCTACAACATTCCCTTTTTCGATGACTAATGTTTCAATACCCTTTCTTTTTTGTTCGATAGCAGCACTTAAACCGCATGGGCCTCCGCCGATTATAATACTTTCTATGCTTTGCATGTCATTGGCCTCCTTTAATCACCAATTAATTATAGCAGTTGTAACATGATTTCTAAATAGAATCGCACCTATAATATTTACAATTTAATGAGATTATAAGTTTTATAAAGAAAACAGGGATAGGACCGAATTCTTTTTGAATCCATTGTCCTACCCCTGCAAGGTTAGCTAAAATGAGAGATATGCTTAATTTAAGCACCCTCTCAATTTTAGTCTGCTACGATGAATGAACAACGTAGCATTATTTTTTAATTTTTATCCTATAGCCATTTTAATTTAATGTCATTATTGTGGAATTACTAATCTTTGGCCATTTGAAATGTTATTACTAGATAAGCCGTTCGCTTGTTTAAGTTTGTTAACATTTTCAACAGTACCTTCTCCGTAGTATTGAATCGCGATACGATATAGGTTCTCGTTACCTGATACGACATGCGTTTGTTGTCCTGAATTAGTATTATTTGATTGATTGTTATTACTATTATTTTGATTACCACTGTTCTGAGTGGCTTGTGAATTAGCATTATCACTGTTGCTATTTGAATTATAAGCATCGCTATCTGATGATGAACTGTTGTCAGATGCGTTTGATGAATCATTGTTGCCAGAAGTACTACTATTATCATCGCTTGAATTACTTGATGATTCATTATCACTTGTAGCTTTGTCACTTGAGTCATCATCTTTAGTAGCATTATCTTTATTTTTATCATTGTCGTCGCTAGCTTTGTCTTTGCTATCTTTGTTTGCAGTTTGTTCAGTTTTGTTATTATCAGCTTGGTCGCTATCTTTTTTATCATTGTTTAAATACATACCAATAAAGATAGCAAGTGCTGCTAGAATAAGTAATAACGCAATTAATGGAAGTAAAAGACCTGCTAAACCACGTTTCTTTTTACCGTTATGAGCTTGGAATCCATCATTATCCTCTTGATGTTTTTTATCATTGTGTTCTTCATTCGTATGATTATCTTTATGATTATGATGGTCTTTATTATCTTTTTTATGTTTTGCGGCTGCTACGCCAGCAGCACCAGCGGCACCTGCAGCACCAGCACCGACTGCAGCTTTTTTCCCTTTATTACCTTTTTTTGATTCATCTTTAGAAAGATGTTCTTGATTGTCATCGAGTTGCTTTTCATTGTTATGTTTTCTATTACGATTACGCTTATGATCATGTTCTAAATGATCGTCATCTTTATGTTCATTATGATTTGAACGATGATTCGTGTCTTTATTTCGTTTATCCTTAGCAGCTTTGGCGCCTGCAGCACCAGCGACACCAGCACCACCAGCTAGTGCAGCATCTTTACCATGTTTTGACTTATCATGTTTGTTTGCATCGATATGCTCTTGGTGATCACGACGGTGACGATCATCATCATTTAAACTTTCATTATCATAGTCTTTATCGTGCTTTCTACTTGATGCTTCATGATGATGATTTTCTCGAGACGATTGATTATTAAAGTCTCTTTCGGGTGAGTGTTCATCATCTTTATGTATTGATGCTTTATCTAATTGATTCTCTTTTTGATTGTGTTGTAACTCATTTAAAGAGTCTTCATCGTGTCGGTCATCAAGTGAACCAGTAGCATTTGAATCAGAAGTTTGATTATCGAATTTTCTGTTTTTATTTGTAGCTTGGTTTCGTCTTCTTTGACGTCTTTGTGCATTTCTAGGTGGGAATTGTTGATCTGATTGATTCTCAAATTCATCTGAATGGTTTGAGTTATCATCAAACTCATTTGTGTTTTCTTCGAATTGGTCATCAGAATTGATAGACTGACGATTTTTTTCGAAATCATCTCTAAAATTATTTTTAGACACGGTCATCATCCTCTCTTAATTAAATATTTTAATATCACATACCATATACCCCACAAAGTGTGAAATATGTATAGTATCACGATATTTCTTGAAAAAACTTTAAGTATTTTAATTATATCCTCTTAAAATAATTTTAGTAAAGAAAAGCAACTATACTTTAAATAAATATTTTAACTTTTCACTATAATTTAATTTTCTTTTAACTTTTTTTCGGTTTGTAACGTGAATGGATTCTAAATCCGAATCAATATCACAGAATTGTTTAGGTTGAATTGGTGTATCACCAAAAAATTCTAATAAATAGCGGCGTCTACATTGATCTAAAGACGTATATCCAATCATCCTTTGATAACCTAATTTTTTACGTATTAAAGCGTTGTTGAATATTGATTTAAGCACTTTGGATGAATATCTTTGGCTCAAAATGGATAGAATTTCTTCCTTTTGTGGTGGTAGGAATACGCCAATATCAAAAGCGTCAATATCTTCAGTTGTAATCGCATCACTAAAAAGTAATGTTTCCAATATAAAGCTGTCATCTGGTTGATATAGGCTTATCGCTTGGCTTGGTAAATTATCTCTACCTGCTCTACCTATTTCTTGTAAATAGTTTGATGGACTTGTAGATAAATGAAAGTGAATCACTGTTCTAATATCTTTTTTATTGACCCCCATACCGAAAGCGCTTGTGGCCACAATAACGGGTATAAAATTTTCCATAAATTGATTTTGAACGGTATGACGTTCTTGATAGGATAGATCACCGTGGTATATACCAGTTAAATAACCATGATGATAAATCATGGTCGCTAATTCTAAGCATACTTTTTTGGATGAAACATAAATGATTGTAGGTCCAGATTGTTCTAAAAAGTTTAATAACCACTTGATTTTACTATCATCATCATCAAAATTGAGATGTGAAAAAGCAATATTTTGCCGATTCATAGAAGTCTTAATAACAGTTAATTCCTTAGATAAAATAAGGTTTAAATCTTTTTCGAGATGAGGTGGTGCTGTCGCCGTTAGGGCTAATATGGTTGCATTCTTGTAATAAGATGTAATTTCTCCAATAATTGCATAGTGTGGTCGAAAATCATATCCCCATTCTGATAGACAATGTGCCTCATCGAGTACGATTAAACCGAAATCTATGTTCTTAATTAATTTGAAATTTTGAGATTGTAACATAAATTCTGGACTTAAAAACACAAATCGACTTTTTTGTAGTAAATTTATATTTTGCCTTTTTTCATTTTCATCCATACCTGAGTGAATAGAAGCAACTAATTTCTCTCCTTGAGATTTCAATTGCATGACTTGGTCATCCATAAGAGAGATTAAAGGTGAAATGATGAGAGTTGGCTTTTCTTTTATATAAGTTGGCATTTGATAACATAAACTTTTGCCACTACCTGTTGGAAGAATTCCTAACGTATCTTTATCACTCAATACGCTTTCAATAATTTCTTTCTGACCCGGATTAAATGAGGAAAAACCGAACCATTCTTTTAATTTATCTTCAAGCACTTAACTCACCTCTTTCAATTCCGATAATTAGTAATTTGATTTGAAAATAAGATAATTGATTGAATTGTTCTTTATATATTTTTAATCGATATCCTCTATTCTGATGATAGAATTCTATGAACGAATTATAATCTGTCGTACTTACATATTGTTGATACGCTGTAAAATAACCTTTAATAAATAATTCAAGCACATGGTCTTCAATCGTATTGATTTTAACATTTTGAGTCACTGCAGCTTCATTCATTGAAAGTCCTTTGAGTAATTGATGATATGTAATTGTAGTTTTATTTAGTAATGTAGGTAAAATAATGGTTTGAGATAATATCGGAAATTGTTCTTTATGCTCTAATGCAAACATCATTTGAACTAAATTATTCAATTCATGGACAAATAAATCGGTTACTGGTATGTCTTCAATAAGAGAAACTTGTTGACGCGTATACATTGGTTCTTCATACCCTTGTAGATAATAATGAATCAAACAGTTGCCATTGCACGTTTCATTAATGATATGAAAAAGCTGCTCAATTTCATTTTCTAAATCATCAATTAAGTCACTCTCGATGATAGTTGAATATAATTGCTTTACTTTATTTTGAACTGTGACTTGTTGCGTAATAGGTATAAAGTCTAAATGATTATTTTTGTAATGCGTCATCGTTTGTATAAGTAATTGAATACAACTAAATGTTTGAATGATACTATCGTATGTAAACCTTAGATGAATGGTAATGTTGATATTCTGGTCATCATTACTATTCAAAAATCGCTCAAAAGACGGATATTTTAATTTAGGTAAACTGTGATATAATGATAAAAGTTGTTGGGAACATGCATCAAAAAAAGTTTGATGTGATTTTTTCCCAATTAAAATATTATAGATACTTTTATTGGTTTTATATTCGAATGAATGATTTGATGCATAGGTAATAATAGAATGCATTAATGATTCCTCACTTTATGTAACTAATAAAATAGTAAATAAATTAATCGAAGTGTTAGTTAACATTTGTTATACTAGTGTAGCATTTTTATCAAAGGAGGCGAAGAATTTGGCAAAGTATACAATCGTTGATATGGATACATGTATTGCTTGTGGCGCATGTGGTGCTGCGGCGCCAGACATTTACGATTATGACGACGAAGGTATTGCTTTCGTAATCCTTGATGATAATCAAGGTACTGCAGAAGTACCAGAAGAATTATATGAAGATATGGAAGATGCTCTTGAAGGTTGTCCAACTGATTCAATTAAAATTGAAGAAGAACCATTTGATGGTGATGCCCTTAAATTTGAATAGTTTATGGCACAATCAAATAAATATTAAATCTCCTATTGCTGCGTACTTCATTCAGCAATAGGAGATTTTTTTATGATAAAACGCGTTTTAATCGATTGTATAATAGTACAAATATAATTGAAATCACAACACCTTTAATAATATTAAAAGGTATAACACCAGATAAAATGACGATTTTTAAATTATTAAATACATCTCCTAAATTAAAAATCATCCCATATAAAGGAAGTAACACAAAGTAGTTTAATACACTTAACACAATAGTCATAACTATAGTACCAATTGCGAGTCCTATAACTAAAGAACGTGGCGTATGTGTATGTTGTCTTTGACGTTTTGTAACATAGTAAGCGGATAATAAGAAACTCACACCTGCTAAAAAGTTAGCAACTGGGCCCACTGGATCGCCCATGTTAAATAAAAAGTTAAGTATATTTTTTATAAGTGCTACAATAATACCAGCAACGGGACCCAAAAGGAATGTTGCTAATAATGTTGGCACATCACTAAAGTCTAATGTTAAGTATGGCGGTAAAAATGGTAGCGGAAATTTAATAAATGTTAAAATGAACGCTATCGCACTTAACATACTTATCGTGATAAGACGTTTGTTTTGTTGCATATTGAATTATCTCCTTCCATTCATCTTACTTAGAATAGGAGATAATTTTGCACAACAAAAAATCTCCATCTTCTCCCATCCAGACTATACTGTCGGCTTCAGATTTTCACTGAATCAGCCACTTCATAAGAAGCGGGTCGCAGGCTTGAATTACTGCCGGTTGGGACTTACACCCTACCCCGAAGATGAATTATAACTATATATTAATTTAATTTTTATATTACCTTATGTGAGCGCATTGCGCAATCATGGTGCTTAAACTGATTAGATAAAAAAAGAGTGAAATCAGATTCAACATGAATTCTGACCCACTCTTGGTCTAGTAATTTCATTTTTAGAATAAAAGCTAGTACGTTAAGTCAAACGTCGTGATGTACGAGTTTCTACTGTAACTTAAATTAAAGCGCTTGATAGATAAGTGCGTATGATTGTAATCATATTAGCACTTAGGTTTAGGTAATTTAATGATAAATGTTGTACCTTTGTTTACTTCGCTTTCTACTTGAATAGAACCACCATGTTCTTCGATAATCATTTTGCAAATAAATAGTCCTAAACCAGTACCTTGTTTCCCTCTCGTTCTTGATGCTTCGACTTTATAAAATCTATCAAAAACAAGTTCAAGATGTTCCGGAGATATACCACTTCCGGTATCGCTAATGTACAATGTCTGATATGTGTCATCAGATGATGAAGTGATTGTAATTGAATCACCTGGTTGAGTATAACGTGTGGCATTATCAATCAGATTTGTTAGTACTTGATCAATACGGTCGGCATCATAATCCCACAATTCATCAGTCATTTCTGGCGCAAGTGACATGTCTAACTCTAAATCTTGTGCCTGTTGTTTATACTTCATTTGCATTTTATTTAATAAAGGTTTAATGGGTTGTTTCTCTTTATTAACAGTTAAACCTTCTGCATCCATACGCGCTACATTCAATAATTCATTGACTAGACGATTTAAACGTTTTGTTTCATCAAGCACGATAGATAAAGAGTCTCGAATTTCATCGGGCTCTGTTACAATGCCATCTACAATGGACTCTGTATACCCTTGTAATAAAGAAATAGGAGTTCTCAATTCATGTGAAACGTTAGCAATGAAGTCTTTTTTCATTTGATCAAGATTATGTTCATTGGTCATATCTCTAATAATGACTACTAGACCACTACGGCCATCTTGTTGGATTCGCTCGATATAACTCATGATAATGACATAATATTTGTTATTAATTTCGTATTCTTGGAATTCTGTATTCTTTGAAACAAATGTTTTTTCGATTTGCTTTTCAATGTCTTTATATACAGGTGCACTAAGTGATTTAGTAATATCATCAGCCATTTTATTTGAAAGGATAACTTCTCTTTTGTCATTTAGACCTAGTACACCTTCTATCATAGAATTGATTAGACTATCTCTAATATTTTTTTGAGTTGAAAGTGCTTCAATATTCTCTTGTATTTCAGAACTCATATGATTGAAAGTATGTGATAATTCACCTATTTCATCTTTAGTTGAGACGCTTGTCTGTTTAGAATAGTCCCCTTTAGATATATTTAACGCTTGCGTTCTAAGTTGTCTCAAAGGCTTTGTAATTCTATTTGATAAAAAGAAAGCAAATACAGTTGAAATGGCAATAAAGATAATCGCAGTAATTAGAATGATAATTGTAATTGCATTATTCGTATCTTCAATAGATTTCAAATCTTGATATATAAATACAGCACTATACTTTGAGTTTGCATTGTCTTGTGCTTTCATTGGATAGCCCAATAGAATATAAGAGTGCGAATTACCATTATTACTAATGGTAATATTTTGGGTAGTAGATTTACCCTTTGAAAAGACTTGTTGGAATTGGGCGTTATTGTGTATTGCTTCAAGCATTTTATTTTTAGTTTCACTATTAGAATGATTAAGACTTGAAGTTTTATTTGCCATAATAATCACGCCACCTGAGCCATCAATTAATTGTTGGCTATGTTGAATGGCTAACGTCTTATTTTCTGCTTGTTCAACTAAGTGACTAATTCTAGACGCGTCTTCCCTTATAGCATTTTCAGTTTGTTGGGTGTAATAATACTGTATAAATGTAATTAAAGCTGCACTTAATAAAATTAAAACTGTCGTTACTATGAAAAGTATAGTTAACCACAGTTTTATTACCACACTATTTAGTCGGTTCGTCATTAGACTTTACCTCGAATTTGTAACCAACACCCCATACAGTTTGAATCATATGTGCAGCATCTTCAGATACACGATTAAGTTTCTCGCGAAGGCGTTTTACATGAGTGTCTACCGTTCTTAAATCTCCGTAAAACTCATAATGCCATACTTCTTTTAATAGTTGTTCACGATCAAAAACTTTATTAGGTGTCTTAGCTAAATAAATAAGTAACTCATATTCTTTAGGCGTTAAATTCACTTGTTGATTATCAGCTAAAACGCGATGAGCATCATTATCAATGATTAAATGATTAAATTCTATAACATCTCTTGCGTGAGGTTCACTTTGTTCAGGTTTAGAAGATTGCGTTCTACGCAATAATGCTTTAACTCTTAATACAACTTCTCTTGGAGAGAATGGTTTAACAATATAGTCATCAGCGCCTGATTCAAACCCCTCAACCCTATTTGTTTCTTCACCTTTAGCAGTAAGCATAATAATAGGTGTGTCTTTATGTTCACGTAATTTAGATGCCACTTCAATTCCATCCATCTCTGGTAGCATCAAGTCTAAAAGTATGCACGCATAGTCATTCTCCATTGCAAGATCATAGGCTTCTTTACCATCACTTGCTTCATGAATCGTAAACGATTCTCTCTCTAGGTAGAGTTTAAGTAACCTTCTAATTCTATCCTCATCGTCTACAATTAAAATTTCGTTTGTCATTTTGTTTATACCTCCTACACATGCTCAATACACTCAATATTATAGCATATAGCATGATTGAAAGCTTTACTTTAAAGTTAACTTTGTGAAAAAAATAGCAAGAGAAATTAAGTTAAATTAAATTCTCTTACTATTGTAAAATATTATTTATTTATTTTCCATTTTCTGCCATGTGTCTTAATACTTTAACTTCATGGGGTGTTAGGACTCTACCCTCACCTGCATTTAAACCTTTAAGATTTAAGTTGCCGAACTCAATTCTTGTTAATTTATCAACTTGGTGACCAAAGTGTTCAAACATACGACGAACTTGACGATTTCTACCTTCGCTTATAGTAATTTCTACAAGTGTAGTGTTTTTATCTTTATCCTGTTTTTTTACTTTCACTTGTGCTGGTTGTGTAAACCCATCTTCTAGTTCAATCCCTTTTTCTAAAGCTTTGACTTCTTCTCGCATGAGATATCCTTTTAATTTAGCAACATACTTTTTCTGAATGTGGTATCTAGGGTGTGTCATTAAATTAGTAAATTCACCATCATTTGTTAGTAGTAATAGACCTGAAGTATCATAATCTAATCTGCCAACTGGATAAATTCTAGTCTCTAAATCTTTAAAATAGTCTGTGACTACTGTACGTCCTCTATCATCAGACACACTTGTAATCACTTGCGTTGGTTTGTAGAATAATATATACATTTTGTCTTCTTGTTCTATTTTAATACCTTCTACTTCAACAGTATCAGAACTTTTAACTTTAGTACCTAATTCAGTCACAGTTTCACCGTTGACTTTTACCTTTCCTTCTGAAATTAAAGTTTCAGCTTTTCTGCGTGATGTATACCCACTATTAGCAATGCGTTTTTGAAGCCTTTCTAATTCTTTGCTCATTTCGTATCTCCTTTTTGATTTACTAAATTACTAAAGAAATCTTCCATCTCTTCTTCATCTTCTTCAGTAGTTGGTAAATCTTCAATTTTTTCTATTCCGAATACATTTAAAAATAAATCTGTTGTTTGTAAAGCATGACTACGAGAATTTTCCACATCTTTTGCTTCAATTAAACCACGGGCAATTAAAGTTCTAACTGCACCATCGGAATTAATGCCTCTAATTAATTCGATATCATTCCGCGTTAATGGTTGATTATATGCAATAATCGACAATGTTTCCATTGCTGCCTGTGATAACTTCATATTTGATTTTTGTTCAATGAGTTGTTCAATATAAGGTGATGCTTCTTTCTTTGAAGTTAAGATATAAGTTGAACCAAATTTTTGAATCATTAAACCACTTGAAGTATACGATGACACTAATTCAGCTAATTTTGCTTGATTAATATCTAGAATCTCTAAAATTTGCTTTTCTTCAAGACCTTCATCTCCAGCTGTATATAGCAATGCCTCTATGATTCCATGTTTATCCAAGATTAAAATTCACTCCTCTAACGATACGTATATCATCAAAATTTTTAACTTGTTCAATATTGATTTGTCCAGATTTAGACATTTCTAATATTGCTAAGAAGTGAGTAACCACTTGTTCTAATGGTTCACTAAAAGTAAACAAACTAAAGAAGTTAAACGATGTATGATGTTTTAATTGTGTCGTTACTTTTTCAGTTGCTTGTTGAATCGTAAAGCTTTCTTTAACGATGTCAACAGTCTTAGGTGTATTAAGTGCTAGTCTATTTTTAACACGTTGATAAGCAACAATTAAATCAGTTAAATCTAATGTTTGACTCTGATCCCATGTGACGTCTTTTTCAAGATGGGATAAATCAGTTGGGTGCTTAGTGAAATAGTGCTCGCGTGCTTCTTTCTTTTCGGCTAATAATTCTGTATATTCTTTATAATTTTGATATTCAATAAGTCGACCTACTAAATCTTCTCGTGGATCTTCCTCTAAATGTTCATCAACATCATGTTGCGGTAGCAATAATTTGCTTTTGATCATTAATAACTCTGATGCCATAACTAAATATTCACTCGCTATATTGATTTCTAATTGTTTCATAGCGTGAACATATTGCATATATTGTTCTGTTAATGATTTCATAGGTATATCATAAATATCAATTTCATATTTTTGAATTAGGTGTAGTAATAAATCTAACGGGCCATTGAAGGCATCTAATTTTACTTCATACATGTTAATCGTCCTTATACTGAATCTAAATCGTGCATAATTTACTAAAGTATTATAGCATGAATATTACAAACATTAAATTAAGGATGAGTCGGATTGGAAAAAGCCTTAATCGATTTTTATTATTATTTTCATAAACAGCAACATTATTTCTTATGTCATGATATTTTAGAGGATGCATGGAAAGCAAATAGTCAGTTTTCTAAAAAGGATGGCATTGTAAGCCTAATTTTATTTTCTACTGCCATGTATCATTATAGAAGAGGAAATACCAAAGGTGCGCGGATAACTTTTGAGAAGTCATTAAATACTTTTAATGACGCATGTGATAAAACAGTGCTAAATCTTAGTGAACACGCATTTCAAACATTAATTGTGAATGAGATTAAAGCTATAGATGACTTGAAACCATTCAAACCGGTATATTTGCCTATCAATTCAAACTTTGAAAAACAAATAATTGATAGGTATCCAGATTATTCATTTACATTTCTTTCTACTGAAGATAATTATATTGTTAATTACCACAAACTGAGAGATAGAAGCGATGTGATCAATGCCAGACAACAAGCATTGATGTATAAAAAGCGGATGAGGAGTTGGATGGATGATTAGTTAAAATTCAAACTGCCACTAAATAACTCGCTTTACTGTAGAAATAAAGCGTAATCTATTAGTGACTGAGACAAAAAATATAGTAATACTATTTGGAATTTTCCCAATAGTTGACTTAACGAAGAAGACACTTAAGTCAAGTTGCTTTTAGCTCTAGCAGTCTTTTAAGGAAGAGCCCCAGCAAAAAGAATATCACTAAGACATTCTTTTTGCTGCGGTTACATCGAATTCAAGAAATATTCTGTCTCCTCCCCACTCCTCATTCCTTGATATAAACCAATCTCCTTTTAAATAGTCATCTATCTATAATTAATCATTACTATAAATACTTAATTCTTTTAAGCTCTTGGGTGGAATTGATTATACATCTGTCTAATCTGAGTTTTAGAAACATGTGTATATAATTGTGTAGTCGAAATATCAGAATGGCCTAACATTTCTTGAACTGCACGTAAATCTGCACCATTCTCCAATAGGTGTGTTGCAAATGAGTGTCTTAACGTATGAGGTGTCAATGTTTTATTGATATTTGCCTTTAAACCATACTGTTTAATTAGTTTCCAAATACCCTGACGTGTCAATGGTCGTCCATGCATATTTAAAAAAAGCACGTTTGTGACGGTTTTTTTTAGTAATTGAGGTCTAACAGAATTGATATATGTGTCTAAATATTCGATTACAGTATCCCCTAATGGGATAATACGTTCTTTGTTCCCTTTACCAAACACTTTTACAAACCCCATAATTAAATTCACATCGTCTATCTCGATTTGTATTAATTCAGTCACACGCATTCCAGTCGCATATAATAATTCGAGAATTGTACGGTCGCGGTATCCATTATTTTTATTCAAATCTGGTGTTTCAAGTAACTGAATCACTTCTTCAACATCTAATACATCTGGAAGTTTCTTCTCATACTTAGGCGTTTCAATAAGAACTGTAGGATCTTTCGCTGCATATTTCTCACGTAGCGCAAATTGATGGAAACTGCGAATCGTTGAAATAAATCGCGCAATAGATTTTGCAGAAGCGCCCTGATCTATTAAATGACCTAGACATTCTTGGATCGTTTGTCTATCAATAAAATCAATATGCGCAATTTTGTTTTCTTGCATATATATTTGATATTTTTTTAAGTCTCTGCGATAGGCACCTATCGTATTCTCGCTTAAGCCTTTTTCGATTTGTATAAATTTTAAATATTCTTCAATAATTGTTTCCATTACAACACCTCTATTTGAATAGACTCACATTAAACTATGATGTGATATTAAGAAAGACTAAGACAATCATTTGAAATTGTCCTAGCCTATTATTTGTTTATTTTCCTTTTGCTTGGCATTCAGCACAAACACCGTGAAACGTTAATCTGTGATCTAAAATTTTGAAGTAATATTCTGTTTCGACTCTTTCTTCAACTTGTGGTAGTAAATCTTCATGGATTTCATCTACTTTACCACATTCCATGCACACTAAATGGTGATGGAAATGTTTAGCGCCCTCTTTTCTTAAATCGAAACGAGCAACACCATCACCAAAATTAATTTTATCGACAACTTTTATTTCGGCGAGAAGTTCTAAAGTTCTATAGACAGTAGCTAAACCTATTTCAGGTGCTTTGTCTTTTACTTTCAAATATACATCTTCAGCACTAAGATGATCTTTTTCATTTTCAATTAGAACACGGACAGTAGCTTCTCTTTGTGGTGTTAATTTATATGAAGATTGTTGTAATTGTTGTTTTACGCGATTTAATCGTTCTTCCATGGGAGCGACACTCCTCTATTAATAATTATAATCATTTTAAATTGAAAATATTTCAATTACTAAATTACCAATATTTTCAATTAAATGCAAGCTATTTACAGCACTTAATTAGAATGATTATAATTTAATAATATATACTGCAACCCAATGATTGTTTTAGCATCCTCGATTTCATGATTATCAAGTAATGCTTTTATTTCTGAAATAGGCACTTTATGCAATTCTACAAACTCATCTTCATCTAAATTAAGTTGACCTTCACTTAGTTTACTGCTGAAATAAATCGTAAGTTTCTCATTGGTGAACCCAGGGCAACCATACATGTCAGTAACAAATTCTAAGTTATTTGCAACATAACCTGTCTCTTCTTCTAATTCGCGTTTAGCAGCTTCTTCACGTATTTCATCTTGTTCTAATTTTCCAGCTGGAATTTCTAATAATGCTTTTTCAACTGGTTTACGAAATTGTTTAACAAGTAATACCTCATCATTTGGTGTTATTGCACAAACTGCTACCGCACCGTTATGATAAACTAATTCTCTTCTAGATGTATTCCCATCAGGCAATTCTACATCATGTATTTCTAAATCAATAATTTTACCATTGTAAATAACAGTTCTATCGAAAGTTTTCTCATTAAATTCCAAAAAATTCACGTCCCTTTTAATTCAGTATATAAATTGGTAAGATGAATGCGTTACTTAAAGTGTATCGAAAGGAGATTGGACATGCAAAAGAATATTTTAAAGAGTGGCATCGAAATTTCAGAATTAGGATTAGGATGTATGAGTTTAGGCACAGATTTTGCCAAGGCTGAACCTATCATTGAAAAAGCGATTGAAAGTGGTATTACGTATTTTGATACTGCAGATATTTATGACAGAGGCGTTAACGAAGAAATTGTAGGCAAAGCTTTAAAAAAATATCAAAATAGGGATGATATTATAATTGGAACGAAGGTAGGAAATCGTCCTACTGAAGATGGCGGGACTACATGGGATCCATCTAAACAATATATTAAGGAAAGTGTTAAAGGTTCTTTACAACGATTAGGATTGGACCATATCGATTTATATCAATTACATGGTGGAACAATAGATGATCCATTAGATGAAACGATCAGTGCATTTAATGAGTTAAAACAAGAAGGTATTATTAAAGCCTATGGTATTTCTTCAATCCGCCCTAATGTTATCGATTATTATTTAAAACATAGTGAAATCGAGACAATTATGTCTCAATTCAATTTAATTGATAATCGACCAGAACAATTATTAAATGACATACATGCCAATGGTGTTAAAGTATTAGCACGCGGCCCTGTGTTTAAAGGGTTATTAACTTCTAATAGTATTGATGCCCTAGATCATAAATTTAGTGAGGGCATATTTGATTATACACATCATGATTTAGGCGAAACGATTGCTTCAGTTAAAGAAATAGAAAGTAATCTTAGTGCTTTATCTTTTGAATATTTAAAATCTCACGATGCACTTGGTGCAATCATCGTTGGCGCTAGTTCACCACAACAATTAGAAGAAAATGTTAATAATTACAATAAACATGTAAGCCTTGATCAAGTAAAAGCAGCTCGAGACAGAGTGAAAAATTTAGAATACACACAACATTTAAAATAATGTAGTTATAATACAGAAGCGTTTGAGACATAAATGATGTAAAAATACTATTTTGCAAAACCTCGGTGCGGGATGGGACTAAGAATTCATAAAAGAATTTTGACCCACTCCCGCCTTTTTATTACATCTCAAATCTAACTTTAATACTGCTTATAGTAAGTATAATGACCATTGTGATTTTCGTCTTTGATAGTCACATTCATGATTTCACCTCTCAAAATTAATTCATGAAATTTGAAATCTATGAATGATTGTTCGTCAGCATTTAATAAGTCATAATTATTCTCCCCTATTAAATCTGCAATTGTAAAAATGGAATGCGGCGGTAGTGCATTCATATTCTCAATACATTGTTTAACGTTATGGTTTACACAACATAACATACAATCACTCCGATCTATAGTTTGTTTTTGAATAAAAATGGAAAAAGTGATTCAAGCAACCTAGGGAATAAGTGATAAAATTTTAAAGTGGTGTGCATCCATTTAGGTTGATTGATTTCACATTTACGTTCAATTATCCCTTTAATAACATCATTAGCTAATAAAGTTGGATCTAACATCATTGCGTCATACTTGTGTGCATAAGCGAGACTTGGGTCTGCCTTTTCATGAAATGCTGTTCTAATCGGACCAGTATTCACAGACATTACATGAAAAGATGGGTGTTCCAGTCGTAGTGCATTTAATACCGCATTTAATGCCGCTTTAGACGCACCGTAATGCGCGGCATTAGCTTGTGTGACAAAAGCAGCTTGACTAGAGATTCCAACAATACTCGCGTGTGGAGACAATTGGTTCATTAAAGCATGTAATAATAAATTAAACCCGATAATATTAACTTCATACGTTTCTGTCATTTCATCAGGGGTGTGTTGGTTGATTGATTTAAAGTACCCTAAACCAGAACTATAAATAATGCCATCTATTTGCGTATCGATATATTGAGGTAATTGGCTAATTGCATGTTTGTCTTGCATATCACACGGAATCATTTGGACATTATGTTCATATGGTGAGAAGTCAATGTGTTTATATTTTTGTTTGCTTCTAGCAAGTAATGTAACATGCGCGCCCTTTTGAATAAGCTGTTTAGTGATTTCGAGACCTAAGCCGCTTGTACCACCAGTTACCACATAGTGTTTACCTATCATAGACATTTCCTCTCTAACTTTGAATAATTTTATATTACCTTAAAATATTTAGTGTATAAAGTTTTCTAGTAATTGAGTTATATCTAATTGCATGCACTAACTTTTATAACAAATCACCCAAAGGATCACCTAAGCTAAAGCTTATGCGTAAAAAATGAAATTATAAATGATATGATGATACTATTTTGAAATTCGCAGTAGCTGACTGAACTGAAAAGGCGCTTAAATCAAGCTTTTCTCAGTTCTAGTCATCCTTGCGGGCGGGGCCCCAGCAGAGAGAATTTCATTAAGAAATTCCACAAGCAAAGCAAGCTGGGAGGGGACAACGAATTGTAAAAAATCACCCAAAGGTTCACCTAAGCTAAAGCATATGCGTATAGTGGCACTAACTTTTATAAAAAGAAGTGCCACTTATATGTTACTATGGGTTTATAAATTAAAGAGTGAGGATGATGTTGTCAATGAAATTAGTTTTTTATGGTGCAGGTAATATGGCACAAGCAATTTTCAAAGGAATTATTAATTCTAAAAAATTAAAGTCACATGATATCTACTTAACGAATAAATCTAATGAGGAAGCTTTGAAAAATTTCGCTGAAGAATTAGGTGTTGAATATAGTTATGACGATGAAAAGTTACTCCAAGATGCCGATTATGTATTTTTAGGATCTAAACCTTATGATTTCGAAAAAGTAGCTCAACGTATTCAACCGTTTATTAATGAAAACAATCGGTTTATTTCTATCATGGCTGGTTTACCTATTAACTATATCCAAGAACAATTACAAGTTGAAAATCCAATCGCTCGAATCATGCCTAATACGAATGCCCAAGTGGGTCATTCAGTGACAGGTATTAGTTTTTCTGGAAATTTCGGACCAAAATCAAAAGAAGAAGTTATTGATTTAGTTAATGCGTTTGGTTCGGTAATTGAAGTGAACGAAGACCATTTACACCAAGTAACAGCCATTACAGGAAGTGGTCCAGCCTTTTTATATCATGTTTTTGAACAGTATGTTAAAGCAGGAACAGATTTAGGGCTTGGAAAGGATCAAGTTGAAGAATCAATTAAAAATTTAATTATCGGTACAAGTAAAATGATTGAAAGATCAGATTTAAGTATGGAACAATTGCGCAAAAATATTACCTCTAAAGGTGGAACGACACAGGCAGGTTTAAATGCCCTAGCACAACATGATATTGAGGCAATATTTAAAGATTGTTTAAATGCAGCAGTTCAACGTAGTGTTGAATTATCAAAAAATGAAGATAATTAAATTAATATATAGAGAAAATAGGCTGGGATATAATTAATATAATGAAGCTATTTTGCAAATTCGCAGTAGCTGACTGAACTGAGAAGACGCTTAAATCAAGCTTTTCTCAGTTCAAGTCATCCCTGCGGGCGGGGCCCCAACAAAGAGAATTTCACTAAGAAATTCTACAAGCAAAGCAAGTTGGGAGTGAGACGATGAATTTAAAAAGAATTCAGTCCCACTCCCTCTCTACGAAATAAAATTGCCACTAGTATTTAAAAAATATATTGTTTTAAATTTTGAAAGTATCAAAATCCTTAACAAATTCAAAGTGAGGAACATTTTCCTTAGCTTTTAATTGATGTCTAATAGTATCTATCTCATCATAATTATAACGATTACTCAAATGCGTAATTAAACTTTTCTTAACATTAGCTTGCTTTATCAAACAAAAAACATCATCAATATGACTATGGTGATAGTTATTGGCTAATGTTTTTTCGCCTTCAATATAAGTAGCCTCATGAATCATTACATCAGAATCTCTTGCTATGCTTAACTCTGATTGACAAGGTTTCGTATCTCCAAAGATAGAGATGATTGGTCCAGGTTTAGCTGGTCCTTTGAAATCTTCAGAATTATAAATTTGGCCTTCATGTTCAAAATTATAATAAGCCTTTACTTCTTGGTACTTAGGCCCAGGATATAAACCTATTGATTTGAGTGCTTCGACATCAATAGTCCCTGGCGTTGTTGGAGATTCAATGCGATAACCATAAGAAGGAATACCATGATTTAATAATTTGGCACTAACTGTAAAGCCTTTATGATGATATGTAAACTGATTATCAATTTCAATATATGTGATTGGATAATTTAGATGAGATTCGGATAATCTTAAAGAAGTCTCAATGTATTGTTGCAATCCTTTAGGGCCAATAACTGTCAATGGTTTATCTTCCCCACCTTGAAAAGAACGACTCGTTAATAAACCAGGTAATCCGAAAATGTGATCTCCGTGCATATGCGTTATAAAAATGTGGTCAACTTTTCCAAGTTTAATTGAATGATGTAAAATTTGATGTTGTGTGCCCTCTCCGACATCAAATAGCCATATACTATTCGAAAAAGGTTCAAGGTTTAAAGCAATCGCTTGCGTATTTCTCTCTTTAGTAGGTAACCCCGCACTTGTTCCGAAGAATGTAACTTCCATGCATATGCCTCCTTTTCTTTCATTATATTTTATCATATGTGATTTATTTTGCTATAAAAAGTCATAAAATAAATGCATGTGTTTCATTTTGAGTTATAATGATATTAAATTGTGCATCATTCCATAATTCAAGTGCCTTTGTAGAAACATTAAAATTAGGCAAATAAGTTTGAAGCGGTGCAAATATATTTTATAATAATACAATCATAGTATTAAAAGAATTGAGGTTTTGAACTTGAGTAAACATTCTAAACATATTCCTTGTTTAATTACTATTTTCGGTGCAACCGGAGATTTAAGTCATAGAAAGCTATTTCCATCATTATTTCACTTATTTCAACAAGATAATTTAGACGAACATATCGCTATCATAGGAATTGGACGTAGAGATTACACGAATGAAGTATTTCGTGAACAAGTTAAAAGTTCTATTCAAAAGCATGTTAAAGATACATCACAGATCGATGCGTTTATGGAACACGTATATTATTTTAAACATGACGTAAGTGATGAACAAAGCTACAATTCATTATTGAACTTCTCTAATGAATTAGATTCAAAATATCAATTAAAAGGTAATCGCTTATTTTACTTAGCAATGGCACCTCAATTCTTCGGTATTATTTCAGATTACTTAAAATCATCAGGTTTAACTGATACAAATGGATTTAAACGATTAGTCATAGAAAAACCATTTGGCAGTGATTTGAAATCAGCTGAGCAATTAAATAATCAATTAAGACGATCATTTAAAGAAGAAGAAATTTATAGAATAGACCATTACTTAGGTAAAGATATGGTGCAAAACATTGAAGTTTTACGTTTTTCAAACGCGATGTTTGAACCGTTATGGAACAACAAATATATTTCAAATATACAAGTAACGTCTTCAGAGGTGCTCGGAGTTGAGGATCGTGGAGGTTATTATGAATCTAGTGGTGCATTGAAAGATATGGTTCAAAACCATATGTTACAAATGGTTGCACTTCTTGCGATGGAAGCGCCGATTAGTTTGAACAGTGAAGATATTCGTGCTGAAAAAGTTAAAGTATTGAAGTCACTTAGACAACTGGACCCACAAGAAGTAAAACAAAATTTCGTACGCGGTCAATACGATGAAGGCTTTATTGATGGTCAAAAAGTGATCGCTTATCGAGATGAAGATCGTGTTGCTGAAGATTCAAACACACCTACATTTGTTTCAGGCCGATTAACTATTGATAATTTCCGTTGGGCAGGCGTACCATTCTATATTAGAACTGGTAAACGTATGAAGTCGAAATCGATACAAGTTGTGGTTGAATTTAAAGAAGTGCCAATGAACCTGTATTATCAAACAGATAAATTATTAGACTCGAACTTATTAGTTATCAATATTCAACCTAATGAAGGTATATCTTTACATTTAAACGCGAAAAAGAATATTCAAGGTATTGATACTGAACCTGTACAACTATCTTATGCTATGAGTGCTCAAGATAAAATGAACACAGTAGACGCCTATGAAAATTTACTTTTTGACTGTTTAAAAGGTGATGCAACAAACTTTACACATTGGGAAGAATTAAAATCAACTTGGAAATTTGTGGATGTTATTCAAGATGAATGGACAATGAATGAACCTAATTTCCCTAACTATGCGTCTGGTACAAATGGCCCACTAGAAAGTGATTTATTGTTAAGTAGAGACGGTAATCACTGGTGGGATGATATTCAATAAATCATCAATTTATAACTATGACTTTGCATCTGGAGCAAAGATAATATTTTGAGATTTCTGAGCAAGTACACAGAGTTGAGAATGTACTTAAACTAGGCTTTATCTCAGTTCTTAGCAACTGTGCGCGAGAGTTTCAGCATAAAGATATTTATTTAATAAGCAAGTTGGGAGTGGATGAATGAATTTATATAGAATTCTGTCCACTCCCCTTTTCTATTCTTCTTAAAAAATTTTTTATATAGCACATGTTAAGATGTATATTTTCAAAAAATAAGGTAAAATAAAAGTTAATGATTGTATATTTATTGGAGTGAGAGTTTTGGACGTTATCAAGCAGATACAACAGGCAATTGTATTTATCGAAGATCGTTTGTTAGAGCCGTTTAATTTGCAAGATTTGAGTGATTACGTTGGTCTTTCTCCTTACCATCTTGATCAATCATTTAAAATGATTGTTGGACAATCACCTGAACACTATGCGCATGCAAGAAAAATGACTGCAGCTGCTAAAGAAATGGTTCAAAGTTCTTCAAGGTTAGTAGATGTCGCAAAAAAGTATAACTACAATAGTTCTAATGATTTTGCGAATGACTTTAGTGATTTCCATGGCATTTCACCAATTCAAGCATCTACCAAAAAAGATGAATTAAAATTACAAGAACGTTTATATATAAAGTTAACAACGACTGAACGAGCGCCTTATCCATATAGACTAGATACTACAGAAGATATAGCATTAGTAGGTTACGTACGTTATATTGAAGCAAACGATTTATCTAATCCTTATAAAGTTCCCGATTTTTTAGAAGATTTAATTCTTGATGGTAAAATTAAAGATTTGAAAAGGTATAATAATATAAGTCCATATGAGTTATTTGTAATTACTTGCCCATTAGATCGTGGTTTAGAATTATTCATAGGTGTTCCAAGTGATAGATACCCTTCTCATTTAGAAAGTAGAGTATTGCCTGGTAGACATTATGCAAAATTTAATCTACAAGGCGAAATCGATTATGCTGTAAATGAAGCTTGGTATTATATTGAATCCAGTCTACAACTCACTTTACCATATGAAAGAGATAGCTTATATGTAGAGATTTATCCTTTTGATATCTCATTTGAGGACCCATTCACTAAAATTCAATTATGGTTGCCTATTGAACAAGAAAATTATGACATGTAAGTCATGCGATGATAAGTATTAATGAGTACTTTTTATCTACTTACATTTCTTAAATAACAAGGAATATAGTCTAATTAAAAAGACGAGGAAAAGACAGTATACTATTATTGTCTTTTCCTCGTCTTTAATAAATTAAATTTCGGCGACAAATGCTTCAAATGGTTTGAGTGATGCTACGTCTAATTGACTTGTGTAATTGTGTAGTTTGATTGCTTCGTCATCGATAGCAAAAGGTAATGTTAATGAACTTTGTTTATCAGTTAAATTACCTGCAACTACTACAGTTTTGCCATCTAATTGTCTTTTATATGCAAATACATTTTCATTATCAGCATCAATCAAATCAAATTGGCCATACGTATAGATATCATGAGATTTTTTTAATTGTATTAATTGTTTGTAGAAATTAAGTACAGAGTCTGCATCTTCTAATTGCTGAGCAACATTGATTTTTTTATAATTCGGGTTAACTGGGAACCAAGGTTCACCTTCCGTGAATCCACCATTTGGACTATCATCCCATTGCATAGGTGTACGTGAGTTATCTCGATTTTCCATTTTATACTTATCTAGTAATTGATCAACATCTCCACCTTGCGCTTTGACAATTTGATATTCATTTCTAACAGCAACATCATTAAATGTTTCAATACTTTCGAAAGGATAATTAGTCATACCGATTTCTTGTCCTTGATAGATAAACGGTGTACCTTGTTGTAAGAAATAGACAACTGCATGACTTGTAGCGGATTCAAACCAGTAATCTTTATCGTTCCCCCAAGTAGACACACGTCGAGGTTGATCATGGTTTTCTATGAAGAGTGCATTCCAACCAATTCCTTCTAGTCTCTTTTGCCAACGATTTAAAACCGTTTTATATGATTTAACATCAAATTGAGAATCACCAGTACTCCACAAACCTAAATGTTCAAATTGGAAAATCATATTGAATTTCCCTTTATCTTCTCCTACCCAATCTTCTGCATTATCTGGATTAACACCATTAGCTTCTCCAACAGTCATAATGTCATATTTACTAAGAGACGCATCTTTCATTTCTTGCAACCAATTCTGAATACCTGGTTGATTCATATCTACATCAAAGGCTGGAGCATATGTCTTTCCTTCTGGTACAGGTAAGTCGCCAGCTTCAAATGTTTTCTTAATATGGGTTATAGCATCGACACGGAAGCCGTCAATACCTTTTTCAAACCACCAGTTCATCATGTTAAATACTGCTTCACGAACATCTGGGTTATCCCAATTTAAGTCTGGTTGTTTTTTACTAAATAAGTGGAAGTAATATTGGTTCGTTGTCTCATCAAACTGCCAAGTTGACCCATTAAAGATACTCTCCCAATTATTAGGTTCAGAACCATCCTCTTTAGGGTCTGCCCAAATGTACCAGTCTCTTTTTGGATTATCTTTACTAGATTTAGATTCAATAAACCATGGATGCTCATCAGATGTATGGTTAACGACTAAATCTAATATGAGTTTCATACCACGGTCATGTACCCCTTTTAATAGACGGTCAAAATCTTCCATTGTACCAAATTCATCCATAATATCTTGATAATCACTGATGTCATAACCATTATCATCGTTAGGCGATTTATACATTGGACTTAGCCAAATAACATCTATGCCTAAGTCTTTGAGATAGTCTAATTTTTCGATTACACCTGGTAAATCACCAATACCATCATTATTACTATCATTAAAACTTCTTGGATAAACTTGATACGCTACTGCTTCTTTCCACCAATTTTTTGTCATAAGTATGCTCCTTTATCGTTTTGTAGTTGATACCCTTTCTACTATTTGAGTTGAAATCATTTTTGCAGTAAAAGAAATAGCTTTATTTCCTAATACATCAATGATTGTATTACCTGCTGTTAGGCCAAGTATATCTGGGTTAATATTTACACTTGTTTGTGATGGCGTTGCGTTTTCAGTGAGAAAAGATGTATTAAATGTAGCAGTTTGTATATCATTTGGTATGTGGATTTGATATTCATACAACACATTTAATAATTGCATATTCAACATAGCATCAGACGTTATAATCACTGTAGGCTTATGACGAACATCAATACAATAGTGTTTTATACAATCACGCAAATCTTTGATAGACGCTATTACGGCGTAGTTAATAGGAATGTTAACGTCGTTACAGTATTGTTTAAATCCTTCTGTACGATCTTCTGTAACTGCATAATGTCCAGATTCTTGTAAAAATAACATTGACCGATGACCTAATTGATACAAATACTTTGCTAATTCAAAAGCTGCATCGACATTATCATTATCGATGTGTATAACTTGATCATAGTTTAAAGATTTCCCAATAATCAGATAAGGCACATTAAACTCATGAAGTAGTCGTTCTACAGGATCATCTTGCAAAGAATACAAAAGAATAAAGCCATCTACACTTTTAGATTGAATCATTGTCTTTACTTCTTCGTATAGGTCAGCGCTTTTCTCTGATACAGTCATTCTAGTTGAATAGCCTCTTCGATTACATGCCTGATTGATACCGTTGAGAACATCGCTATTAAAGGGATTTTGACGTATTTCAGGCGCAGAACTTTTTTGTATTAATCCAATGGTCAATGTTTTATTTGTTATTAATGTTCTCGCCGCTTGATTAGGAATATAACCTAATTTGGCCATAGCTGCTTTGACTTTAATAGTAGTCGAATCACTAATTTTCGGATTGTTTTGTATGACTCTTGATACTGTAGATGTAGCTACATTAGCCTCTTTTGCAACGTCTTTAATTGTAACCGTCGCATATCACCTCACTAAGATTTTATGGTAAACGCTTTCATATTCATCTATATTTTTATCGTATAGAATTGCTTATAGGAAGTCAATCATTTTGTGCAATCGTTTGCACTAAATGCAAAAAAGAAGGGAGTGAAACAGAAATAGTATTGTTTCAAAATTTATTTCTGTCTCACTCCTAGCTTGCTTAGCTTGTCGCATATCTTGATGAAATGCTATTTTCAAGAGCCTCGAGTTGGTTTGAAAGAAGCGTGTTACAAGTTCATTGTTAATACAGTCAGCTACTATGATTTTGCAAAATAGCATCATTATATTATATATGTCTTAGGCGCTTCTCTAAAGCATTAGTGATTATTCCTCAACCCATTGTGTATGGAAGATACCTTCTTTATCTTTACGTTCATACGTATGTGCACCGAAATAGTCACGTTGCGCTTGAATTAAGTTTGCTGGTAAATCTTCAGAACGATAACTATCATAGTAGTTTACGCTGGCAGAGAAGCCGGGTGTTGGTACACCGTTACGCACACCTGTTGCCACTACGTCTCTCAACGCATCTTGATATTCTGTGACAATACCTTTGAAATAAGGATCTAATAAAAGGTTTTGTAATTCTGAGTTATTATCATAAGCGTCTTTAATTTTTTGTAAGAATTGAGCACGAATAATACAACCCTCACGCCATATCATTGCTAAATCGCCCAATTTTAAATTCCATTCATTTTCTTCGCTAGCTTTACGCATTTGCGCAAATCCTTGTGCGTATGAACAAATTTTACTCATATATAAAGCTTTACGGATTTTTTCTAAGAACGCTTCTTTATCACCAGTAAATTCTGCTTTAGGGCCATTTAATTCTTTAGATGCATTCACACGTTCTTGTTTAATTGATGAAATGAAACGTGCAAATACAGATTCAGTAATAATTGTTAAAGGAATACCTAATTCTAAAGCATTGATAGAAGTCCATTTACCTGTACCTTTTTGACCTGCAGTATCTAAGATTTTTTCAACAAGTGCTTCATTGTCATCGTCTAATTTAGTAAAGATATCACCTGTGATTTCAATTAAATAACTTTCTAACTCACCGGCATTCCATTCTTTAAACGTTCTAGAGATGTCTTCATGTGACATGCCTAATAAATCTTTCATCATTGCATAACTTTCTGCGATAAGTTGCATATCTGCATATTCAATACCATTGTGAACCATTTTAACATAGTGACCTGCGCCATTTGGTCCTATATATTCTACACATGATGCACCATCTTTAGCTTTTGCAGCTATAGCATCTAATATATCACTTACTTTATTGTAAGCTGCTTCTTGACCGCCTGGCATTAATGAAGGGCCAGTAAGGGCACCTACTTCACCACCAGATACGCCCATACCGATAAAGTTAATACCACTTTCAGCTAAGGCTTTATTTCGACGGATTGTATCTTGATAATTAGTGTTACCACCATCAATTAAAATGTCATCATCATCTAATAATGGCAGTAAACTGTCAATTGTTGCATCTGTTGCAGGACCAGCTTTGACCATTAATAAAATTTTACGTGGTTTTTCTAATGAATTCACAAATTCTTCCAAAGAATATGTTGGGTGGATTTGTTTACCTTTAGATTCATTCACCATCTCATCTGTTTTTTCACTTGAACGGTTGAATACAGATACACTATAACCACGTGATTCGATATTCCAAGCCAGGTTTTTTCCCATTACAGCTAAACCTACTACACCTATTTGTTGAGTCATATTACTTACCTCTCTCATTCAATTTTTCAATAGTATTGTATCATAAAACTAGAATGTACTTCACTAAACTAAATTACGATTTAGCTACTAATTCAATAATTTTGACAATTTGTGTTGCTAAGTCGTTGAGAGACTTAATTGAAATGCGTTCTGATGTAGTGTGAATGTGTTCATAGCCCACACCTAAAATGACTGTAGGGATTCCAAATGTATTAATAATACTACCATCTGAGCCACCTCCAGCAATAACAGTATCACCAGCTAATCCTAATTCTTTCGCACTATTTATAGCATATTGCGTAACTTTATCTTCATCATTTAATTTAAAGCCAGGATAGCTTTTCTCAATCATTACTTTGGCTTCTCCACCAAATTCTTGCGCAGTTGACTCAAATATTTCTTTCATATGTGCTACTTGTTGCTCAATACTTTGTTCATTATGAGAACGTGCTTCAGCTTCTAGCATGACTTCATCTGCAACAATATTAGTTGCAGAACCACCGTGAAATTTACCTATATTTGCAGTTGTATATTGATCAATTTGACTTAGTTTCATACGACTTATTGCTTTTGCGGCAATATTAATTGCACTAATCCCTTCTGAAGGCGTACTAGCATGAGCAGTTTTACCTAAAATAGTCGAATTGATGACCATTTGAGTTGGTGCACGTACGACTGTTGTACCAACAGGTTGACTAGCATCGACAGCATAACCAAATTCAGCGTCTATGAGTGATTTATCTAATTCTTTCGCACCTTTAAGACCTGACTCTTCACCAACAGTAATTATGAATTGAATTTGACCATGTGGTATTTTATTGTCATTAAGATACTGTATTGTCTCAATAATTGCTGCTAATCCTGCTTTGTCATCCGCACCTAAGATGGTTGTTCCATCTGAGTATATATAGCCATCATCATTAATTTGAGGTTGAATATTTAACCCTGGCACTACGGTATCCATATGGCTAGTGAAATAAATTTTAGCTACATCTTGGTTATCACTTGTTGCGGGCAATGTACATATAAGATTATTAGCACCTAACCATGACTTTTCTGAAGCTCTGTCTTCAGCAACATGTAAACCTAATGCTTCAAATTTCTTTTTTAGAATGGGTTGGATGACTTCCTCATGACCTGTTTCAGAATTTATTTTCACTAATTCTAGAAATGTTTCAAGTAATCGTTGACTGTTTATCATTGTGATAAAACCCCTTTCTTATTTGATTTCTATTTTAACTAACTTTCTACAATATCAAAAATAAATTGATTGCCATTTGTATTAAAATCATTTATGGTTAATTTATATATTTGGTAAAGTACATGTTACTAAGTACTTTAATAAGGAGCGTCAAATAGTGAATAATAAAGTACTAAGAATTATAATTATTGTAATGTTAGTCGCTATTATAGCAGCATTACTACTCACAAGTTTAGTGCCATTGATGCATTAATATTTATAGAAAAGAGGCTAAGACGAACATCTCGTCTTAGCCTCTTTTCTATTTAATAACTTATTATAATTCATTATGCAATCTTAATGAACCAAACTGAGATTTAATATTTAGATACTCTTCTAACTCATTTAATATTTGCATCATACTTGAACGTGATTTTAAAGATTGATGAGATTTAGGAAGTGGTAATTCATCTAATGACAAACGGATTTCATATAATGAATGTAAACGAAGTGCAGTATAGTCGTTACTATTTACATTATTACCAATTTCTGTCATTAAATGTGATACATCTGCCAATAGAGGATCGTCGACAGTAACTTGATTTAATAAAGGTTTAATTCTACGAAGTAATTCAAGTTGTTCTTGTCTCATATCAAAGTAGTGATAATAAGAGTTTTCATTTCGAATAAAATGATTTTTAACATCTCTAAATGCAATAGATTTCGCTTTACGAATATCCAACTGAAGTTTCTCGAAAGATAAAGACAAATCATTACTATAATTCGAGCACGCTTCACTATATGCCATAAATATGTCTTTGAATCCTTTTTCAATTTCTTTCTTGAAAGAAACGAGTGTTTTATCCAAACTCGGCATAATTAAATTCATGATGAATGCAATTCCTAGCCCAATAGTTAATAAGAGTAGTTCGTTGATAATTAAATGTAAATTAATCGTTGTTGCATTAAAAACATGTAGTAATATGACGCAACTCGTTACAACACCCTCTTGAACCTTAAGCATGACAGTTATAGGAATAAATAATAAAACAATTAATCCTAGAACAAGTGCACTCTGACCTAGTAGGCTAAATACAAGTGAACCGAATAGTAGAATTAAAATACAAGATACAAATCGTGATACGATAGCTTGTACTGAATGAACTTTTGTATGTTTGATACACAATACAATGAGGATAGCACTTGATGCATAATTATCAAGTCCTATCCATTTGGCTAAAATGACACCTAGCGTTATACCTACCGCAGTTTTAAGTGTTCTAAATCCAATCTTATACGGATTTAACTTTAGCATCGGTAAATCCTCTTATCTTTCGTCGCAATACTTATCAAATAGGCTTTGTAATTGATTAATAACATCCATTACATCATGGCCTTCTATTTGATGACGTTCGATCATTTCGGTAATTTTACCATCTTTAATTAGAGCAAAAGATGGGCTTGAAGGTGCATATCCTTCAAAGTAATCTCTAGCCTGTTGCGTAGCTTCTTTATCTTGACCAGCAAATACAGTAACTAATCGATCTGGTAACTTATCATAATGTAATGCATGTGATGCTGCTGGACGCGCAATTCCACCTGCACACCCACATACAGAATTAACCATTACTAATGATGTACCATTTTGTTGTAATACTTTATCAACGTCTTCTGCTGATGTTAATTGCTCGTATCCTGCACTTTCAATTTCGTTACGAGCTTGTTCAACCACACCATTCATATATAAATCAAAATTTAAATCCATTTTGAATCACCTTTCAATCTTTTATTTATTCAATGTTATTCTACTAATTTAAACGATAGAGTTCAAATAGGTTGTCCAAGGCTATGCCATCTTATTACATACTAATAAATACTTGTATTTTCAACTGTAAATTGCTCAATTCGTTGTTTTACTTGCGACATGAAGCGACCTGTTTGGACACCATCTAATATACGGTGATCAATCGAAATACATAAATTAACCATGCTTCTAATTGCTATCATGTCATCAATCACGACAGGTTTTTTTACAATTGATTCTACTTGTAATATTGCAGCTTGTGGATGGTTAATAATACCCATTGACGAAACAGAACCGAATGTACCAGTGTTATTAACCGTAAACGTTCCACCTGACATGTCCTCTTGAGTTAATTGTTTATTTCTAGCTTTTCGTGCTAATTCATTGATTTCTCTAGCAATGCCTTTAATAGATTTTTCATCAGCATGTTTGATAACTGGAACATATAATTTATCTTCATCTGCAACTGCAATCGAAATATTAATGTCTTTATGAATGATAATTTCCTCACCGTCCCAACTACTATTTAAGAGTGGGTTTGATTTGAGCGCTTCTGCAACAGCTTTTACAAAGAATGCAAAGAAGGTTAAATTATATCCTTCATTCTCTTTGAATGTGTTTTTATGATGGTTTCTCGTTTTAACCAAGTTAGTTGCATCAACTTCAACCATCATCCATCCATGTGGAATTTCAGTAACACTTGTTACCATGTTTTGGGCAATTGCTTTTCGTACGCCTTTTACCGGAATAGACTGACCTGGTTGCGTATGATTTGAATCAGTGCTGGCCACTTGATTTTCAAAAGATGGCTCTGTTTTGTTATTAAGTTTAGAATTTTGTTTCTCAGAATGCACATAAGCTTCAATATCTTTTTTAGTTACTCTTCCTTCGAAACCTGTGCCACGCACACGTGATAAATCAACATTATTTTCAGAAGCAATTTTAAATACGACAGGAGAATAGCGACCATTATTTAGTGGTGACGGTGCTGATTCTGTATTTGATTGTTCATTTTGACGAACGTTCTGATCAGTGTGAACACTTGAGTCTGATTTTGGCGTTTTATCAGTTAAGACATCCATATTGTTTGTATTAACAGTTGTTTCATTCTTATTATCATCTGTTTCTTGTTTATTATTATGCGTGTTCGTTGATTGATTTGACTCAGAAGATTCAATTTTACATATAACATGATCTATTTGAACTGTTTCTCCTTCAGAAACTAAGATTTCAGTAATAGTACCAGAAACCGTTGAAGGTACCTCAGCGGTTACTTTATCAGTAACGACTTCACATAAGGGTTCATATTCGTCTACATAGTCTCCTACAGAAATAAGCCATTGCTCGATTGTACCTTCATGAACACTTTCGCCTAGTTTAGGCATTTTAACATCCATAATTTTGCCTCCTTAAAATTGTGCAAGTTCTCTCATTTTTTCTAAGATTTTATCAGGATTCATCATAACTTCATTTTCTAAATTCGGAGAAAATGGCATTGAAGGTACATCTGGTCCAGCTAACCTCATAATCGGTGCATCAAGTTCAAATAAACAGTTTTCAGCAATAATTGCCGAAACTTCTGACATGATACTACCTTCAAGATTATCTTCAGTTACGAGTAAAATCTTGCCATTGATTTTGGCGCGTTCAATAATTGTCTCTTTATCTAAAGGGTAAACTGTTCTTAAATCAACAATTTCTACACTGATACCATCAGCGGCTAAAATATCAGCAGCTTGCATACAATAATTTACACATAATCCATATGTAAATACTGTAATATCGTTGCCTTCTCGTTTAACATCAGCTTTTCCAAGAGGAACAGTATAATATTCTTCTGGTACTTCTTCTTTTAAGAAGCGATAGGCCTTTTTATGTTCAAAAAATAGTACTGGATCATTAGATTCAATAGAAGATAACAATAACCCTTTAGCATCATAAGGTGATGAAGGAATGACGATTGTAAGCCCAGGTGTAGAAGCGAAAATACTTTCGATACTTTGAGAATGGTATAAACCACCATGAACACCACCACCAAAAGGTGCTCTTATTGTAATCGGGCATTGCCAGTCATTATTTGAACGATAACGCATTTTTGCTGCTTCACTTATAATTTGATTAACTGCTGGTAAGATAAAATCTGCAAATTGAATTTCTGCAATTGGTCGTTTGCCAATCATTGCAGCGCCAATAGCAGTACCAACGATATTAGATTCGGCTAACGGGGTATCAATTACTCTTTCAACACCGTATTTTTCTTGTAAACCACGTGTAGCGCCAAATACGCCACCTTTCTTCCCAACATCTTCACCAAGTATAAATACATTGTTATCTTGTTCCATGGCTAAATCTTGTGCTTGTTGTATCGCTTCAATATAAGTCATTTTACTCATTGCCAATACCTCCTTCTGGATCATACACAAATTGATATGTTTCATCTACAGATGGATATGGCGCTTGTTCTGCGTCTTTTGTGGCTTTGGTAATAATTTCTTTATGTGCTTGCTCTAACTGATCTAACCATGCTTGATCGATGATACCTTGTTCGAGTAAATAATCTTTAAATTTAAGATTGCAATCATACGTTTTTAAAGCTTCTCGTTCTTCTTTAGTACGATATGTATCATCATCATCTGATGAATGTGGTGTCATACGATTTGTAACGGCCTCAATTAAGGTAGCACCTTCACCATTTAATGCACGTGTTCTAGCTTCTTTCATTGCTTTATACATAGCAATAGGATCGTTACCATCTACAGTTTCACCGTGGATACCATAGCCTAAAGCTCTATCAGAAAGTTTTTCGGCGGCATATTGTAGTGAATTTGGAACTGATATCGCGTATTTATTATTAATAATGACGCAAACAAAAGGTAGTTTGTGTACACCTGCAAAGTTTAACCCTTCGTGAAAATCTCCTTGATTTGAACTTCCTTCACCTACAGTGGCTGTAGCGATATTAGGTTTTTTATCCATTTTCAAAGCTAAAGCAGCACCTACTGAATGCGGTATTTGAGTTGCAACAGGAGAACTTTGAGATAATATCCCTTTTTCACGATGACTGAAGTGAGATGGCATCTGCTTGCCACCAGAATTAATATCATCCTTTTTACCGAATGAAGCTAGCATTGTATCATAAGGAGAAATACCCATATAAGTTACAAATGCTAAATCTCTATAATATGGAGATGAAATATCTCCTTCTTTCATAGCATAAGCCATTCCTATTTGAGTGGCTTCCTGACCTTGTCCACTTACGACAAAGGGAATTTTACCCGCACGGTTTAGTAACCATAATCGTTCATCTACTTTTCTGCCTAAATCCATCCATTTATAGATTTCTTTGAGGTCATCTTCTGAGAGTCCGACAGATTTATAATCAATCATTTTAAATATTCCTCCTATTAAACATGTATCGCTCTATTTTCTACTTTCAATCCCAATTCCATTAATACTTCAGATATTGAAGGATGTGCATGTGTTGTCAGACCTAATTCAATTGCTGAGCCATTCATAAATTGTAATAATGACGCTTCATTGATTAATTCAGTAACCTGTGGTCCAATCATGCTAATACCGATAATTTCATTTGTTTCTTGATCAATAACCATTTCGCAAAAGCCTTTATCCTTAGCATTAGTCTCTATCACAGCTTTACCTATTGCATTAAATCCCACTTTAAATGATTTAGATTTAATATTTTGCGCTTTGGCAGACTCCTTATTATAACCAATGGAAGCAACTTCAGGATGTGTATATATACATTTTGGCATTTTGTTATAGTTTAAAGGTAAGTTAGATCCATTAAACATATGTTCGACAGCTAAAATGCCTTCTTTTGAAGACACATGAGCTAATTGTAATTTGCCTATACAATCACCAGCAGCATAGATATGTTTATCTTCTGTTTGTAAGCATTCATTAACTAAAATGTTGCCTAATTGATCTGTTTGAATTTTAGTATTATTTAACCCAATATCATTGGTGTTAGGAGTACGTCCAATTGCTACTAAAACTTTGTCTAATTCTAATGTTTTTTCCTCATTGACTTGAATGGTTACGGAATTAGCGTTAACGGTTACTGATGCATCACTTAAAGCACAATTTTCATAAAATGCAACGCCTCTTTCGCTAAGAGCGGTTTTAAGAAATTTTGCAATTTGAGCACTTTCAGCAGGTAGAATTCGTTCTCCAGCCTCAATTACACTAACCTCTACACCTAAGTCTATTAATAAAGAAGCGAATTCAAGTCCAATCACACCACCGCCTATGATTGCTATCTTTGAGGGTAAATCAGTGAGTTCAAGCATGTCACTGCTAGATAATACTGTTTCATGATTGAAAGGTAAAAATGGTAATTGTGTTGGGTATGATCCTGTAGCAATTAAGACATATTGATTAGGTAAAAGATCAGATTCACCATCTTCGTATTCAACTGAGATTGTACCACTTTGTGGTGAAAAAATAGATGTACCCATTATTCTTCCAGTACCATTAAAAACATCAATGTGATTTTTTTGCATTAAACTATCTATACCATGATGCATTTGGCTAACAATAGTGTCTTTACGTTCCATCATAGTTTTTAAGTCAAATGAAAAATGGTCTATATTCACCCCAAAGTCAGCGGATTCTTTCACCGTTCTTAATACTTCAGCAGATTTTAATAATGCTTTTGTAGGGATACACCCTTTATGTAAACAAGTTCCACCTAATAATGATTTCTCTACAATAGCTACCTTTTTACCCAGTTGAGATGCTCGTATGGCCGCCACATATCCAGCGGTTCCTCCACCTAAAACGACTAAGTCATATTGCTTTTCGCTCATTTTTTTACTCCTAACGCATTTACAATTTATTTATCAATAGTATGATGCAACAATGCTCAATATAAATAGATTTTAAATGTCTTATGTCATTTATAACGCAATGAGCATAGCTCATAAAAATTAATCTATTTAAATCAGTGATTTATTATACATTTTACATCAAAATTTAATAGTAATAAAACTAATATATTACCTAAGAGGTTGGGACAAAATATAAGTCTCAGCCTAATTTATTATTTTAGCAGTAGCCGACTCGTTTGAAAATGCGCTTAAATCAAGCTTTTTTTCAAACCTAGTCATTCTTACCTATGCATTGCCAAGCAAAGAGAATTTTATCAAAAAATTCTACAAGCTAAGCATGCTGGGGTGGGACAACGATTAACTTTAATTGCAGTACCGCACCCTATTTTTTTCTTTGATTTTGGCTAATCATTTCTTTTGCATTTTCTCTAGTTAATTCCGTCACACTAGCACCAGAAATCATGCGTGCGATTTCATCAATTTTATCATCATCTTTTAATTCTTTAACTTGAGTTGTTGTACGGTCATCATTGGAAGCTTTGCTTATTAATAAATGATGATCACTCATTGATGCGACTTGTGGTAAGTGAGAGATACAAATGACTTGGATATATTCTGCGATATCTCTCATTTTTTCAGCCATTTTTTGGGCAGCTTGACCAGACACACCCGAATCAACCTCATCAAATAGAATTGCTGTTTGTCCTCGTGATTGTACAAATATACTTTTTAAAGCGAGCATAATACGAGATAGCTCACCACCAGAGGCAATTTTATTTAAACTCTTAAGTGGTTCTCCTTTATTTGGACTTATTAGGAACTCAACGAATTCTATACCATCAATCGTTGGCTTTTCTAATAATTGGAAAGAAATTTCTAAATTAGCATCTTTCATTTGTAAATTTTGAATTTCGGAAACGATATGGTCTCTTAATGTGCGTGCTACAGTACGACGCGCCTTAGATAATAACTTACCTTGAGACATGACTTCTTCATATAATCGATTAATTTCCTCACGTAATTGAGATGTACTTTCCTCATAATTTTCAATTTTAGCAATTTCATTTTGCAGTTTGTCTTTGTAAGTCATTAATTCATCGATATCTTTGCCATATTTTCTTTTGAGATTATTTAATAAATTCATTCGGGATTCTAATTCATTGAGCATTTGTTCATCAAATTCGTTGTTCGACATTTCATCATATATCTCGTGTTTGGCATCCTCAAGCGTATAATAAAATTGGTCGATATCCTCTTTAAGTTTACTAAATTTATCCGGCAGAATTTCATCAATGGATTGCAAATGATTACTTAATTCATAAAGTCTATCTGTAATCGCGTGTTCATCGGTTAAAGTAACATGGGCATTATTAAGCGCTAAGCTTAGTTTCTCAGAATTTTGAATTCTACGAATATCAACTTCTAATTGTTCAATTTCGCCTTCTTTTAGAGAAGCTTCTTCTAATTCTTCATATTGAAATTTCATTAAATCTAAACGTTGAAGTAACGCTTGATCTGCAGACTCTAGATCTTCTAATTCCTTTGTTTTACTTTTATATTGGTTAAACACGTTTTGATATTGTTCTTTTGTAGTTGAATATTTATCCTCTGCATAGTCATCTAATAATTTTAAATGGTACTTTTGTTTAAGAAGTGTTTGAGTTTCATGTTGACCATGAATATCTAATAACTCTTGCATGACTTTACGTAAATCTTGAAGTGTTACGATTTGATTGTTTAATCTACAAATACTTTTACCAGTACTAAAAATTTCTCTTTTTACTAATAAAAAGTCTTCATCAATATCTATATCTAGGTCCTGAAGGATATGAATAACATCTTTACTTTCGTCTATGTCAAAGATACCTTCAATAATTGCCTTTTTTTCACCATGTCTAACATAGTCTGATGAAGCACGCACCCCAATTAATTGGCCAATAGCATCTATGATGATTGACTTACCTGAACCAGTTTCACCACTCAGTACTGTAAGGCCATCTGAAAAATGAATTTCTAATTCATCAATAATTGCAAATTGTTTTATTGATAAGGTTTGTAACATGAATTCATCGCATCCTTATAATAAATTGAAAATTCTAGTTTTAATTGTATTACTTGCTTCTTCATCTTTACAAATTAAAAGACAAGTGTCATCTCCACAAATAGTACCGAGCACTTCGTCCCAATCGATTTGGTCTAGTATAGCACCTATTGATTGAGCGTTACCTGGTAATGTTTTTAAGACTAGTAAATTTCCAGTTCCTTCAATGTTAACAAATGAGTCCATAAGATAACGTCCCAATTTTTCAAGTGGATGATATTTTCGATCATTCGGCAAGCTATAAACATATTGACCTGTCGGTGCGGGTACTTTGATTAATTGTAATTCTTTAATATCACGAGATACGGTTGCTTGAGTCACATTAAGGTCGTATTCATTTAGACGTTTGACGAGTTCGTCTTGCGTTTCTATCTTTTCGCTTGAGATAATTTCTCTTATTTTTATGTGTCTCACTGATTTTTTTGCCATTATGAACACTCCTAGTTTCGAATAATTATACAATGATTTTAACACAACATAATTTTCACTACTACTATTGCTATTATGCATAAGTAACTGATAACTCAATAATCGTAAATTGTTTAAATTAATGACATAGCGCTATTATTGAATGATTTTGTTTGAAAAAATGTATATATTTATAAATAATTATGTAAATTTTTAATAATAATGATAACGAGCACCTAGTCATTAAAATAAAGTATTAAAACACCCTTCAAAGCTGATGTATAAAACAATAACTTTAAAGGGTTCTTATTCGTTCAACTTAATGATCACGAGTGTAAAATAAATCAACGACATCTAGTAAAGGCTTAATATCGTATTGCTCAGAGAGCTTTTTAATTGATTCAGTGGCAGCATTTTTATGGAAATCAAGTTTATCTTCTGCACCTTTTTTTCCTAATAATGAAACATAAGTGCTTTTGTGATTTTCAATATCACTACCTACTTTTTTACCTAACTTAGATTCATCACCATACACATCTAGTAAATCATCTTTAATCTGGAACATTAGACCTAGATGATCGCTAAATGATTCAAGTAATTGTGACGTCGATTGATCGACTTTTGCAATATCGGCAGCACTTAATATCGCAAATTTTAATAATGCACCTGTTTTAGCTTTATGTATTTGTTCAAGGGTTTCCAAATCAACAGGTTTATCCTCGCTTTGCATGTCTAATGTTTGGCCACCAACCATACCTAAGTGACCGCTATTGTGAGCTAATCTTGAAAGCACCTTTACTTTAACCTCTGGTTCTAATAACTCATCGTCAGCAACGATTTCAAAAGCCTTCGTTAAAAGTGCGTCTCCAGCTAAAATAGCCTTCCATTCACCATAAACTTTATGATTTGTTAATTTTCCACGACGATAATCATCATTATCCATAGGAGGTAAATCATCATGTATTAAAGAATATGTGTGAATCATTTCCAATGCTAAAGCCGTTTGTTTACCTTTGATATAATCTTGATTTAATACATCCAACGTTAAGAAAACAAGTAGCGGTCTTATTCTTTTACCACCTGCATTAAGTGAATACTGCATACTTTCTTCAAGATTGGTATTTAATGGTGAAGGTTTAATTACACCGTCAAGAGCGCTATTAATTTGTTCAATTAACTCATTCATTGACATCTTTGTCATTATCTTCATCCTCTGCTTCATCTTTAATAAGTTGATTAACTTTATTTTCCGCATCTTTTAGCGTTGCATCACATGTGGCTGAAAGTTTCATTCCTCGCTGATATAACTCTAGTGATTCTTCAAGAGATACAGTTTCATTATCTAACTTTTGAACGATTTTTTCCAATTCTTGCATCATTTCTTCAAAACTTTGTTGATCTTTACTCATGTTCACACCTAACCTTTTTAACAATAGCATCAACGCTACCATCTTTCATTGCTAATGTAATTTCATCATTTTCATTTAAGTCTTGTGTACTTGTAATCACTTGGTCGTTCTTATTAATAATAGTATAGCCTCTTAGCATTGTATTAGTCGGACTTAAGTTGTTTAATAGTTCAATTTTATTTTTGAGCTCTAATTGATTATTTTGAATACTTTTCTTTGTTAAGTTTGTTAATCGACTATTAATGTTCATTAAGTGTTTATTATTTTGCGTAATGGATTGCTTTAAAGCTTTTAAATTAAAATTTTGACGAAGTACTTTAATTTGATACTTTTTACTTTCAATTTTAGATGATATTAATTGAGATAATTGCTTTTCTAAATCATCTTTTCGTTGAATTTGTTGATCATATAATAATGAAGGTTGTTTAAATTTATAATACGATGATAAATGGTCGAGCTGTTTATGTTGTTTTTCAAGATATTGTTTTATATATCTTGAAAGCGAAAATTGATATTGTTTAATTTGTTGCATCAATTCGTACTGATCGGGTGTAGCGATGACCGCAGCTTGAGTAGGTGTTGCTGCCCTTACATCAGCGACAAAATCACTCAATGTAAAATCAGTTTCATGTCCGACAGCTGAAATAATAGGAGTTTGACATTCAAAGATTGCTTTCACAACATCCTCTTCGTTAAAGTTCCATAAATCTTCTATAGAACCACCACCACGACCAACTATAATAGTATCGACGCCAAGCGCGTCAGCGTGTTTTATTTTTTCGATAATATCTTCTTTTGCTTGAGTTCCTTGCACTAAAGTACTTAATTGAATTTTTTCAACTAAAGGATATCTGCTATTGATTGTAGACACAATATCCCTAATTGCTGCACCAGTACTTGCAGTTAAAATCGCAATTTTTTTAGGAAACCGGGGAATAGGCTTTTTATATTTATTACTAAAATAGCCTTCTTTTTTTAATTTTATCTTTAATTGTTCTAACTTTTGATACAAGTTCCCTATACCATCTAATTCCATCTTATTGACATAAATTTGATAGTTTCCACGTCGCTCATATACTGAAACACGTGCTTCTAAGAGAACTTCGTCACCTTCTTTAGGATCAAAAGTAAGTTTGCTAGCATTGCCCTTAAACATCATTGCACTAATGACACTATCTTTATCTTTAACATTGAAATAAAGGTGTCCGCTAGAATGCCTTTTAAAGTTAGATAGTTCGCCTTTAAGCAAAATAGACTGTAAATGTGGGTCTTGGTCAAATTTGTATTTAATATATTTTGTTAATGTTGTTACACTTAAGTATTCAGACATAGTCATCACTCAAATTAATTATTTTATGTTACTTAGCACACCGTTAATAAATTTATAATGTTCATCGTCACTAAACTGTTTTGCCAATTCTACAGCTTCATTGATGATTACTTTTGGTGGTGTATCACTGTGTAATAATTCAAATGTAGCCATACGTAGTATAATACGGTCTGTTTTTAGCAAACGTTGAAGTGACCAATCTTTAAGATATGGTTTGATCGTATCATCTAAAACCGGTTCATGATCTTTTACACCAGTCACTAACCAGTGTATAAATTCAAAGTCTAAATCTGGCTCATCATCTTTAATAAAATTGATTGCTTCATTGATAGTTAATTCTGTATCTTTCATTTCTAACTGAAACAAAGTTTGAAATGATTGCTTTCTTGATTCTTTTCGACTCATAAATAACTCCTTGTTAATGTAATCTTTATATTATTCGACAGTGATATGCATGATATGAACGTTAATTTCTTTAGGCTCGATTGCAGTCATTGTTTTAATTGAGTTGAAAATGGATGTTTGAATTTTGCTCGCAAACTTAGAAATATTGATACCATGTTTAATAGAGCAATATACATCAATTTGAATGCCATCTTCTTTAACATCTATTTTTAAATTTCTATTGAGATTTTTTCGACTCATTTTCTCAATATTACTATTTTTTAATTCTGCAAAATGTCCGGTAACACCGTTTACCTCTGATACTGCAATACTTGCAACTACAGAGATAACTTCTGGTGCAATTTCAATTTTACCTAAATTTGAATTTGAATAATCTGCCACTTTAACCATTTATACTACCTCCTACTCATTGTCATTCATAATATTATATTGCTCTAAGAAATTTGTATTAAATGATCCACTTCTAAAAATATCATTATTCATTAATTTCAAGTGGAACGGAATTGTTGTATCGATTCCTAAAATTAAATACTCGCTTAATGCTCTGATTCCAGTCATAATCGCTTCTTCACGAGTAGGTTCATGTACAATTAACTTAGCAACCATAGAATCGTAATATGGAGGGATTGTATAATTCGTATAGCAAGCTGATTCAATTCTCACACCATAACCTCCAGGCGCAAGGTATTGGGTAATTTTACCAGGAGAAGGCATGAAATTCTTATATGGATTTTCAGCATTTATACGATATTCAATCGCATGCCCATTAATAGTAATATCATCTTGTGTATATGGTAATGTTTCACCCATCGCAACTTTTAATTGCAATTTAACTAAGTCTATTCCCGTAACCATTTCAGTAACCGGATGTTCAACTTGGATACGCGTGTTCATTTCCATAAAGTAAAATTGATTGTCATTTAAGTCATAAATAAATTCAATTGTACCTGCGTTCTCATAATTTACTGCTTTAGCAGCTCTAATTGCAGCATTTCCCATTTCTTCACGTTGTTCATTTGTTAATATAGGTGATGGTGATTCTTCAACTAACTTTTGCATACGTCTCTGAATCGTGCAATCCCTTTCTCCGAGATGAATTACATTTCCGTATTGGTCACCAATTATTTGAATTTCGATATGGCGGAAGTTCTCGATAAATTTTTCAAGATAAAGTCCCCCATTACCGAAAGCAGTTTCTGCTTCTTGCTGGGTCATTCGATAGCCATTTTCAAGTTCTTTCTCTGTTCTGGCCACTCGGATCCCTTTACCGCCACCGCCTGCTGTCGCTTTTATAATTACAGGATAGCCGATTTCTTCAGCAATTTGTTTAGCATCCTCTATAGATGTGACAAGTCCATCGCTTCCTGGCACAACTGGCACATTGGCAGCAATCATTTCAGCTTTTGCAACGTCTTTAATACCCATTTTTTGAATAGATTCATAGCTAGGACCAATGAATTTCAATTGGCAAGCTTCGCATAGTTCTGCAAAGTCACCGTTCTCAGCTAAAAAGCCATAACCCGGATGAATACCATCACACCCTGTTGATGTTGCTATAGATAAGATATTAGGAATATTTAAATATGAATCTTTAGACTGAGTAGGACCAACGCAATATGCTTCATCAGCAATTTGAGTATGTAATGCGTCTTTATCTCCCTCAGAATAAATAGCAACGGTTTGTATGCCTAAATCATGGCAAGCTCTGATAATTCTAACCGCAATTTCGCCACGGTTAGCGATTAAGATTTTTTTCATTATTTCACCTTAAATAACGGTTGGCCATACTCTACCATTTGTCCGTCTTCTACTAATATTTCAACGATTTCTCCAGAAACTTCTGCTTGAATTTCATTAAATAATTTCATTGCTTCTAAAATACATACAGTTGATTCATTTGTAACTTTATCACCAACTTGAACATAAGCATCTTCCTCAGGTGATGGAGATTTATAAAATGTACCAACCATTGGTGCATTAATCGTTTGATATGATGATTCATCATCTTGACTTTTATTTTCTTCAACAGGTGCTTCTGATACACTTTGATTTGGTGTTGACATTGTTGGTGCAGCAGGTGCTAAAGGTGCTTGTTGTGTATATTGTGGTGTAATTATTTCAGTTTCTTTTTGTTTTTTTAGATTAACTACACTACCTTTATTATCTTCAATATTAATTTCAGTTAAACTTGATTGATCAAGAATTTCGATTAATTCTTTTATTTCTTTAAAATTCATAAGTTACTGACTCCTCGACTTAGTTTTCATCTACCAATCTATTTTACTTGACTCAACTTGCCAATTCAAGCATGTGTCATTTTATGGCAAATAGTTAATATCATTATATGAATATTATAAATGATACTCTGATATTTTATAATTTTTTGTATGCATGATTTGAGTATTAAAAAAAGTCTTTCTAATTGGTAATCAGAAAGACTCTAGTTATCGTTCATAATAAATTAAGCTCTTGAAATATAGCTTCCATCACCAGTATTAATTACTAATACATCACCTTCATTAACAAATAAAGGTACATTTAATGTATAACCAGTTTCAACTGTAGCTGATTTAGTTGCACCAGTAGCAGTATCACCTTTAATACCAGGTTCAGTTTCAGTAACTTCTAATTCAACGGTCTTAGGTAATTCAACACCGATTGTTTCACCTTCATATGATTGAATTTGAACTTCCATGTTTGCTTTTAAGAATTTTAATTCATCTTTTAAATAATCTGCTGATAATTCAGTTTGATCAAACGTTTCATTATCCATGAACACATGATTATCACCATCTGCATATAAATATTGCATGCGACGATTTTCAATCATTGCTTGTTCAACTTTTTCTCCAGCTCTAAATGTTTTTTCTTGGATTGCACCTGTTCTTAAATTACGTAATTTAGAACGAACAAAGGCAGAACCTTTACCTGGTTTTACATGTTGGAAATCAATAACTTTCCAAATGCCATTATCTACAGAAATTGTTAAACCTGTTTTAAAATCATTAACCGAAATCATTCAGTTTCCTCCTCAAATATGCGCTTTCTATAAAATAATAAGGTCTTTTGTACATTTAGTAAAGACTTCGCAGCCATTTTCAGTGATTAAAATATCATCTTCTATACGTACACCGCCAAGACCATCTACATAAATACCTGGTTCAATAGTAACACAATTATTTACTTGAATCGTACCCTTTGCATTTTTAGACAATAATGGCCCTTCGTGTATATCTAATCCAATACCATGACCGAGTGAATGACCAAATGCTTCTCCATATCCATGAGACGCAATATAATCTCTTGATAAAGCGTCTGCTTCTGCCACAGTCATGCCAGCTTTAATTTCATTGATGGCTTTTATTTGGGATTCAAGAACAATATTATAAATGTCTTTCATCTTTGGATCAGGTTCACCTATAGCAAATGTTCTTGTAATATCAGAGCAATATCCTCTGTAGTATGCACCAAAGTCTAACGTGATCATATCCCCTTGTTCAATAACTTTATCACTTGCTACGCCGTGTGGTAAGGCGCCTCTATAACCCGATGCTACAATTGTGTCGAATGAAGGTCCATCTGCACCTAATTCTAGCATTTTGCTCTCTAATTTCGCCTTTAATGTTCTTTCAGTCATGCCAGCCTCGGCAATTTCTAAGATATAATTATATGTATCATCAACTATTTTAGCAGCATATTTAATTTTCTCAATTTCCTCAGGTGTTTTTACTTCTCTAATTTTTTCAATGTCGTCACCAATTGAAACTAAATTTGCGCTTGATTGATTTAACGTTTGGTAAGTATCGTAACTTACTAAGTGACCTTCAAACCCAATTGACTTAAATTGGTTATGATTGATAATTTCAACGATTTCTTCAATTAATCCACCACTGCGCTTGATAATTTCGAAATGAGTAGCCTGTTCGGTAGCTTGTTCAATATAACGGAAGTCTGTTATTAGTTGATAACGATCTTTTGAAATAACTAATGCACCACTTGTACCAGTAAAATCAGATAAATATCTTCGATTATAATCTGATAAGATAACTAAAGCATCTATTTGATGATGATTTAGTAGTTCTTGAACTTTTGCTAATTTATTCATACAAATCACTCCTAGTATAACGTTTGTACATTTGCTCTATTTACATTAAAATAATAGCATAATTATTTTAGAAATAAAGAGATTTTGGTTTAGGGAGATTTTAATGAAAAAATTAATCGTTATTCTAGGAGCTTCATGTTTATTGGTTGGTTGTGGCTCTCAAAATTTAGGACCTTTGGAAGACAAGACAACCAAATTAAGAGATGAAAACCATAACTTGAAGTTAGATATCCAACAGCTAAATCAAGATATAAGTAATCAAAAAGCACAAGTTGAAGCTCTTAATAAAGATAAAAAGAACGTATCTAAAACTGTTGATAACAATAAAGAAGCTAAATTTCTAGATGCTTCTTCAAAATACTATCAGGATATTACTAAAGTGATTAGTAATTATAATCAACTAGATTTAACTAAAAAGAAAAAAGAGGATAAAAAGCAAAATCTTGAAAAATTAAATACTATAACAAACGATATTGATGATGCGTATAGTAAATATAAAGGCACGATTTCAACAAAAGATTTATCAAGTGCCAATAAGAATGAAGATAAGAATATTAGACAAATGAATAAAGAATTACAATCAGCATTTAAAGATATAAAGAGTGGATATGAAACTAATAATTCTAATAAATTAAATAAAGGTAAGACAAAGCTATCTCAAGTTAACATGTCCAATAATTCATAAATATAGGAGTTTTTGTTTTGAAAAATATATTGTTTTATTTAGTATTAATTATTGCAGCAATTGGCTTAATCTTAAATCTGAATGCGTTTATGATGTCATTTGCTAAAACTATTTTTACTTTTATAATTATCGCAATCATTATTTATTTAATATACTATTTCTTCTTCTTAACTGAAGATCAACGTAAATATAGAAGAGCTGCAAGAAAATATAAAAAGAAACATCGTAAATAATACGTCTAAGATTTTAAAACCTTAGACTAGTAAGGGAGTGGGACAGAATTCTTTTAAATTCGTTGTCCACTCCCAGCTTGCTTTGCTTGTAGAATTTCTTGATGAAATTCTCTTTGCTGGG
>NZ_JAESLK010000040.1:0-51711 GCF_017892585.1 Staphylococcus sp. GDY8P57P | reverse complement strand
CCCGCCCGCAAGGATGACTAGAACTGAGAAAAGCTTGATTAAAGCGCCTTCTCAGTTCAGTCAGCTACTGCGAATTTGCAATATAGCCTCATTATATTATTTATGTCCCGGACTCTATAAATATATATTGGCAGTAGTTGACTGAAATAAAAGTGCACCCTATAAAGTCAGAATTTAATTCCAATTTTTAGAGTGCACATCAATTTAAAAACACATTTACTGTCTTTTTATTTTTTATATAACCATTCATCAGAACGATATTTTTCTTCTAATTCTTTTACTTCTTCCATTTGCTTATCAGATAAAATAAGTGGTTTAAATTCAATATTTAATCCTTTTTTAAAGCCTTCTTCAAATGCTTTTTCCATTTCCTCAATTGTTATATGTCTATCAGCAATATCGTTGATTGCCACTGCTTTATCTACAAATGCTTTTTTCATTTTATCTTTAAGACGATCATTTTTAAAAGTGAACATGTCGAAAAGTTCATCAACATCAACATCTTGTAATAAAGAACCATGCTGTAAAATGACGCCTTTTTGTCTAGTTTGAGCACTTCCTGCAATTTTTCTACCCTCAACAACTAATTCATACCAACTTGGCGCGTCAAAACATACGGCACTTCTTGGTTGTTTTAATTTTTCTCGTTCTTCTTTTGAACGCGGAATCGCAAAATATGCTTCAAATCCTAGTAATTTAAATCCTTCAAGTAACCCTTCAGAAATAACACGATACGCTTCAGTTACAGTAGAAGGCATATTAGGATGTTCTTCTGACACAATAACACTATATGTTAATTCTTTATCATGAAGTACACCTCTACCACCCGTTTGTCTTCGAACTAACCCGAATCCTTTTTCTTTTACTTTATCAATGTCGATTTCTTTTTTTAATCTTTGAAAATATCCCACTGATAATGTTGCGGGATTCCAAGTGTAAAATCTAACAACAGGATCGATTTCCCCTCTTGATACAAAGTTTAAAAGCGCTTCATCCATTGCCATATTATAATATGGATCGTGACTTCCTGTATTTATAAAATTCCATGTCTCTGTCATAAAACAAACTCCAATCACAATATATAATTAACTAAAGAAAATATTAAATTTTACATATAAAACTTTGATAAAAATAGCTAATAAAAAATTTTGATAAATTTAGCTAACAGTCTTATAATTATAATATCGGTTAATTAGGGAGGATGCAATATGAATGTATCTTTGATTATAGCTTTAGCTATTATAGTCATTATTATTTTATATATGCTTGGAAATTGGTTTATGAATAAACGAGCAGTAACTGAACTTGAGCAAAATGAATTTCATAAAGGTTTAAGAAAAGCTCAAGTGATTGATGTTCGTGAAAAAGTAGACTATGATTACGGCCATATAAACGGCGCTCGTAACATTCCAATATCAATGTTTAGTCAAAGATATCAAGGTTTACGTAAAGATCAACCAATTTATCTTTGTGATGCAAATGGTGTTGCAGGTTATCGTGCAGCCCGTATTCTAAAAAAGAATGGCTATAAAGATATTTATATGTTAAAAGGCGGATACAAAAAATGGACTGGTAAGATTAAAACAAAAAAATAATCGTATGTCTGTTATGAACTCTTAAAGATAAAATCTTTAAGAGTTTTTTTACGCCTTTAATGCAACACATCTATGCGTATTATAATAATATCTCTTAAATTGTGTTAACAATACGTATAATTTCAAAGTACAAATCTATGTATATAAATAGTCCCTATAACCATTTATAAGGTTACAGGGACAAGAAATGAATATTATTCTTTTTCTTCGTGAAGGTTTTCAAATTTCAATACAGGCTTACGTGCAGCAGTAGTTTCATCTAATCTATCAATGATTGTACTGTGTGGTGCTTCTAAGACTGTATCAGGTTCATTTTTAGCTTCTTCAGCAATTTGGATCATTGAATCAATAAAGTAATCTAATGTTTCTTTAGATTCTGTCTCAGTTGGTTCAATCATCATACCTTCCTCTACATTTAGTGGGAAGTAAATTGTTGGTGGATGTACACCGAAGTCTAATAAACGTTTAGCCATATCTAAAGTACGAACACCATGTTCTTTTTGTTTTGATCCACTTAATACGAATTCATGTTTACAATATTGTTCATATGGAATTTCGTAGTGGTCTTTTAAGCTAGCTTTAATATAGTTAGCATTTAGAACTGCTGCTTCAGAAACCTCTCTTAAACCTTCTGCACCCATTGTTCTAATATATGTGTATGCTCTTAAATAGATACCAAAGTTACCATAGAATGGTTTAACTCTTCCGATAGAGTTTTTAATATCATTATCATATTTAAATGTATCTCCATCTTTGATTACCATTGGTTTTGGTAAATAACTAGCTAATTCTTTTTTTACACCAACTGGTCCTGAACCAGGGCCACCGCCACCGTGAGGGCCAGTGAATGTTTTGTGTAAGTTTAAGTGTACTGCGTCAAATCCCATGTCTCCTGGACGTACTTTATCCATGATGGCATTTAAGTTTGCACCATCATAGTATAATAATCCGCCAGCTTCATGCACAATTTCTCGGATTTCCATGATGTTTTTCTCGAAAATACCTAGTGTATTTGGGTTTGTTAACATGATCGCAGCAGTGTTTTCGTTAACAACACGTTTTAAGTCTTCGATATCAACTTCGCCACGTTCATTTGATTTAACAGTAACAGCTTTAAATCCAGCAAATGACGCAGATGCAGGGTTTGTACCGTGTGCTGAGTCAGGAACAATTACTTCATCACGGTGACCTTCACCATTATCTAAATGGTATGCTTTGAAAATCATTAAAGCCGTCCATTCACCATGGGCACCTGCAGCTGGTTGTAATGTCACTTCATCCATACCAGTAATTTCTTTAAGTTCTTCTTGTAAACTGTATACAACTTCTAAAGAACCTTGAACTTGATCTTCTTCTTGTAATGGATGTGATTCAGCAAATCCAGGAATACGAGCTACTTTCTCGTTGATTTTTGGATTATATTTCATAGTACATGATCCTAATGGATAGAAACCTGAATCAACACCGAAGTTTTTATTAGATAATTCAGTATAGTGACGTACTAAATCTAATTCAGCAACTTCAGGGAATTCCGCTTTGTTTTTACGGATAAATTTATCGTCAAGAATACTCTCAACTGAATCTGTTTTAATATCGCTTTGAGGTAATGAGTATGCATATCTACCTGCTCTTGATCTTTCAAAAATTAATGGACTTGATTTACTTACTACCATTTAGCTCACCAGCTTTCTTAACAAATGTATCAATTTCATCTTTAGTTCTTAATTCAGTAACAGCAATTAGCATATGGTTTTCGAAGTCTGTTGAAGCTTCTCCTAAGTCAAAGCCTCCAATGAAACCTTCCTCAGCTAGCTTTTTATTTATATCTTTGATTGGTTGGTCGAATTTAACAACAAATTCATTGAATGAAGTACCATCAAGAACTTCAAAACCGTTGTCTTTAAATTGTTTTTTAGCATAATTTGCGTGTTCTAAGTTTTGAACTGCAATATCATAAATACCTTGTTTACCAAGTGCTGACATAGCAATTGATGATGCAAGTGCGTTTAAGGCTTGGTTAGAACAAATATTTGAAGTAGCTTTATCACGACGGATATGTTGTTCACGAGCTTGTAAAGTAAGAACAAATCCGCGGTTACCTTCATCATCTTGAGTTTGTCCTACTAATCTACCAGGAACTTTACGCATTAATTTCTTAGTTGTAGCAAAGTAACCACAATGAGGTCCACCAAATTGTGTTGGGATACCAAATGGTTGTGTGTCTCCGACTACGATATCTGCTCCGAATGAACCTGGAGGTGTTAATAATCCTAAAGCTAATGGATTAGCATAAACGATAAATAATGCTTTTTTACCTTCGATAAATGATTGGATTTTTTCTAAATCTTCAATTGAACCATAGAAGTTTGGATATTGAACTGCAACAGCTGCAGTTTCATCATCTACTGCTTGTTCTAATTTTTCTAAGTCTGTAATTGTACCATCTAAGTCAACTTCTACAATTTCAAATTCTTCTCTAACTTTAACGTAAGTTTTTAGTACTTGAAGTGCTTGATAATGAAGTCCTTTAGAAACTACGATTTTATTTTTCTTAGTGTGATTAAATGCTAAGATACAAGCCTCAGCAAAACTTGTGATGCCGTCATACATAGATGAGTTTGCTACATCCATATCTGTTAATTCACAAATTAATGTTTGGAATTCAAAAATAGCTTGTAACTCACCTTGAGATATTTCAGGTTGATATGGCGTATAAGCTGTATAGAATTCTGAACGAGAAATCATAGCATCTACAACTGCTGGAGCATAGTGATCATACACACCTGCACCTAAGAAAGACGTATGAGTTTCTTTAGTTACGTTTTTATTAGCAATTGTATTCAATCTTCTTAAAAGTGAAGTTTCAGCTTCACCACTAGCAATATTTAAGTCTCTATTTAATAAGATATCCTCTGGCACATCTCCAAATAATTCATTAATTGAACTAGCACCAATTTTCTCTAACATTTCTTTTTTATCTTTTTCTGTTAATGGTATATAACGATGACTCACAATACACACCCCTTAATTATTTTTCAATTTGGTTTTTCTTAACAATTTTAGCTTTGAGTTGTCTTTTACGTACTTGAACTAATAGTTCACGACCCATTTCAAACTCGTCTCGCTTAATGATTGCCATTGCGATAGATTTACCTGAAGATGGTGCTTGTGTACCTGAAGTAACTTCACCAATTTCATTACCGTCAAGGTCTAATACTGGATAGCCTGTTCTAGCAATACCTTTATCAAGTAATTCTAAACCAACAGTTCTACGTTCTGAACCATTTTCTTTTTGGTCTTTTAATACTGATTTACCAATGAAATCTTCTTCGATTAATGGTTTAGCAGCAAAGGCAATTCCGCCTTCATAAGGTGTAATAGATTCAGTTAAATCTTGACCATGTAAAGGTAAGCCAGCTTCTAATCTTAAAGTATCTCGTGCACCAAGACCACATGGTACTACTTTATGTTCAATAAAGCCGTTCCAAATATCTACAGTATCTTTAGCATCACAGTAGATTTCGAACCCGTCTTCACCTGTATAACCAGATTGAGATAAAATAACATTTTTTCCAAATAGAGTAACATTTTGTTGGAAATCAAATGGTTTCATTTCACTTACATCAATATCGACTAATTCACTAACTAAATCTCTTGCTTTAGGTCCTTGAACTGCTAATTGACCAAATTGATCAGAAACATTTGACACTTCAACATCAAAGTTAGGTGCATGTTTTTCAACCCAAGCAAAGTCTTTATCTGTGTTAGCAGCATTAACGATTAATAAATAATCATTATCGCCAACTTTATATGTTACTAAATCATCAATAATACCACCCTCTTCATTACATAAAGCAGTATATTGAGCTTTAGTGTCAGTTAGGTTATTAGTATCGTTTGAAAGTAAGTATTGGACAAATTTACTAGCATCATTGCCTTTAATAGAGATTTCTCCCATGTGGCTTACATCGAACATACCTATTTCATATCTAACTGCGTTATGTTCTTCTTTGATACTTGTAAATTGAACAGGCATTGCCCATCCACCGAATTCTACAATTTTTGCACCACTATCTACATAATTTTGATACAATGGTGTTTTTTTTAATTCGCTTGTCATTAGAAAACCCCCTATATTTTTTATAAAAAACAGAGTAGCAAATAGCTACCCTGTTTATACACTTAATCCAGGAATGCGTAACAGTATTATCCTTTTGCCTGAGAGTTTAGTAGTTAACTTGCACCTTCGGCGATAAAAATGATGATACTTTAAATTAAGTAAAATATTTTTATTCTCTCTAATACTGATCAACCGCAAGATAGATAATTTATAATATCATTATAAATTTCTTTGATTGTTTTATCACTATTCACTTTCATGAATGCGATTTCATTATATCTTGAAATCCTTGATAAATACAAGTTATTTAACTGTTTTTTAGATTTATCAATTGCATTTGGTCTATGTTTATCGTTCAAAACTCTTTTGAAGATAATATCTATGTCACAATCTAGCCAAAAAATGTATTTATACTGTTTTAAATAATTTAATGATTTAGAGTATTCGATAATACCACCACCAGTAGCAATGACATCATATTTTTGTGTACATTCCGATAAATATTTATACTCTAATTCTCTAAATCCTATTTCTCCGACATCTTTAAAAATGTCAGGTATTGTTTTATTTTCTCTGATTTCAATGTAAATATCTAAATCTATGAAACTCAATTGTTCCTCTAAGGATAAATATTCTCCTATAGTGCTTTTACCTGTACCCATAAAGCCAATAAGTATTATTGGTGAATTTTTCTTATTCAATAGCCTCACCTTTTGTCAAATAGTTGATTAATTTTTTGGTCATAAAAACTACTCATGTTATGAATTGTCTTCAATTTTAAACTATATTGAGTTGTATAAAAAGTGATGACAGACAAATAAATAATAAAAATTAGCAAAGTGTAAGTGCTCATGAATCCACTAAACTTATATAAAGAGTGTTTTGTCATAATAATTCACCTCATTTCCAATTCTTAAAATTACTTCTATAATTCCTCGTTGCCTAGATATAAAATTCGCGTCTAGTACATTATTTAAGAGCGTGATATTTCCTTTACTATTGCTTTCAAAAATAATCTTATGATTGTGGAACTTAATATAGTCATTTTGATGTTGTCGTTGAATCATAATAGTATGATTGTTTATCAATTTCATAGTAATTGTTTTAGAATTAGTCATTTTATTTAGGTCTACTTGAAAAAAAGAATATTCTGACTGATCAAATTCATAAGCGTTAATTAAATATGTATCGGTTAAACGAATTAAATTTGGCATTACAGTTAAAATGAGGATCGTAATGAATAAAGAAATAAGCATTTCAATAAATGTAAAACCTTTAATTACTAAGTCGGATGCAAACTTTTCTCTTTGCTGAATTATTGTTATTACATATCGTATTTTTGTAAAGTTTAATTTCATATTTCCCTATGTTAATTCCTTTTTTGAGTTCATTATGGCTGTAATATTTATGACTAGTCATGATTGCTTGTTTCATATCTAGCATATCGTATTGGTTTCGCAAATTGACATTGAATTGTTGTAATAGTGGCAAAAAAGTTAAAGTAATGACTGACATCACCATAAAACTAAATAAACTATCAATTAATAGACTTCCTTTAACTTGATAATTTGACAAAACGTATCCTTCCTTTATCTATATGGAAAATTATTCTGTAAAAGTGTGTTTTATATTTTAAAATAATTGATCCAAAATGATTTATTTTCCCTTCATTATTAAATGTGAGTGTTTGTACTTTTGCAACAGAGATTATCTTTGTTCCAAATAAACTTAATGTATATTTTTTTCCGTTCTGTTCTATCACTTTCATTTCTGAAGCATTCTTATTAAGCACTAATGTGATAGATTGATTTTCGGCAATTGCTTTTGATTTAAGATATTCAAATTGAGCAATAATATTATTGATTTTTAATCTACTCTCAAATAAATTTAAATGATTTGTTTTATAAATATATGGGGAAATGTTTAAGAAAATGATTAAAATAATTAAAGTGAGTAATGTTTCAAGTAGTGTAAATCCAGGCAATTTATTAATTCGCAATTGCCTCACCATTTGATATAGCAATAGTTTCTCCAGAGCGACATTGTTTTTGTCCGTCTTTTATTAAACCTTCTGCAACAAGTTCATTTATGTTAGTTGGGGCACGATTATGCTTTAGAGTATAGGCTTCTATCTGACTATTTACCATTTTTACTTGTGCCTCACAGCCTGTGGACTGTATATGAGCAGTTTGTTTAGCAATATTGGGAATGATTAATATTAATAGAACGCTAATAATGAGCAATACTAATAACATTTCAATAAGTGTAAAGGCTTTTAACTTCTTCATATTTTTAACGGTTCTCTTCATATAAAACTCCTTATTATTTAATATTTTGCATTAATTGAAACATAGGTAGCATTATAACTAAATATAAACTAACAATGAATATGCCTAAGAATAGAAAAATAATGGGTTGAATCACTTTAGTATGTTGAACAGATTTTTCCTGAAATCGGTTAATGAGTATAGTTGCGTATATTTTTAGTTCAACATCTAATTTGCCACTTTTTTCTCCTTGCTGTATAAATTTAATCAAGTCATCTTGAAAGCAAGGCATCATAGCCAGGCTATTTGCCAAAGAAAGGCCATTATTAGTTTTATCCATTAGAAAATCTCCTAGATAAGTTAAATAGTCATTCTCTTTTTGAGCTAAGTAAGTTGTAACGATGTCCTGTAAACTCACACCGTTCTTATAAAATAAGCTTAAATCATTAGAGAGTTGATACGTTTTAAAAATTTTATAATAATTGTTGATTAATGGTAATGACGATAAAATAAGTACTTTTTTTGAGGTATTCAAGCGAAATAGAATGATGATGAACGATGAAATCGTTATAAGTAAGATGATGAAACTTATAAAGATAATTGTTGGTAAAGAGGTAATCATAGATGTTAAAAATTTTTGATAGAATGATAAATTAACATCCATAGATACGTATAATTGTTCAAATTGAGGGATTACAGTATAATTCAAAACAATAATCATGCACATGAAAACGGTGCATAATAACAATGGATATTGAACAGCTTTAATCACTTTTTGTTTTGCAGATAAGTTTGTTTTCATATATTTTATAGACTCTTCTAAAGCATCTTCTAGAGTTCCATATTTTTGTGAAAAATATACTTGAGTGGTGATTGAATTAGGATAACCTATTAATTGTAAAATATCATAGCATGTTTTACCTGTTTTAATAGATGTCATAATTTTATTATTTAATTCTTTATCTCTGTATTTAAAATATAAATTGATAAATTCAAAACTTTCAAGTAATGTAAACCCACTTTTTAATAAGTTCGTCAGCGTTTCTAGTAAATGTATCATTTGAGCACTAGTTAAATTCTTTGATGGAAAATTAAAAATATTTGTTTGCAGTATCTTCACAAATCGTTCCCTCTTTGGATAATAAATTTAATTGATGTTCTAAATTATTAAAATTATGCGGTAAAGTTTGTTTATGATCAAAAAAATATTCAATTTGATGCCTATCAATCGTTTCACAAATCAGACGTCGTTCGTTCTGTGTTGTTGTAATTAACCTTTGATTTGAAATGATATTGATAGATTGCGTTAATTCTTGTTTTGAAATTCCCATTTCAATTAACCTTAATAGAGCGCCTTTGCAATTAGCAGAATGCATTGTCGATAGAACAAGGTGCCCGCTTAAACTTGCTTGAATTACACATTTAGCTACTTCAGCATCGCGTATTTCCCCTATTAAAATTATATCTGGATCACATCTCAATATTGCTTTGAATGAACTAACATAATCAATTCCTGCTTTTTTATTGATAGATACTTGAGTAATGCCTTTAAGTAATTGTTCTACCGGGTTTTCAATAGTGATGACGTTCAAATTTAGCTCTTTGTAAGCGTGTAGCACCATCTGATACATCAATGTACTTTTACCAGATCCTGTTGGACCAGTGAATAAAATTAAACCTTGCTTTTTATTTACTAAATGCTTAAAATCTTCAAACGCTTTATATTCTTTCTTAGCTTTAAAATATTGAGGAATTATCCTTATTACACAGCTTTCTAGCCCTAATGATAATGGTAAAGTTGAAATTCTTAAATAGTATGTAGATTTAGCTTGATAAGTATATCGACCACTTTGAGCAATTTGTTGTGAAGAAACATCTAAGCCAGATCTGAATTTCATAAATACGAGTAATTTTTGGTATACATCTAAGTTAAAGGTTTCATATAGTTCAAGAGAGTCATTAATTCTAAACTTAATATGTACTTCATCTACTGAAGGGATGAAATGTATATCACTCGCATTTTTTGAAATGGCCTTATTTACAATTTCTCTGAATAGTAACTTCAAAAAAACACCTCCTACATATATAAACGTAGGAGGAAAAGAAATTACTTTATTTTATTGTCCATCTAAAAATGGATTTAACTGTTCATCATCCACAGTTGTATACGGACCATGACCAGGGAATAATGGCAAATCACCTTCTAATTCAAATAATTTATCTTTAATTGAATCAACAAGTGTTTCATAATCGCCACGATATAAATCTGTACGTCCAATTCCATTATTGAACAAAGTATCACCAACTACTGCGAATTCCTTAAACACATACGTCAAACTTCCTGGAGAATGACCAGGTGTATGAAGTACATTAAATTCAAAATCAGCAATGTTATGTTTGCCTTCGTCTAATGCTAATGGTTTGGCTTCGCTAGTGATTAAAGGCATACCATACTGTTTGAATTTAGCAGAACCATTTTTTTCAGAATCAGTCAGAAAACTGAATTCTTCTTTATGCATGTATAATGGAACATTATATTTATTAATTACTTCATCTAAAGCTGCAATATGATCAAAGTGCGCATGTGTTAATAAAATTGCTTTTAATGGTTTGTTAATTTGATTTAATTTTTTAAAGATTTTATCTGATTCACCAGCCGGATCAATTAAAATAACACTGTCTTCATTTTCGACAAAGTACGCATTAGTATCTACTAGTCCTAAACTCAAGCTTGAGATTCTCATATTATTCTCCTTGTTTATCGATATGTTTCTGCACAGACTTTAATTTATCGTTCATTTTACGTGTTTTGTCTCGTCTATCGTCTATTCGCAAGTTTGTGCAAACTCTATCTATACCTTTGCTGAATGGTAATTCATGAATTGCTTGTACTACTTCAAACAAGTCTTTTAGATCACCTTCAATAAGTGTATTCATAGGTGTTAATTGATAATCAATTTTACCTTCTTGCTTAAATGATTCAAGCTTCATTTGTATTTCTGCAATATATTTACTAACACTTGGACCTTCAGTTCCAACTGGAATAATAACAACATCGACAATTGCCATTATTTAACACCATCCTTTTCTAGTATATATGTTTTAATAAGTCCTGCTGCACCAGTGATGCCAGCGTCGTTACCTAGTTGTGCTTGTACAATTTCTGTATCCTTCTGAGCAGGAGTGAATGTTAAGTTGTGATACTCTGTTTTAATATTTTCAATTAAAATTAATCCAGCAGTAGACATACCACCACCTAAAACAATATATTTTGGATTACTTGTTGCGCTAATAATACTACATAAGTATGCAATATGATTTGCAACTTTTTCAGTAATAAAAATACAGAATTGGTCTCCTGCTTTAGCCGCATCAAATACAGCTTTAGCTGTCACTTTATTTTCTTTAATTAACGGTAATATTGATGATTTAAATGTTAATTTAGGATAATAAAAATCAATTAAATTAACAACACCCGTAGCTGAGGCAACGGTCTCTATACAACCAGATTTACCACAATTGCAATTAAAGCGTTGGTCAAAATCAGTTCGGATATGACCTATTTCTGCGCCAGAACCATTATGACCATGTACAAGTTCACCGTTTGAGATAATACCGCCACCTAAACCTGTACCTAAAGTGATTGCAACGACGTCATCAGCACCTTGACCTGCACCTTTATGCTTTTCTCCTAAGGCTGCTACGTTAGCATCATTATCTACATAAACTGGACAGTTAACAAATTCACTAAATATTTGACGAACATTAACATTTCCAGGCCAATGTAAATTGACTGCCCCATTAACAATACCTGTTTCGAAATCAACAGGACCAGGCACACCTATCCCGACACCGATCACATCATCGATACTTAATTGATGTGTTGCAAGTGTTTCTATAAATGAATCATAGATATTCTTTAATAAGGTTTTACCCGTATGATCAGACGTATCTGTTTTGATTGACCATTTGTGTAGTTGCTCAAGCTCACCGTCGAATATACCAAGTTTACAAGTTGTCCCACCAATATCAGCTGCTAAAATAATATTTTTCATTTATGCTCATTCCTTCTTTGGTTAATTAGTAAAATACATTTTAGATATTCATCTTTAGATAATAATTCGTAATGATGTAATGATTTGATTTCTTGTAACATCATTTCATACATATCGTTTGGATTTTTAAAATAAATTATAAAACCATAACGTTTCAGAAGTTGTAATACATCATAGAAATTATTAATTTCTCGATTCATTTGTCTTTTCCAACTCTTTTTTTAAATTTTTATAATTATTATTATTAGAATCAATAGCTAGAGCTTTTTTTACATAAGTGAGTGCTTTTTCATTATCATCAAGCGCTCTATTAGCTATTGCCAATTCATAATTTAAAAGACCGGAATTAGGATGATTTTTTAGTCCGCGTTCCCAATCTGCCATTCCTTCTGCTCTTGAACTTGTTGTAGCTGTTATTAATCCTTTTAAATAATAAGTTCGATCATCATCATAACCTTTATCAATCGTATGATTAACGATTGAACTAGCCTCTTTATAGTCATAATCTAAGATGGCATCTTCGATTAATTTATCATATATATTTTGTTCTTTAATAGTAAAAATTCTTACTTGTAAAGCTACAAATAAAACAAGTAATATAATTAAGAAAACCCAAAATAAATTTCGATTTGTCCAAAAATAATAGCCAATTAAGGTAATTAAAACGCCACCAATAAATCCGCCTAGATGTGCCATTATATTAATATTAGACATAAATAATGATAAGACTATCAACACTAATAAGGCGATTAACATTTGGCCAATTACCTTTCGAGTAAACGTCTTACTAACAAACATCATCGCGAAAATAGCGCCTATTAGACCAAAAATTGCGCCACTCGCTCCAACTGAAACAGTATGAATATTAAATGATAGGGATATAAAATTACCAAGTAAACCAGAAATTATATATATACCTAACATTTTCAATGGACCAACGATTGATTCAACAATTTTCCCGAAAATAAATAATGACAACATATTCATTAAAATATGTTCAAAATTAAAATGTAAAAACATGGAGGTAATCAGTCGATACCATTCGCCATGAACGACATTAAAGTGTACTAAACCACCTAAATCTAATAATTTAACGTCTGAAAAATGGTTTAAATAGAGTATCATAATTAACCATATCAATACATTGACTGTGATTAAGCCGTATGTCATTGGGGTGAAACGTAACATATGTTTATCAATTGGATTATTTGATAATACGCGCCTTTTATAATAAGTAGAAAGCTTGTTATCTTTTTTGAATAATAACTTAGTTAATAAGTGATGATGAATCAATTTGTGTAAATCATTGTTATTAGCGATGCGTAGACACTCTATTTTAATTGGACTAGATTTAGCAAATTCATCATACTGAAATGCTTGTTCAGTAAAATAATAGTATTTAATGTTTTTTAGTTTGCAATTAAGCTCATTTTCAAATTGCTTGTAATTATCAATCATTTTCGCTTTATCAAACTGAATTTCTTGGTTAGAGACGATCTCTTTTCTAAATATCGCTAGCGTATTCTTTTTTTTATGTATTAGCCAGACTTCACTATCATTTTTATCAATATTAACAAGGTCAAAGTTATAATATTTAATAAAATAATAGATAGACTTCCAGAAGTATTTTTCTGTATCCATTAATTCCTCCAAATATAATTAAGTATTAAAGATGATTAGTTCGTCAACAGGTTGGTCATGAGACTCAATATCGAACTGTGATAGTTGCAAGTCATAGAGTAAGCTAACAGTACTAGCTTCAGACTGACTTAAAAACCGATCATAATATCCCCCACCATAGCCTATACGATAGCCATCATTTCTAAATGCTACACCAGGAACAACTATCAAATCTAGGTTATCAGTGATTTCAGTATCTTCATTAACATATAATAAGCCTTTTTCATCTTTTTCAAGACTATTAAAAGATAATATTTCTTTAAAATTCATTTCTTTCAACTTATAGTTTGTGTCAGGAACGAAGACATGTTTATTATCAGCTAACATCGATTCGATAATTGGGTATGTATCAACCTCATGAGGCATAGATAAGACAATACCTATTCTATTAGCATTTTTATATAATTGACTATTAATCAATTGATCTTTTAACCAAGTGTCTGCTTGTTGTTTGTGTTCTTTGTTTAATTGTTTCATTCGAGATAATATATCTTTTCTAATCTCTTTTTTACTCATAAAATCCCCACCCTTTTAACACTATATATATTATAACGTTATTAAAAGGTGATGTCATTTAGATGAAATAAAAAAGGAGGTAGACGGCATTCTTATGAATGATTGTCTTGCCTCCTTAAAGTAATAAAAGCTGATAAAAACTCTAAACAAGTTCTTATCAGCTTAGTTAGCTACTACAAATTTGCATTGTAGCTTTAAATTATTTTTATAAAGCTTTAGTTAGCTATTATTTAGTTTCACGGTGTAAAGTGTGTTTATTATCACGTGAACAATATTTTTTCATTTCAACACGTTCAGGATTAGTTCTTTTGTTTTTAGTAGAAATATAGTTTCTATCTCCACATTCTGTACAAGCTAATGTTACATTTACGCGCATGTTAAATCCTCCTTACCTTTTCTAAATACGACTTTATTATCATACCACTTAGTACAATAATTGAAAAGTATTATTTTTTATACATTAATAATTTCAATCAATTAAAAGTGAATGGGTTACTTTTTATCATCAAAATAATAATTAATGACGTCTCTACCTAAATCTCCGCCATTTAACCATGGTGGTGGAACGGGTTGATTCGTGTATACAATTGAAAATGATAGCTTAGGATTTTTGATTGGTGCATAACCTATATAAGTTGAATTAACTCTTGATTCACCATCTTGGAATACTTCGGCAGTACCAGTTTTCCCTGCAGAAGGTACTTTTGTTTTGTGGAAACTTGAATAGCCTGTTCCATCTTTTTCATTGAATGCCATTTCAAATCCTTTTTGTACTTCTTTAATTTCATCTTCTGAATTATTTACTTTGTTTAAGACATTACCTTTAATTTTTTGTTTAACTGGACCGATGTCATCACTATTTGTAGCATCATGAATGGCCAAACCTATATGTGGTTGGATTCTATATCCATCATTTGCAATTGTAGAAACGTATTGTGATAACTGGATTGGACTATACGTATCATATTGTCCAATTGACAAATCAAGGTAATTTCCTGAATTATTGGTTAAGGGTTCAATTTGACCTATTGTTTCATTCGGTAAATCAATACCTGTCTTAACACCTAATCCAACTTGGTTTAGCCCTTTTCTTAACTTCTGACCAGCTTCCCTTATATCTGATGGTAAGCCCATACCACTATAATAAGGATCACCAGCTAATTTCAGTGCGGTTTTAAACATATAAACGTTAGATGAATGCATTAAAGCCTCTTTATCATTAATTCTAACTTTATCATTTTTATTAAAGTATGAACGCTTAGTTAATCCGCCTTTGAAATGCAATGGCTCATCTATCATTTCTTCGCCTACTTTTATAGCGTTATTTTGATATCCTGCTAGTAAAGTTCCACCTTTGACAGAAGATCCAACTGCAAATTGGCCGGTAAAGTTACCTAAATCATAATCAGTAAGATTACCATTTTTATCAATCTGTTTTCCTGCCATTGCTAAAATATCACCATTTTTAGGATTTTGGACCACAATTAGCGCATTATCCATATCTTTAGCACCTTGGCTACGTAATGTTTTAATTTGATTTTCTAATAATGATTCAACTTTTTTCTGTAAATCTATATCGATTGTTAATTGTAAATCATCACCTCTAGATCCAGGATTGATGACTTCAGAATTGATAACTTTTCCAGATTTATCAGTTGTATATTTCATTTCTTTCTTTTTACCACGTAAAATATCTTCATATTGATACTCTAAATAAGATTTGCCGACTCTGTCATTTCTAGAATAGCCTTTAGCTAAATATTGTTCAGTTAATTCTTTAGGAATACCTTCACTCGACGTAGAGACGCTTCCAAATATACTTCTCAAAGTATCTCCATATGGATAGCGACGATCCCAATCCATTGTTGTATTGACACCTGGAAGATTATCTAACTGTTGTGATACTGCAGCATATTCTTTTTCACTTACATCTTCGTTTTTAATTGTTTGTGGATTCATTGTAGAACCAGCAGCCATTTCACGATAAATTGCTAAAACCTGTAAGTCTTTTTTTGATAAACTCTCAATTTGTTTATCGCCGACTTTCTTATATAACTGTTTATCATATTGATCTTGAGAGATACTGCCTTCATTTAGCATCGACATTTCTTTTTTCATCAATGTATCAACTTCATCAGGATGTTTCTGAATCCAAAAATCTTGTTTATCTCTTTCAGTGATTTTATTTGTCTTCATAGAAATTAAAGATGACAATTTTTTAGCAGTATCTAACATATCTTTTTGACTTGTTTTTCGAGATCTAGTGTATGTAATCGTTAGTTTAGATGCGTTATCTACTAAGACTTTTCCATTTCTATCTAGAATTCGCCCTCTAGGTACGGATTCATTTACAGTTATGTTCTCGTCATTTTTAACTAATTGACTGTAATGTGAACCTTGTGCAATCTGTAAATATCCTAATCTTAAAACTATAATTCCAAATATAACTATAATAGCACCAAATACGAAGCTAATTCGTTTATTCATTGTGTGCTTTATTTTTTCATCATTTGACTTTTCTTTTAATCTTTTAAGCAAGATAACCTACCTCAATTATTAAACATGTTTACTCATAAATGATATATGAAAATGAGACATATTACCATCATTTTCATAAAAAAAGTGGCCTCATAAAGAGACCACTTGCTAAATTGAAAAAGCAGAATTATTTTGTTGCATTATATAATTCGTCAACTTTTTCCCAGTTAACAACATTCCAGAAAGCACTGATATAATCTGGACGTTTGTTTTGATATTTAAGGTAATAAGCGTGTTCCCAAACATCTAAGCCTAAGATAGGTGTTTTACCTTCAGTTAATGGGTTATCTTGGTTTGGTGTAGTAACAATTTCTAATTGACCATTATTAACTACTAACCAAGCCCAACCTGAACCGAAACGAGCTGCTGCTTTATCAGCAAATTCTTTTTTGAATTCGTCTAAAGAGCCCCATTGTTCTTTAATTTTATCAACAACAGTACCTTTTTCTTCAGAATTAGGAGTTAATAATTCCCAGAATAATGAGTGATTTAAGTGTCCGCCACCATTATTACGAACAGCTGTTTGAATATCTTCAGGTACACTATCTAAGTTAGCAACAATTTCTTCAATTGATTTAGATTCAAAATCTGTACCCTCAACTGCAGAATTTAATTTAGTAACATAAGTGTTGTGGTGTTTGTCATGATGGATTTCCATAGTTTGTTTGTCAATGTGTGGTTCTAATGCATCTGCTGCATATGGTAAATTTGGTAATTCAAAAGCCATATTTAATCATCCTCCTAAAAATTCGTTACATTTATAATAACAAGTTATTAACAAAGCAACAAAATATTTGCTTGCAACTAATATTAATACGCTTATTATCAACTTACTTATATAATATATCTCAAAAAGGTAGCTTTTAAACATAATACGAGTCAATATTTCGTCATTTTTAAATAAATCCTACTTTTGGCCTATATTTCAACTGGTTTTCCACTTAAATAGATTAAAAAAGCGGAGTGGACAGAATTGTTTTCAATTCGTCGTCCACTCCCGGCTTGCTTAGTTTATAGAATGTATTAATTTAAAATTTATTTTGATTTTTGACATGCTTCACATACACCATAAACTTCTAACTTATGCGTATGAATATCAACATTTGGTAAATAAGATTTAATTTGATCGATTGGGCAATAGTCAATAACTTTAGTGTCACCACAATTTTCACAAATAAAATGATGATGATGATGATTCATGCAAGCAATTCTAAATTTCATTTCTCCATCTAATTCAGTACTTTCAATAATTTTCAAATCTTTAAATAAGTGTAAGTTACGGTAAATAGTATCAAAAGATATGCCTGGGTAATCTTTGTCTAATTGTTTTTGTATATGCTTAGCATTGATATATTTATCTTCATTAACAAAAATATTTATCATATCTTCACGTTTTTTTGTATATTTCAAACCGTTATCTTTTAAAATTTTAATTGCATCATTTGTATTCATAAGTTATTTCCCCTTTTTAAGTCTTACGGTTGATTTTTGGAATAACATTGTAAGTCCTAATAATAAAACTAATAGTACTACAATAACACCACCAGGTGAAATATTCATATAAAATGCAAGTATAAGTCCTAATATTACTGAGAATTCACCAATTATAACACTTAAAATGATTAATTGTTTGAAACCTTTAGTAATTCGCATAGCTATAGCAATTGGTAATGTTATTAAAGCACTGACTAATAAAATCCCAACAACTCTCATTGAAGCCGAGATAACCATAGCAACAATAACTATAAATAGGAATTGAATCCATTTGGGAATATTTATAACTTTGCTATATTCTTCATCAAATGAAAGAATAAATAGTTCTTTATAGAATAATACGATGAATAACACGACAACTATAGCAATAACGACAACCGTTAATAAATCGCTAAGACTTACTGCACTTATTGAACCAAATAATAAGCCTACGATCTCTTGGTTAAATCCGTCAGCAAGAGAGATGAAAATGGCGCTGAGCGCTATCCCAGCACTCATAATAATAGGAATAGCAATCTCTTGATAATTAGAGTATGATGTTCTTAACTTTTCGATTAGTATTGCACCTATTATGGCAAATAATATTCCAAACCACATTGGATTGATAATAGCGAGTGCAGGTGATAAAGTCAATACAAACATACCAAAGGAAATGCCGCCTAATGTGACGTGACTTAATGCGTCTGCAATCAAAGATAATCTTCTTACAACAATAAAAGCACCAATCAAAGGTGCAATAAACCCTATTAAAATCCCACTAAGTAATGAATATCTCATGAAGTCAAAATTTAATAACGCATCAATCATGGATATCACCACTAACTTGTTTGATAAAACTGTTCATTTTTAAACTCCTAATATATTAAATTTTAAGCTTCGCAACATTCTCTATTATGTTGATGATCTACAAATTTAACGGGATGACCATATATTTTAGAAATTTCAACTTCATCTAACTTTTTAAATTCTTCAGTCGATCCATGGAAATGTAAATGTTTATTTAAGCATGCTACTTCTGTTGCTGTATCTGCTACAACACCAATGTCATGAGTAACTAGTATAATTGTAATGCCCTCATGCTTTAATTGCTCAAGTGTTTCATAGAATTCACTAACATGTTTAGCATCGATACCATTTGTAGGTTCGTCTAATACAAGTACTGAGGGATTAGATATTAATGCCCTAGCAATTAATACACGTTGTTGTTGTCCACCTGAAAGTTCTGCAATATTTTTATTGATAAGATGTTGAATATTCAATCTCGTTAATACGGTATCAACTAATGCCTCATCCTTTTTATTAAATCTTTGGAATAACTTTTTCGTTTTTGTAAGTCCACTGAGAACAACTTCTTTAACGCTAGCTGGAAATCCAGCATTGAAAGCTGTAGCTTTTTGTGATACATAACTAATTTTTAATTCCGATTGATTTTGCTTCTTATATGATTTGCCATCAATATATATTTCGCCTTTTTGTAAAGGTAGTAATCCTAATATGATTTTAAGTAAAGTTGACTTACCAGCGCCATTTGGGCCGACAATTGCCAAAAATTCACCTTTATTTATGTGAATGTTGATGTTATCTAATACTTGCTTATTTTCAAAATAATAATCTATGTTTTTTAATTCAAATACAGGTTGGCTCATTATTTCACCTCGTTTAATACTATACAATTAAGTTCATATATTGTAAATAGTAATGTTTACGACTTGTTTTTGTTATTTAGAAAAGGGTGATACAAAATTCATTTAGAATTGATTGTACCACCCATATGGCTAACTAGAGCAATGAAGTTTTATTTTTAGAGTTAGTTAGGTATTAAGCAATGACAAAGTATATGCTTAATACTATCGCTAACTACAAATCAGTAAAATCAACTATTGCTGAAGAATTTTATTTTTTAATTCAGAATCGAATTGTTGTGCCTTTAACATTTCAATTTCAAATTTATAAGGTGCTTTCTTATTTTTCTTATCTTCACCGACATAAGGCGTTTCTAAAATTTTAGGAATATCTTTAAAAGCATCATGATGCACTACATAATTAAGTGCATCGAAACCAATGTGTCCGAAACCAATATTTTCATGTCTATCTTTATGCGCACCTTGTTCATTTTTACTGTCATTGACATGAACTACTTTTATTCGGTCTAAACCAATAATTTTATCAAATTCATTTAATACGCCATCAAAATCATCTTTGATATTATACCCTGCATCATGAGTATGACATGTATCAAAACAGATTGATAATCGATCATTATGTGTGACACCATCAATGATTTGAGCAATTTCTTCGAACGTGCGTCCTACTTCAGAACCTTTTCCAGCCATAGTTTCTAATGCAATACGCACATCATTATCATGAGTTAAAACTTCATTTAACCCTTTGATAATTTGTTGAATACCCTTCTCAGCACCCGCACCAACATGGGCACCTGGATGCAGAACGATATCTTTGGCACCAAGTGCTTGTGTTCGTTCTATTTCATTTTGAAGGAAGTCTACACCTAACTGAAAAACTTCGGGCTTTGTAGTGTTTGCAATGTTGATAATGTATGGTGCATGAACCACTAGATTAGATAAACCATATTTATTCATAACTTCGTGGCCTTTTTCAATATTTAGATCTTCAATGCTTTTTCGTCGCGTGTTTTGAGGTGCACCTGTATAAATCATAAATGTTGATTCACCTAATTTATGCGCTTCTTCAGCAGAGCCTTCTAACATTTTTTTCCCACTCATTGATACATGTGATCCAATTAACATGATGTTCACCTAACCTTTTTTATTATTTTTTCGTTGCTGTCTATTTTGTCTCTTACTAAATTGTTTTCTTTCTTGTCTTTTCATTCGTTCAACTTCTTGTTTAAATTTCTTCTTATAACCTGGTTTTACTTTATTTTTAGTCTTACTACGTACTTTATGTTTGACTTCGTTTGTTAAGTGGTCATCTTTTCTTTCACGTTTACGTCGTGTGTTATGCGCTTTAATTGGTGTTAATTCATTATGTTTTACATCAACATTTTCAAAATGGTAGCCTTTATCCTCAATTAACGTAATTAGATTCTCTTCATCAGGACTATAAAGTGTGATTGCTACACCTTTATAGTTACCCCTACCTGTTCTACCAACGCGGTGAGTGAAAAAGTCGATATCTTTAGGTACGTCAAAATTAATAACATGACTAACGCCTTCAATGTCTATACCTCGAGAAGCTAAATCACTTGCGATTACAAATTGAAACTCTAAATTGCGTATACGTTTCATTTGTTGCTTACGTTCTCTTGGTGTTAAACCTCCGTGTATCATGCCAACTTTAATTCCAGCAGCATTGAGTGAATTTGCCAGCTCATCCGCATTATCTCTACTATTACAGAAAACGATACATAAGTATGGATTTAAAATATCGATTAATTGAAGTGTTTTATCTACTTTTTCAGTTCCTTTAGTTGGAATTAAATAGAATTCAATATTTTTTTTATTTTGAGACTTGGAATCCACTTCTACATATTCCGGATTGCTTAGATATTTATTTAAAAATGGTTGTAATGATTTAGGAATCGTAGCACTGAAAACTGCTATATGCGCATTTTCATCTAAGCGTGAAGCAATTAAATCTACATCTTCGATAAGGCCTAAGTCAATCATTAAATCAGCTTCGTCAACAACGAGGTATGATGCCAAATGCGCATGTAAATGCCCACTTTGAGCTAAATCATTAATTCTAGTCGGTGTTCCAATAACTAATTGAGGTTGATTATTAGTTCGTTGTCTATCTTTTTCAATATCTGTACCACCTATAAAAAGGCTTACCTTAACCCCTTGTTTAAAACGAGCTAAATGACTAGCTGCTTGATATAATTGCTGCGCTAATTCTCTAGTTGGCGCTACCACAATAGATTGAGGTTCTTTGTTTTCTTCGTCTATTTTATCCATAAGTGGTAATAAAAATGCATGTGATTTTCCTGTACCTGTTTGAGATTGACCTATTAAATTGACGCCTTTTTTAATTCTTGGAATTATTCTATTTTGTATTTCAGTTGGTTTATCAAATTTTAAGTCTTTAATTGCTTCTATAAGTTTTGAGTCTAAATTAAATAATTCAAATGGGTGAGTTGCCATCGATTTGGCCTCCTTAAAATATTCAGTTGAAGTTGTTTTAGTTCAATTTACATGTAGTTGAATGGATCGGTATTGATATTAGAAGCATCAATTGGAAAATCTATACTTTCATCATATAGCCATTGTTCTAATAATTCTTTAAGTCCCTCTCTCATCACATACTCACTGTAATGATTGATATCTAAAATGGTCATACCATACGTTTGTGCATCAAGTGCATCGTGGTGTTTAACATCTCCAGTTATAAAGATGTCTGCACCTTTGTTAAATGCAAGTGTCTCATAACCAATTCCGGCACCACCGATGATAGCTACGTTTTGGATACGTTTATTCGCATCGCCTGTGTATCGAACACTTGGGATATCAAGTTCATGTTTCACAAATTTTACAAAGTCTGTTAATGACATCGCATCTTCTAAAGTGCCAATTTTGCCAAGACCATAATTTGCTGTTTTAGTCATTTTAATAAAATCATAGACAGGAGTTTCATAAGGATGATTGTCGATAATTGCTTTTTCAGCTAATGCATACTGGCTAGCTTTAATCATGAATTCAATTTTAACTTCATTCACATATTCTATGTTATTCAGCTGACCTAGATGTGGATTAGCATTTCCTACAGGTTTAAATTGGCCTTTACCTTCAGTTTCATAAAAACAATACTCATAATTACCTTCTTTGGCAAGTCCATGTTTATCAAGACTATTTTTAAAGTTTTCTACATTATCCTTAGGTATATATGTTTGAACTTTATAATACGTTTCATTCTCTTGATTTAAAAATTGTATATCTTGCAATTTTAATTTATTAGCCAACATTTGGTTAACACCGTAAACGTAATTGTCAAGATTTGTGTGCAACGCAATAAGGTTGATATTGTGACGAATTATTTTTTGAATTAATTGACCATAGCCATCATCAATGATTGATTTAACCCCTTTAAAAATTAAAGGATGGTGAGCGATAATCGTATTATAGCCTTTGTCGATAGCTTGGTTAACAATTGCATCTGTACAATCCAACGTCGTTAATATACCATTGATTTCAGATTCATGATTACCTATAAGTAATCCAACATTGTCCCAATTCTCAGCTGTCTCTAATGGCACATGTGTATCGATAATAGACATTAATTGTTTAATTTTCATTATTTAACACCTCTGTAATTAATGATATATCATTATCTATCTCTTTAAGTCTCTCATGATGTAACTCTGAATTCAATTGATTACGAATGTGATTTAAAGCTTCTAATTCATGACGCCATTTTTTATAAAATATTTCATTTTTATTTTGTAATAATTTCGGCCCAAATTTTAATTCTTTTTTGTCTAAATGATCCTGATGATCCATATGCGTTGCAACCACAACTTCATAGATATGTCCTTTCTCTTCCATAATGACTTCTTCTATGATTTGGTAATTCAGTGTCATGAGCGTGTATCTTAATACTTCAGTTTGAATATTACTTTGCAAGATTAATCTAGGACCATTTGCTAAATGAATGCGTCCTTCATTCAATATTCTTGCTATAAGCGGACCACCCATGCCACAAATGGTTATATTTTGAATAGATTCATTCTGACGAAGTACACTTAATCCGTCCCCTAATCGAACATCGATAACATCATTGAGCTGATTTTCTGACACATTCTTTTTCGCTGCTTCAAAAGGTCCTTTTATGACTTCACCTGCAATAGCATGTGTAATTAGACCATGTTGAATCGCATAGATGGGAAGATAGGCATGGTCTGAACCAATGTCGGCTAAGCTTCCTGGAACAAGATGGTTGCACACAGTAGTTAATCTTTGGTTTAAAGTTATCATAGATATCTCCTTTACTATAAAAAGAGACTGGGACAAAGTTAAGTGTCTCAGTCTAGCATTTTTCTAAAGCACATTATAGTAACACCTATAACAAAGTGTAATCATTACTAATTCGACTCGTATATAAGCGTTAAATCTATAATGAGCAATGAAAAATAAATCAATTTAAACTCGAATTATTTTATTTATTAATCCATAAAGTCTTTTAGTCGCTTGCTACGACTTGGATGTCTAAGCTTTCTTAAAGCTTTCGCTTCAATTTGACGTATTCTTTCACGCGTAACACCAAAGACTTTACCCACTTCTTCAAGTGTTCGCGTTCTACCATCATCTAAGCCGAAACGTAATCGTAGAACATTCTCTTCACGATCCGTAAGTGTATCTAATACATCTTCAAGTTGTTCTTTTAATAGTTCATATGCAGCATGATCAGATGGACTTTGTGCTTCTTGGTCTTCGATGAAATCACCTAAATGACTATCATCTTCTTCGCCAATTGGTGTTTCAAGAGATACCGGTTCTTGAGCAATTTTAAGAATTTCGCGTACCTTTTCTGGTGGTAAATCCATTTCTTCCCCAATTTCTTCAGGTGCTGGATCACGACCTAAATCTTGTAATAATTGTCTTTGAACACGAATTAATTTATTGATAGTTTCAACCATGTGTACTGGAATTCTGATTGTACGGGCTTGGTCGGCAATCGCTCTAGTAATTGCTTGTCTAATCCACCAAGTAGCATATGTTGAGAATTTAAACCCTTTACTAAAGTCAAATTTCTCTACTGCTTTGATTAATCCCATGTTACCTTCCTGAATTAAATCAAGGAATAACATGCCACGGCCTACATATCTTTTTGCAATACTTACAACAAGACGTAGGTTAGCTTCTGCTAAACGAGACTTAGCAATTTCATCACCTTGCTCAATACGTTTCGCGAGTTCAATTTCTTCTTGAGCACTAAGTAGATTTACTCGCCCGATTTCTTTTAGATACATTCTGACAGGGTCATTTATTTTAACGCCAGGAGGGGCACTTAAATCATTAGGATTTAATTTCTCATCAGTATCTGAGCTATCTTTCTCATTTACTAAACTGATATCATTATCATTTAATTGGTCAAAGAAATCGTCCATTTGATCAGAATCCATGTCGAAATTTTGTAATTTTTCGGCTATTTCTTCATGGCTAAGGTGACCTTCCTTTTTCCCTTTTTCAATTAATTGTTTTTTAACATCTTCTAATGTTAATGTCGGATCTATTGTTTGTTTTTTAATTTTAACTTGGTTATCAGACATGAAAAGGCCTCCCAATAGTAATATATGCTTTCAAACAAGATATTTAATTATATAATATTTCAATATAATAAGAAAAGTATTAATAAAAATTCATAACAATGGTAACATTTCATATTCAATATTTGAATGTTAAATACTAAATTGGTTTCAAAACTACTACATTCATTAAATATTACTTATGTTCCATTTCTACCCGTTAAAAACGCATAATAACCATTATACAATAATGGTTATTAAATAGAAATACAATTTATATGATTTGTTTAAACCTGTATGCTTCAAATACGCATTTATTTTAATAATGATGTTACATTCTTGCTTTATTTTTATTAACGATTTGTTCTAAATAATATTTTTGTAATTCTACATCACCTAGTCGCGATGCTTCGCGCAACTTGTGATTTAATTCTTCAATTGTGTCACCATATTTAGCTTCATTTATAACATTCATATAATCTTCAATTTCGCTATCATAAGGCTCTTCATTTAAATCATAATTGTCTAATGCAATAATCGCATCTCTTAAATCATCGTTGTCTGTGTATAATATCATATCACTTATCGAATATTTGTCATTTTCTGCGTAAAATTCTTCTAAAATACTAAAGATGCGCTTGAAAAATTGATTGCTAAAATCTTCGCTTTCAAGTTGCTTATGATAATTTAAAAACAAATCTTTATCGTGCATAAAATGTTTAAGTAGCGCTCTCTCAGCACTCTCTTGCTTTGATAAATTTGAGAACATTGCATTTACGTTTTGTTGGATCTCACTATTATACGATTGATAATCGTTAAAATAAGGATCATTATGAACATATTGCTGTTGGCCTAATACATTACCATTTAATGTACTAGGATCTACGTTAAATATATTAGCAACATCTTTGATGACTTTATTTTGTAATATTTGTGAATTCATCATTGCAATGTCTTGTGTAACTTCTTTAAGGTAACGTTCATAAGCTAAATCATTATTAGTAATTTCGTCTTTATGTCTATTTACTTTATATAAAATAAATGATTTCTTTTCATTATTAACATATTCTAGAAATTTTTCATTACCATATTTTGTAATATATTCATCTGGGTCCATGTCTTTAGGTAATTGAACCACAAAAACATTTAACCCTTGTTGAAGAAGGTGTTGTCCTGTTTTAATCGTTGCTTCTTGCCCTGCGAAATCACCATCAAACATTAGTGTTATATGAGATGTTAATTTCTTGAGAACGGTAATGTGTTCATCTGATAGCGCTGTACCCATACTAGCAATAACAGGTTTTAAGCCGGAGGAATCAGATTTTATAACATCCATAAATCCTTCAAGTAAAATGGCTTCGTCATTTTTACGTATATATTTTCTAGCTTGATCAAGATTATACAATAATCGTCTTTTTTGAAATATCGGTGTTTCCGGACTGTTTAAATATTTAGGTTCTTGATTATTGTGAGTTCTACCAGAATAGCCAACGATACGACCCTGCGCATTTTTTAATGGAAACATAATGCGATCTCTAAAGCGATCAAAATAGCTAAAATTTTCTTCGTTTCGAGATAAAAGGCCTGCTTCATATGCGAGTTCAATATCATAACCTTTTTGTTGTAAAAAGTCATGACAGAAATGCGTGTGATTCGGTGCATAACCTATTCCACGCGCTTTAATAAGTTCTTCAGTAAAGCCTCTATTTGTCAAATAGTTTAAGGCGTCTTCACCTTCAACCGTTTTAAGTAGAGCATACTGATAATACTCATTCATTAATTCATGCATCTCTATCATAGCTAAGTCATCAGACGCAATTTGACTTGTATAGTCACTTGAATTACCAATGTCAACAGATATATTTAGACGTTCACCTAGTTCTTTAACAGCTTCTACGAATGATAAATCTTTAATTTCTTGTGTAAATTGAAAGACGTTACCACCTTTTTTGCACCCAAAACAATGGCAAATTTGTTTATCTTCAGAAACAGTGAATGAAGGTGTCTTTTCATCATGAAAAGGACACAAACCGATGTAATTGCGTCCTCTTTTTTCTAATTTTACATATTCACTTACTAAATCCAAAATATCTGTTTTATCTTTAATTTCATTAATTACTGATTGTTCAATGCGCAAAGTACATCACCCATAAATATTTATCATAATATTATACATTTTTGAAGTTTAAATTGAAACTATTTTGATTGACGTTCTATTATATTAATAACGTCATTAGCAGTTTCTTCAATTGCTTTATCGGAAACATCAATCACAGTGCAACCGATTTTGTTTACGATGTCTTCGAAATATTTAATCTCTTCTTTAATACGCAACTCATTTGCATATCTCGCTGAATCTCCTAGTCCCAGTTGTTTTAAACGCTGTTTTCTTATACGATTTAACTTTTCTTCGCTAATTCTTAACGCGATACATTTCGCTGGATCTATCTCAAATAACATGTCTGGAGGTGTTACTTCAGGTACTATTGGAACATTCATCACTTTATAACTCTTATGGGCTAAGTATTGTGATAACGGCGTTTTTGAGGTTCTAGAAACACCAATTAATACGATATCAGCTTTAGGTAGACCCTTAGGATCTTTGCCATCGTCATACTTTACGGCAAATTCAATCGCATCAATTTTTTTGAAGTAAGCATCATCCAAACGATGTACTCTACCAGGTTGATTATATGGATTTTCTTCGAATGCTTCTTTCAAATATTCCATTAATGGTCCCATAATATCAATAGAGCGTAACTGATTGGAATCAATCTTGCGTTCCATATACGTTTTCATTTCTGGTTTTACTAATGTATAAACGATAATTGCCTCTCTATCATTAGCTACTTGAATAACCTCATCTATATCTTCCTTAGTTTCAATATATGGATATCTTAAAAAATCATGTTTGCATTCTTTTGGATTAAATTGTGAAATACACGCTCTAGCTACTAATTCAGCAGTTTCTCCAATTGAATCAGATGCGATGATTATCTTTATATTTTCCATCGTTTTACCACCTATTCTTTAAATAATGATACAAATAATTTTGCGATTGTTGTTTTTGATACTCTACCTGTTACTTGATATTTATGATTACCTTTACTTTTAACAATTGGTATTGAATCAATTTCTTTTTCTATCATTTGATCTGCTGCATAAATGATAAGTTCATCTTCTTCAAGATAAGTTAAATTTGGCATTCTCGACATGTTAACACTGATTGGCATGGTATGAATATCTTCACCAATCATAGATGCACGTAACAAGTCTTTTCTAGAACAAACACCAATAAAATCATTGTGTTCGTTAATAATAAATAATGTACTAGCATCTTCTAAGAAAATCGTACAAATAGCATCATAAACAGACATATCCTCTTTTACAATGACTGGTGGAGACATATAGTCTTTAACAACATATTGACGTAATTTATCAGTCATTAACTTATTTTTAGATTTGCCAGAATAATAATACCCCACTCGAGGTCTAGCCTCTAAAAATCCTGACATTGTTAAAATTGCTAAATCAGGTCTCAATGTAGCACGTGTCAAGTCTAGTTTTTCGGCAATGTGTTCCCCGGTAATAGGTCCTCCACTTTTGACTATCTCAATAATTTGTTCTTGTCTTTTACTAAGTTCTATAGGTCTTCACCCCTTTATTGTTCACGTCTATTATACCTATTTATTAATGTACCTACAAATACATATAATTTCTTGCTATTAAATAATCAATCTATTAAACTAATGGTAAGCGAGTTAAGGATGGTGTAAGCTTAACAACTTCAATTTGGCTAATCGTAAAATTTGATAAAAGTGAGTGGCTACACTAATTTGGGTGGAACCGCGGGTTATTAAGTTATCAACTATATTTAATTGATATAGTGAAATAAATTAACTCGTCCCAAGATAATGATAAATGTGATATTTTCATTTATTTATTGTCTTGGGGCGTTTTTATGTATTTAATAAGGAGAGATTATATGGTTAAAGATATGGAAACAATTGTATCATTAGCAAAACACAGAGGATTTGTTTTTCCTGGTAGTGATATTTATGGTGGATTATCAAATACGTGGGATTACGGCCCATTAGGTGTTGAATTAAAAAATAATGTAAAAAAAGCATGGTGGCAAAAGTTCATCACACAATCACCATTTAACGTAGGTATTGATGCAGCGATTTTAATGAACCCAAAAACATGGGAAGCATCAGGTCATTTAGGTAACTTTAATGATCCTATGATTGATAATAAAGATAGTAAAATCCGTTATCGTGCCGATAAGTTAATTGAAGATTACATGCAAAAAGAAAAAGGTGATGAAAACTTTATCGCCGATGGTTTAAGTTTTGATGAAATGAAACGTATTATTGACGATGAAGGTATCGTTTGTCCTGTAAGTGGCACTGCTAATTGGACAGATATTCGTCAATTCAATCTTATGTTCAAAACATTCCAAGGTGTTACCGAAGATTCTACAAATGAAATTTTCTTACGACCTGAAACTGCACAAGGTATTTTTGTAAATTACAAAAATGTTCAACGTTCAATGCGTAAAAAACTACCATTTGGTATTGGTCAAATTGGTAAATCATTCCGTAATGAAATTACACCAGGTAACTTCATCTTCAGAACTAGAGAATTTGAACAAATGGAATTGGAATTCTTCTGTAAACCAGGTGAAGAAATTGAATGGCAAAATTATTGGAAAACATTTGCTAGCCAATGGTTAAAAGATTTAAATATCAACGAAGATAATATGCGTCTACGTGATCATGATGAAGAAGAATTATCACACTATTCAAACGCAACTACAGATGTTGAATATCGCTTCCCATTTGGTTGGGGTGAATTATGGGGTATCGCAAGCCGTACTGATTTTGACTTGAAAAAACACAGTGAACATTCAGGCGAAGATTTCAAATACCATGATCCTGAAACAAATGAAAAATATGTGCCATATTGTATTGAACCATCATTAGGTGCAGACCGTGTTACATTAGCATTCTTATGTGACGCATATGAAGAAGAAGGCGTTGAAGGAAGTAAAGATTCACGAACAGTATTGCACTTCCACCCTGCCCTTGCACCATATAAAGCTGCAGTTTTACCATTAAGCAAAAAATTATCTGAAGATGCGATTAAAATCTTCGAACAATTAAGTTCTAAATTTGCAATAGACTTCGATGAATCTCAATCAATTGGTAAACGTTACCGTAGACAAGATGAAATTGGTACGCCATATTGTATTACATTTGACTTTGATTCATTAGAAGATAATCAAGTAACAGTGCGTGACCGTGACTCTATGGAACAAGTACGTATGCCTATCTCTGAATTGGAAACGTTCTTAGCTGAAAAAGTTGCTTTCTAACTATAATTATATAAAGTACAAAACCCACCTCAAATCATTTTTTGAGGTGGGTTTTTTATGTTTATATTGGAAGATTTATCAATATTCAATTCGTTTCAATTGATTGATTAACTTTTGACCTTTAAAGTACATACCTGCATATTCTTTGTATATTAATAGAAGCAGTTCCGACATTTCATCCAGAATACCTTGACTAATATTAAATTGATTCATTTTATCTATAGGCAATTTTTGTAAGACATCTAATAAATATAATGTTTTGTTAGATATTCGTAAAGCATGTGGATCTTTATATAATTCTGATTCAAGAATTGTTCCATCATAAACAAAACTATATGCAGCTAATTGTGATTGATCATAACTATCTGAAATAGCTGAATGATTAAAAAATGCTGTAAAACCGAAGCGATTCATACATTTTAACATTACTATAATGGACATAAGTTGCGCTGAATTACCAGATGAAATTTTTTCGAGTACAAAGTGTAACAGTTTATAGTGGAATGGAGAAATGTCATCGCTATCCATTGAACGCTCAATGGCCTCAACACACAATGTTGCATAGCTACTATTAAATATATCCAACCGTAAATCGTAATATTGATTAATTACATCTACTGAACTTAAAGTCCCCATACCTTTCCATTTATTATAAATAAATAAGCCATACACAAAGAGTTGCGTATGGGCTTGTAAACCTGTTTTTGATTTTTTGGCTCGTCTAACCATCAATGGTATTTTGGCACCATGCTCGTTTAAAATTGTAATAATTTTATCAGATTCTCCATAATCTACGGACTTTATAATGATTCCCTTTTGTTTTTCGAGCATAGTATCACGACCCTTCTAACTTCGATCCATTAATCTTGATCTTCAATATATCCCATTTGACGGATGAAATTAACTTTATTACGCCAATCTTTCTGAACTTTTACCCAAAGTTCTAAATACACTTCTGAGCCTAATAACATTTCGATATCATGTCTTGCTCTTTTACCTACTTCTTTTAATTTTTTGCCACCCTTTCCGATGACTATACCTTTTTGTGAATCTCTCTCAACGAAAATAGTAGCTTCTACTCTGACACGTTCTTCACTTTCTTTAATCATTCTATCTACATTAACGCCGATTGCATGAGGAATTTCTTCACTCGTTAAATGTAAAATCTTTTCACGTATAATTTCACTTACAACAAACTGTTCAGGGTGATCTGAAATTTGATCGTCCGGATAATACTTTGGACCTTCAGGTAAATAACGTTTCAGTACATCTATAAAGTGATCGACATTCAATCCTTCTAATGCGGAGATTGGCACGATTTCAGTGAAATCCATATACTGTTGATATTGCTCTATCTTAGGCATTAAAGCATCTGGGTGTACTAAATCAATTTTATTTAGCACTAAGAAAACTGGTGTTTTAACATTTTTTAGCATTTCCATGATATATTCATCGCCACGCCCAATTTCTTCATTTACATTAACCATGAACATGATTGCATCAATTTCAGATAATGTATTTTTAGCTACACGCATCATATAATCACCTAATTTGTGTTTAGGTTTATGAATGCCAGGTGTATCTAAGAAGATGATTTGCGCATCGTCTCGAGTCATTACACCTTGGATTTTATTACGTGTAGTTTGTGCTTTATCAGACATAATTGCAATTTTATGTCCGATTACTCTATTCATAAATGTAGATTTACCTACATTGGGTCTTCCTATAATTGATACAAATCCTGACTTATGTGCTGTCATCTATTCTAAATCCTTTCCTGAAAAGCCATGTGGTAACAGTTCGCCCACAGTTGACTCAAGTAATTCCCCTTTATGATTCGTCATATACACTGGCATATCATCATCACATAATTCTTTAAGAACTTGTCTACATGTTCCACAAGGTGATGATGGCTTTTCAGCATCAACCGTTACAGTTATTGATTCAAAGTCACCAGGTCGATAACCTTCAGATATGGCTGCTACTAAACTTGAACGTTCAGCACAAATTGTAGCAGGATAGGCTGCATTTTCGACGTTGGCACCATAAAATGTTCGACCATCTTTAGTCTTTAAATAAGCACCTACTTTAAATTGACTATATGGCACATATGCTCGACTTTGCGCTTCTCGTGCCTCTTGAAAATAATGTGATTGATAACTCATCAAAACATCCCCTTTAATATTAGAAAATATGTGGTAAAAAAATAACTAATCCAGTTATTAATGCGAAAATTGATGCTAACATAACACTAAACGCAGCTATATCTTTAGCTTGTTTAGCAAGTTCATGATAGTCACTTGTGACTAAATCAACTACACATTCTATTGCAGTATTAACTGCTTCTATCGTAAGTACTAAGAAGATAGCCAATATTATAAATAACCATTCAGTTGCACTTAATTGGCAGATATAACCTAAAATGATAGTTATAATCGCAATTACAATATGTAGTAAATAATTATGATCTTTTAGAAGAAGTGTCTTAAACCCATCAAACGTATATTTGAAACGTTTTAATTGCTTAATCTCTAGTCAATCCGTATGCATTTAATATTGTCTCTTGGCGTCCAAACATTTCTTTTTCATCTTCTTCGTTCATATGATCATAACCTAGTAAATGTAAAAAACCATGTAGTGCTAGAAAGCCTAATTCTCTTTCAAAAGAATGGCCATATGAATCAGCTTGGTCTTTAGCTACATCTGTACAGATGATGATATCTCCAAGCACCCTTGGCATGTCTAAACCAATAATTTCAGGTTCATCTTCTTCAAGTGCGAACGAAATTACATCAGTTACTTTATCTTTATCTCGATATGTTTTATTGATTTCTTGAATTTCACTCTTATCAACAAAAGTAACAGAAAGCTCAGCGTCTTCTTCGATTTGTTCTTGTTCTTTAGCAAAATTAAGTAAGTCATCAATTTGTTGATACCAAGTTTCTTCTACAAGGTCTGTATGATCATTAAAATCAATTGTAAACATTTAAATGTCTCCTTCATAGCGATCAATTATTTTACTTACTAATGGGTGTCTTACAACATCACTTTGATCTAATTGCATAATATTAATTCCTTTAACCCCATGTAATTTTTTGACTGCTTCTTTTAATCCACTTTTGACGCCTTTAGGTAAATCAATTTGAGTTTGATCTCCTGTAACTACCATTTTAGAGCCGAATCCTAATCGTGTTAAGAACATTTTCATTTGCGCATGTGTTGTATTTTGAGCTTCATCTAAAATGACAAAAGCATCATCAAGTGTACGGCCACGCATATAGGCTAATGGTGCAATTTCGATTGTGCCTCTCTCGATAAATCGTGCAGTTTGTTCTCTACCCAATACTGTATTCAATCCATCATAAAGAGGTCTCAAATAAGGATCTACTTTTTCTTTTAAATCACCAGGTAAAAATCCTAGAGACTCCCCAGCTTCTACAGCAGGTCTTGTTAATACAATACGTTTAACCGCACCTTTTCTAAGTTGTTTAGCCGCATACACCACCGCTAAAAATGTTTTACCCGTACCTGCAGGCCCAATACCAAAGACTAGGTCATTATTTTTCATAGCATTAACGTATAATCTTTGGCCCATCGTTTTTGCTCTTATTGTCTTTCCAAAAGCATCTTTTGTAATCTCTTCATCATATAAATCAATGAGATGATGTATAGTATCATTTTCAGCCATTTTTATAGCGGCTTCAACATCTTTTAAAGTTATGGTGTTGCCCATTTCAATGACTTTTAATAAATTTTTAAGAACTAATTCTGATTTTTCTACAAGCTCTAATTTTTGACCTTTAACTGCTACTTCTTGGCCACGAGCGTGTATTTCGACATCAAACGCTTCCTCAATCGCATTAATATGTTCATCATTATTACCTAACAGTGCTTGAGAATGATTAATGTCGTCTATTTGAATTATTCCTGGCATATAAGCGCTCCTTTTCACTAAAACAATGTATATATTTAGATTATATTAGTTCACTTATGTTTTAAAAATAAAACATGATATATCAATCTTTAAAAAGCTAAGATTTAAGTTACTTTAGTAAATTAACTTTCATTTAAATTTTACTAAAGTCTGTTAAAGTATACAAATTTATTTGGCTTAGTGTGCTTTTTTTATTAAATTGTAGTATAAGCTTCTAATATTTATTAGAAAAAGAACCCGAAAATCATGTGAAAATGAATTTCGGGTTAAAATATTAATTATAATTGCTTAGGTTTATTGAGAATTTCTTGCCAAAGAATACCATTGACGACTGGATCATTATCGAATTGAAATTTTTGATGTGTCATATCTTGTTCAATTAACTTACTATTTAACAATTGCTTCAATCTATAACGTTTAGTACGTTCAGATAAATTTTTATCATTAATAATCGCTCTTGCTTTATTTTCAATTCTTGTAAGTTGCTTTTCTTTTTCACGATCAATTTCTGAGCGTACATTATATAAGTCGTCTACGAGTTGCTTTTCAAGTTCTTTTTGGAGATGATTAACATCTCTAGTACGCTCTCGTGTATTGGTTGATTGGCGCGCTTCCTTTTCAAATCTATTACGTTGCCTAGTAGAACGCTCTAATTCTTCAGGTACACTTTCCTCAATAATTTCTTTTTCAAGTTCTTTATCTTGATAAACACGTTTTGATTCTTGTTGTGCGGTTTTCTTTTGTTGTTTAGAGGGTTCATCATCATTAGTAAATTCTTTTTCAAATTCACTAAATGCTTCTTCTATTTGCTCAAAGAAACCTTTCCCTTGCGTCTCTTTTTTATCAGACGTTGTTGGCTTATGTTGTGGTGGTCTCTGATTTTTTCTTTGCTCATGACTCTTATCCCTCATCGCACTAATACCTGTTACAATAATGGATATTATAAAAATTATAATACCAATATTCATCTAATCACCCCTTAACATTTACTTTGGTGATTCATCTTCATTTTGTTCAGTACGTTTATTTATCGCATTTCTCATGCCAGTGTCAGCTTCTACATTTTTTAGATTGTAGTAATCTTTGACACCCATGTTACCTTCACGTAAAGCTTCTGCCATTGCAAGTGGCACTTCAGATTCAGCTTCAACCACTTTAGCACGCATTTCTTGAACACGCGCTTTCATTTCTTGTTCAGAAGCTACGGCCATAGCACGGCGTTCTTCAGCTTTCGCTTGCGCAATATTCTTATCTGCAAGTGCTTGTTCAGTTTGTAAATCAGCACCAATATTTTTACCAATATCTACGTCAGCTATATCGATAGATAAAATTTCGAACGCAGTACCTGAATCAAGCCCTTTACTTAAGACAGTCTTAGAAATGTTATCAGGGTTCTCCAGTACTTGTGTATGATGCTCACTAGAACCAATAGTAGAAACAATACCTTCACCTACACGAGCAATGATTGTTTCTTCTCCTGCACCACCAACTAAACGAGAGATGTTGGCGCGTACTGTAATTCTAGCTTTCGCTTTTACTTCTATACCATTCATTGCTACACCAGTTATAAACGGTGTTTCAATTACTTTAGGATTAACAGACATTTGAACAGCTTCTAATACGTCACGTCCAGCCAAGTCAATCGCTGCACCACGTTCGAATGGTAAGTTAATATCTGCACGTTGAGCAGCTATATTCGCATCAACGACTCTATCGACATTACCACCCGCTAAATAATGTGATTCTAATTGATTTGTTGTAAGGTTTAACCCAGCTTTATGTGCTTTAATTAATGGACCAATTACCTTACGTGGAGATACTCGACGTAATCTCATACCTACCAATGTTCCAATACCTACTTTAACTCCAGCAGCAATTGCAGATATCCAAAGTCCTACTGGAACAAATGAGAATAGCACTAATAATGCAATAACTATGATAACTGCAATCACTATAATGCCTAATCCAAACATTTAACCACTCCTTTATGTGTTTTCAATTTCTCTAACAACAACTCTAGATCCTTCTACCTCAAGAATTTTAACTTCTTTATTTCTTAAAATGAAAGCGCCATCTGATACGGCATCTATTCTTTCATTATCAAGCGTTATAATTCCTGCAGGTCTTAAATCTGTCACAGTACGAGCTGTTTGACCAACTAAATGAGAACGATCATCGTGAGATCTATATCCTGCTTCTGAATTAGTAGAATCTTTTAACACAACTTTATCTAAAAACGGAATTTTCCTTTTAAACCATTTCACTAATATCACCCATTCAATAATTGCCAATATTGATGCAATCACAACATTTAATAGCATTAAAAGAATGTTATCTCCTAACATAATGATGCTAAGTATAATCAATAATATGCCAATAATACCTATGACTGCGCCAATGACAAATAATTCGATAATAACGAGTATTGCTCCAACGAAGAATAGCAATACAGAAATAAGATTAACATCACCGTTAATTAAAAAGCCGAGGAAGAGAATTAAAAGTGCAAGCATCGCGATAATTCCCGCAAAATTAATACGCTTCGAATACAATTGATATAAAAAGCCTAAAAAAATGATACATGTTAATATAAGTGATATTAATGGACTCGTTACAATCTGAGATAGATTATTGAATAAATGATTAGTAGTTAAAATGGAATTGATAACTGTATGTATCGCATTGAAATAGTTCACAATTTCACCTCGCTCTCAATTCCGATTATACATGAATACACTTAGTTATAATAGTGATAGTAGACGCTTTAATATAAAAAAACTCTCGACTAGTTTAACTAATCGAGAGCATATATATAATTAATATTCTTGTTGAGGGAGTCAACAGAGTTATTAATTATTTGAATTTACGTTTACGTGCAGCTTCTGATTTCTTTTTACGTTTTACGCTTGGTTTTTCGTAAAATTCACGTTTACGTACTTCTTGGATAGTACCACTTTTAGATACTGAACGTTTAAATCTACGTAATGCATCTTCAAGTGATTCATTTTTACGTACTACTGTTTTAGACATCTGTATTTCCCTCCCTCCAAATATCAACGGAACTTTAAAGTCAATACATAGTAATATACAACTATGCTTTACTTAGTATAATATATGAATTTATTATGGTCAATTCCAAATTATTATAATTTTTAAAAATTATAATAATACGCCTTCTTCAGACTTGTTTGTTGCGTGTTCTACAATTCTAACAACTTTACCTGTATTAATAGGATAATCAGCTTTAACGATTTTTACTTTTACAATTTGTCCGATTAAAGAATCATTACCCTCAAATTGAACTTTCATATAGTTGTCAGCATAACCAACTAATGTGCCTTCTACTTCGCCAGCTTCTTCAGGAATAACTTCTAAAACTTCGTCTTCAAATTTAGATGCATATTCTTTAGCTAATTGATCACTTAACGCGATTAATTTGTGCACACGGTCATTTTTGATAGATTCGTCAATTTGATCATCCATACGCGCAGCAGGCGTACCAATTCTAGCTGAATATGGAAAAACATGTAATTCAGAGAATTTATGTTTAACAATAAAGTCATAAGTTTCTTGGAATTCCTCTTCTGTTTCTCCTGGGAATCCTACAATCACATCACTTGTAACAGCTAAATCTGGTAACGCACCATGTAATTTTGTGATTCTCTCTGAAAAATGTTCCATAGTATATTTACGTCTCATTCGTTTTAATACAGTATCAGAACCGGATTGTAATGGAACATGTAAATGTCTAACAACTTTATTTGAACGTTTTAAAACATCAATAACTTCATCAGTTAATTGGCTAGCTTCAATAGATGAAATTCTAATTCGTTCAAGACCATCAATTTCTTCTAAATCACGAAGTAACTGTGCTAAATTATAATCTTTTAAATCTTGACCATAACCACCAGTATGAATTCCAGTTAAAACAATTTCTTTATAGCCGGCATTAACTAATTGTGTAGCTTGTTCAACCACTTTTTCAGGATCACGTGAACGCATTAATCCACGAGCCCATGGTATGATACAAAATGTACAGAAATTATTGCACCCTTCTTGGATCTTTAGTGAAGCTCTTGTTCTATCTGTAAAATAAGGTACATCTAATTCTTCATATGTACGATTTTTCATAATATTACCAACACCATTAATTGGTTGGCGTTCTTCTCTAAATTGTTGGATGTAGTCTAATAATTTGTGTCTATCTTGCGTACCTACCACTACGTCTACGCCAGGAATTTCCATAATTTCTGCAGAAGATGTTTGCGCATAACACCCTGTAACACATACTACTGCGTCTGGATTTTGTCGAATTGCTCTTCTAATGATTTGTCTACTTTTTTTATCTCCAGTATTTGTTACTGTACAAGTGTTGATTACGAAGACGTCTGCATTCGTTTCAAAATCAACTCTATCGTAATCAGCGTCTTTAAATAATTGCCAAATTGCTTCAGTTTCATAATGGTTTACTTTGCAACCTAATGTGTGAAACGCAACTGTTGACATAATATTCACCCCATTAATTCATTTTCATAACTGATAGCACTTAAAGCATAAAGTGGCGCCGTTTCTGCCCGTAAAATTCGAGGTCCTAAACCAACATTAACACTCGTTTCTTTAAGCAAAGAGATTTCTTTCTCTGAAAAGCCACCTTCAGGACCAAATATTAATAAAATACGATCGTTAGTCTTAAATTTTTTCAAGGTTTCTTTAAAAAGACTAACTTCACCACGTTTTGCTTCATCTTCATATGCTAACAAAATATAGTCATAATGATTTATAGTATCACAAATTTCATTTAAATTCGACTTAAAATTGATTTTAGGAATAATTAAACGGTAGCTTTGTTCAGCTGCTTCTTTAATTATCTTTTGCCAACGTTCTAATTTTTTTTGAACTTTATTTGAATTAAGTTTGACTACAGATCTGTCCATTTCTACAGCTATGAAACTATCAGCACCTAATTCTGTTGCTTTTTGAATTAACCATTCATATTTGTCTGCTTTGATTAAGCCACTACATATAGTAACTTGTACAGGTAACTCTGAATTGATATCAATGTGCTCAATCAATTTAATTTCAATTGATTCATTCTCAACAGTAATGATTTCCGATTTAAACACGGTTTTATCTTTAAACGTTACAATAATCTGGTTACCAACTGTATTTCTCATCACATTAGTAATATGATGTATATCTTCCTTATTTGTTATAAAAAAACGCTGACTGTCATCAGCGTTTTGATCGATAAAGTATCTTTGCAAATTATTCACTCACTTTCTGACCTACAATACATACCCAACCATTGTCATGATTTACTGATATAATATCAAATCCTACATCTTCCATTTGATTTAATATTTGTTCATGCTTTTCCTCTATAATTCCTGATGTTATAAAATAACCATCTTCATTTAGAGTATTATAAGCATCTTCAATCATATCTTCAATAATATGAGCTAAAATGTTTGCAATAACAATATCAAATTTTTCTGTTTCATTTTTTAATAAGTTTCCTGGTACAGCTTCAATTGCATCTTCACAATGATTTTTAGCAAAGTTTTCTTTAGCAACGTTAACAGCTAACTCATCAATATCCAGAGCTTTAATCCGTTTTACGCCAAGTAAGTGACTGGCAATACTTAAAATACCTGAACCTGTTCCAACATCAATAACGGAATGCTCTGGTTTAACGTAGGTTTCAATTGCTTTAAGACACATGCTTGTTGTTGGATGATCTCCAGTTCCAAATGCCATGCCTGGGTCTAATTCAATACACATTTCAGAAGTATCTTCTTTAGTGTATTGTTCCCAACTTGGAACAATTGTGAATTTTTCTGATGCTCTAAAGGGATGGAAATAATTTTTCCATTCATTTTCCCAATCTACTTCAGCTATTGTTTTCTCAGAAAAATCCAATACAGATGAATCAATATTTTCAAGTTTTGTAACATCTGTTTCAATTTTATTTCTTAGAGATTCATCAAACTTTAATTCGTTGAAATAAGCCTTTAATCGAACACCTTTTTCAGGATAATCTTCTTGTTTCAGTTCATATATTTCACCGAATTTATCGGCAGGCTGATTAATTAAATCATTAGAATCTTCAATTACAACGCCGTTTGATCCATAATTTTCTAATATATCAGTAACTAAAGGTTCAACTTCATGGTTTACAACAATCGAAAGTTCTGTCCAGTTCATTTAGTTATTCTCCTTTAAAGAATTTGCGTGCTCTATCTTTAAAATTAGATGGTTGTTCTTCAATTGACTCACCATTTAATTCAGCAAACTCTCTCATAATTTCTTTTTGTCTATCTGTTAATTTTGTAGGTGTAACTACTTTAATATTAACAAATAAATCACCATGACCATATCCATGAACATTTTTAACACCTTTATCTTTTAAGCGGAATTGCTTACCAGTTTGAGTGCTAGAAGGAATAGTTAACATTACGTTTCCGTTAAGTGTAGGAACTTTTATTTCATCACCAAGTGCTGCTTGTGGGAAACTAACATTAAGTTTGTAATAAAGATCGTCACCATCACGTTCAAATTTGTCAGACGGTTTTACTCTAAATACGACATATAAGTCACCATGAGGTCCGCCGTTTTCTCCTGGTGTTCCTTCACCGGCAAGTCTGATTTGTTGGTCATTATCTACACCTTCAGGTACAGTTACTTCTAATTTAACTGTTTTATTTTCGGTACCTTTACCATGACAAGTTGGACATGGTTCTTCGAATTCTTGACCTGTTCCATCACATTTTGGACATGTTTGTTGCGTGCGTACACGGCCTAAAATTGTATTTTGTTCTACTGATACGTGACCTGCGCCGTTACAATAACTACATGTTTTTTTACTAGTACCTGGTTTAGCACCATCACCATTACATGTATGGCATGTCACATCTTTACGAATTGAGATTTCTTTCTTAGTTCCGAAGACAGCTTCTTCAAATTCTAGAGTCATCGTATATTGTAAATCGTCACCTTTTCTAGGTGCATTAGGATCTCTTTGACGTGAACCACCAAAGAATGAGCTGAAGATGTCTTCAAATCCACCTCCGCCAAATCCACTAAAGTCTTGGCCGCTAAATCCTTGGCCACCAAAACCACCTTGAGGTCCATCATGGCCAAATTGGTCATAATTTGCTCTTTTATTATCGTCGCTTAGAACTTCGTAAGCTTCTGAAATCTCTTTGAATTTTTCATCTGCACCCTCTTCTTTATTGATATCAGGGTGATATTTTTTTGATAATTTGCGATATGCTTTTTTGATTTCATCTTTAGATGCGCTTTTACTTACACCTAAGACTTCATAATAGTCTCTTTTAGCCACGACCATCTCTCCTTAACTTAATTATTTAATATGTTTGAAAGAACGAAGTTATAAAAGAAAAAGTCAAAGCCAATGTTCAATTGACTTTGACTTTTTGGCTCACATTCATAATAGTTTGCTAATATAAGCATACACTATAAACGCTTAGCAATTATTTTTTATCTTCATCATCTTTAACTTCTTTAAATTCAGCATCTTCAACATTACTATCGTTTTGAGTTTGTTGAGCACCATCTTGTGCTTGTTGCTGAGCTTGTTGAGCTTGTTGATATACTTTTGCTGATAAATCTTGAATTACTTTTTCAAGTTCTTCTTTTTTCGCTTTAATATCTTCGATGTCTTGTCCTTCAAGCGCAGATTTTAAAGCATCTTTTTTGCTTTCCGCATTAGATTTATCTTCTTCACTAATATTGTCGCCAAGGTCAGTAATTGTTTTTTCAACTTGGAATACTAAGCTATCTGCTTCATTTCTTAAATCTACTTCTTCACGACGTTTTTTATCTGCTTCAGCGTTTTCTTCGGCATCTTTAACCATACGATCGATTTCTTCATCAGAAAGCGCAGAGCTTGATTGAATAGTAATATTTTGTTCTTTATTAGTACCTAAGTCTTTCGCAGTAACATTTACGATACCATTTTTATCAATATCAAATGTTACTTCGATTTGTGGAACACCACGTGGAGCTGGTGGAATATCAGTTAATTGGAATCTTCCTAATGTTTTGTTATCAGCTGCCATTGGACGTTCACCTTGTAATACGTGAATATCTACTGCTGGTTGGTTATCAGCTGCAGTTGAATAAACTTGAGATTTTGAAGTTGGGATTGTAGTATTACGTTCAATTAACGTATTCATACGTCCACCCATAATTTCAATACCTAATGATAATGGTGTTACGTCTAATAATACAACATCTTTAACATCACCAGTGATAACGCCACCTTGAATTGCAGCACCCATTGCTACAACTTCGTCTGGGTTTACACCTTTATGAGGATCTTTACCGATTTCTTTTTTAACAGCTTCTTGAACTGCTGGAATACGTGTTGAACCACCAACAAGAATAACTTCATCAATTTCAGAAGTTGATAAACCAGCGTCTTTTAATGCTTGACGAGTTGGTTCCATAGTTCTTCTGATTAATGAATCAGCTAATTCTTCAAATTTAGAACGAGTAAGACTAATTTCTAAATGTAATGGACCACTTTCACCAGCTGAAATAAATGGTAATGAAATTTGAGTTTGTGAAACGCCAGATAAGTCTTTTTTAGCTTTTTCAGCAGCGTCTTTCAAACGTTGTAATGCCATTTTATCTTGAGATAAATCTACGCCATTTTCTTTTTTGAATTCAGACACTAGGTAGTCAATAATTACTTGGTCAAAGTCATCACCGCCAAGTTTATTATCACCAGCAGTTGATAGTACTTCGAATACACCGTCACCTAATTCAAGGATAGATACGTCAAACGTACCGCCACCTAAGTCGAATACTAATACTTTTTGGTCTTGATCAGTTTTATCTAAACCATATGCTAATGCTGCAGCAGTAGGTTCGTTAATAATACGTTCAACTTCTAAACCAGCAATTTTACCAGCATCTTTAGTTGCTTGACGTTCAGCATCATTGAAATATGCAGGAACTGTAATAACAGCTTTATCTACTTTATCTCCTAAATAACTTTCAGCAGTGTTTTTAAGGTTTTGTAATACCATAGCTGAAATTTCTTGAGGTGTATAAGATTTACCTTCAATATCTACTTTATAGTCAGTACCCATATGACGTTTAATTGATTGAACAGTATTTGGATTAGTGATAGCTTGACGTTTTGCTACTTCACCAACTTGTGTTTCACCATTTTTAAATGCTACAACTGATGGTGTTGTTCTAGCACCTTCTGGGTTTTGAATTACTTTTGGTTCATCGCCTTCTAATACAGCTACACATGAATTTGTTGTACCTAAGTCAATACCGATTACTTTACTCATAATAAAATTCCTCCAATTTTAAAAATTTAATAAATGGTATTTTCGTCAATTTATTGATTTACTTTTACCATTGATGGTCTTAATACTCTATCTTTTAACTTATAACCTTTTTGTAATTCTTGAGTAATATCACCAGATTTGAAATCTGGATTATCATCTTGAACTACTGCTTGGTGGAAGTTAGGGTCAAAAGCTTGACCTTCTGTTTCAATTTCTTCTAAACCATTATCTTTAAGTGCTCTTAGTAAACTTTCGTGTACCATTTGAACACCTTTTTGAAGTGATTTAAATGATTCATCATCACCTTCAATTTGTAGTGCGCGTTCAATATTATCAATCGTTGGTAAAATATCCGTTAAAACACGTTGAGATTGATAAGTTTTATTTGTTTCATTTTCTTTCTGAATTCGTCTTTTATAATTTTCGAATTCAGCGTATAATCTTAAATATTTTTCTTCATTTTCATTAGCTTTTAATTGTAATTGCTGAATTTCTTCATCTTTAGGATCAACTGCAGTTTCTTCAGAACTTTCTTCGTTCGAACTGTCGTTAGATGAATTATCACTATCAGAAGTAGTATCTTCAACATTTTCAACTGTTGATGTTTCTTCATTCTTTACTTCTTGTTCTTCAGTATATTCAGAATTACTTTTTACTGATTCATCTTTTTCTGTCATTTTTTACCCTCCAATATAATTACAATTAAAATCACCATATTTGGTTAAGTAATTGAATCACATTCTGATAACGCATTGCTGTAGGTCCAATAACCGCAATTTGACCTTTCAATGAATTGTCGAAGTGATATTGACTCGTTACAATCGATATATCACTAAGGCTTTCATCAATCTCTTTTCCAATCTTAACGTTAATATCATTAGTTGAAATTGTCTGTAGTAATTCAGTGATTCTTTCAGATTCTAGATATTGCAAAATTGGTTGAATTGACGAAACATTAGATTCATTTAACGCATCAATTAGTTTAACCTTTCCACCTAAGAAAATGCTATTACTTTGTTTGCTAATATGAGAATTTATCATCTTAACAATGTCATTAATGAATTGATTTTCTTCATTTGAGTTGGCGAAAGAACGAATTTTATCTGATAGTTTAGCGCTTATTTCTATATTATTATTACTAATAAAATTAGAAATGGCGATTAATCTATCGGATGATAACTCAAGTGAAGAATTCAAGTGAAAATGCTCAACATGACCAGAATTATAAATAATTACTAAAATCATGATTGAATCATTTGCCTTAATTAAATGAACATTATTAATCATTTCTTCACTATGTTTTGGACGAACAACTAATGTTGCATAATGAGATTTCATTGATAACTCATTTGCAAAGTAACTTAATGCTGAAGAAATATCATAGTGATTCTCAATCAAAAGTTGATTTAAACGTTGTATTTTATTTTTGTTTTGACGAGAGGTTTGTTTTAACAATTGATCGACATAAAGTCTAAACCCTTCTTCGGAAGGTGAACGCCCTGAAGAAGAATGCGTCTTCTCTAAAAAGTTCAAATCTTCAAGTTGCTTCATCTCATTCCTTATTGTTGCAGGACTGACATCTAAATGATGTCTATCAATTAAAGCTTTAGAACCTATAGGTTGTCCTAAATCAACATAATCTTCAACAATTGCATTTAAAATGCTTAATTGTCTTTGTGTAATCATGTTTTCACCTCATTAGCACTCTTTTGTCCTAAGTGCTAATTATAATTTATCAAATTGGTCAAAGTAAGTCAACGTTAAAGCCTTACTTTTTTAATTTTTTATTAGTTTAGTAAGAAAGCCTCAAATACTTCGTTTCCTATAACCTTTCCTCTTGGGCTAAGTGAGATATTTCCATTCGTTTCAATTAGAAGGTGTCTTGATTTTAAATCTTTAACCGTTTCTCCAAATATTGCATCAAGTGATTGACCAAATTTCAACTCGAAACGTTCGCGATTTACACCTTGATTCATTCTCAGACCTAAAAACATTTCTTCTTCCATCTTTTCATTCAAGGTTGGTCGATTAGAAGTTAGTATGGGCCGTTTGCCATCATTAATTGCATTAATATAATGTTGAACCGGATTTAAATTTGTATAGCGTTCGCCTTCAACGTATCCACTTGCACCTGCTCCAAAACCGTAATATTCTTCGTTTAACCAATACACTTTATTATGTTCAGATTCATGATTCGTTTTAGCAAAGTTAGAAATTTCATATTGCTTAAAGTCAGTTTGACTTAATGCTTTCATTAGATATTGGTACATTTCAGCACCTAAATCTTCATTTGGTAATTTTAGTTTCCCTTTTCGATACATATTATAAAATTGTGTCTTAGGTTCAAGTATTAAACCGTAACTTGAAATATGGTCAATATCCATATTGATTGCTTGATTTAAACTGTCTGCAAAATCCTCTATCGTTTGTTCAGGCAAATGATACATTAAATCAAGGCTTATAGAGTTGATACCAGCTTTCCTAGCATTATTTACTGCATTGTAGATATCTTGAGTATGATGTGTTCGGCCTAATATTTTTAATAGCTCTGGTTTAAATGTTTGAACACCCATTGAAATACGATTAACACCATACTGTTTAAGTAACTTTACTTTATTAAAAGTTAGTTCATCTGGATTTGCTTCAAAACTGAACTCTCCATTGATTGAAAAAGTTGAAGTAATAGCTTGTAATAATCTTTCAAGTTGCATGTCATTCAGTGCTGTTGGCGTACCTCCTCCAACGTACATTGTCTCAAGTTGTTTTGTTTTACTAAACGACATTTCTTTTATTAATGCGGATAAATATTCATCTACTGGCTGTTTATCAATATAATATTTATTAAAATCACAATAAGTACAAATTCTGACACAAAAAGGTATGTGTATATACGCACTTTTAACTTCCAATGTTACACCCCTTCTATAACTTAAAAAAAGAGATTGAGACTTAGTAATATAAGTTAGTAGTTTCTTTATCAATAATATTCATTATTGTTATGGTATCTACCAATTTATATTCGTCTCGACCTCTTTTATGTTCTATTCATCATCCATTTTTAGTACAGCTAGGAATGCATCTTGTGGAATTTCAACACTACCAACTGCTTTCATTTTCGCTTTACCTGCTTTTTGTTTTTCAAGTAATTTACGCTTACGACTAATATCCCCGCCATAACATTTAGATAAAACATTTTTACCCATTGATTTAATATTAGTTCTTGCAACGATTTTTTGTCCAATTGCAGCTTGGACTGGAACTTCAAATTGTTGACGCGGAATAAGCGTTTTTAATTTTTCAACTAATGCTTTGCCTCGTTCATAAGCGAAATCTTTATGAACGATAAAGCTTAATGCATCTACTTTATCACCATTTAATAAAATATCCATCTTCACTAAATTACTTTCTTTATTTTCAATAAACTCATAATCAAACGAAGCGTATCCTTTAGTATTAGATTTAAGTTGATCAAAGAAATCAAAAACAACTTCAGAAAGTGGTATTTCATAAACGATATTCACTCGAATATCATCTAAATAATCCATATTAATAAATTGACCACGTTTACGTTGACACAATTCCATTACTGCTCCTACATAGTCATTTGGAACCATCATGGTTGCTTTCACATAAGGTTCATAAATCGCATCAATTTTGTCTCTTTCTGGCATTTGTGCGGGATTATCTACTGTGACTTCTGAACCATCTTTCATTACACATTGATAAATAACTGATGGCGCAGTAGCAATTAATTCAATGCCAAATTCTCTTTCAATGCGCTCTTGAATGATTTCCATGTGAAGCATGCCTAAAAATCCAGTTCTAAAACCAAAACCGAGTGCTTGAGAAGATTCTGGTTCAAACTCTAATGACGCATCATTTAATTGTAACTTTTCAAGAGCTTCTCTTAAATCATTATAGTCTTTATTTTCAATTGGGAACAAACCGCAATAAACCATTGGGTTCATTTTTTTATATCCTTTTAGCGGTGCTTCAGCTGGTCTGTTTGCATGTGTTATCGTATCACCTACACGTGAATCATCGACATTTTTGATACTTGCAATAATATAACCAACATCACCTACAGTTAGTTCTTCAATAGGTAATTGTTTAGGTGTATTAATACCTACCTCACTAACTTCAAATTCTTTACCTGTTGCCATCATCTTAATTCTATCTCCAGCTTTAACAACGCCTTCCATCACGCGAATTGATGAAATAACGCCTCTATAAGGATCATATTCAGAATCGAAAATTAAAGCTTTTAATGGGGCACTAGGATCACCTTCAGGTGGTGGCACTACTTCTACAATTTTCTCTAAAATATCTTCGATACCAATATTTGATTTAGCACTAGCAAGTACGACATCATCTTGATCTAAACCAATCACATCTTCTAATTCTTGTTTAACCCTTTCAGGTTCAGCAGCAGGGAGATCGATTTTGTTAACGACTGGTAATAATTCTAAATCGTTATCAAGTGCTAGATACACATTTGCCAATGTTTGTGCTTCAATACCTTGTGCTGCATCTACTACTAAAATTGCACCTTCACATGCAGCTAGGGATCTAGAGACCTCATATGAAAAGTCTACGTGTCCAGGTGTATCAATTAAATGGAAAGTATAAGTTTGTCCATCACTAGCTTCATATTTTAATCGTACGGCATTTAATTTGATTGTAATACCACGTTCTCTTTCAAGATCCATTGAATCTAATAATTGATCTTGCATTTCTCTTGTTTCTACAGATTTAGTATTTTCTAATATTCTATCTGCTAATGTTGATTTACCATGATCAATATGAGCAATAATAGAAAAATTTCGTATATTTTCTCTTCTGTTATAGCGTTCTTGCATATCCATAGCCTATCATTCTCGCTTTCATAAAATTAGCCCGTATATGTATACATCTTTGATATGATATCGTTTTTAATGATTAATTGCAAACGTATCCTTACTATTAAATGTTAAAACGTGATTATAAAATCACTTGCGTTATTCGTATATAATTATAGAATATATCCTAATTATAAAGTGTTAAAGTGCGCATTCCAACAGTAATTATGATTTAATTGAGATTTTAATTATGCTATATTTAATTAATGATTGCACAAGTATGTTAGTTTTGATAAAATATTTCTTGTTGTAATCAAAATAAAATTTGATATGCTTAAGATCACTTTTAGGAGGTGACAGTAATGCCAAATATTAAATCTGCTATTAAACGTGTTAAAACAACTGAAAACGCAGAAGCTCGTAATATTTCACAAAAAAACGCTATGCGTACTGCTGTGAAAAATGCTAAAACAGCAATCAACAATAACGCTGATAACAAAGCTGAATTAGTTAACTTCGCAATCAAATCAGTTGATAAAGCTTCACAAAGTAACTTAATTCACTCAAACAAAGCTGATCGCATTAAATCACAATTAATGTCATCAAGTAAATAATGTGTAAAAAAGCGCGGAACTATGTTCCGTGCTTTTTTGCATTTAAATATATAACTAGGGATTGATTACAAATTTAAAGGGATAGAATAAATAACTCAAGTATTAGTTGTTTGTCCATATATGACGACTTTAGTTTGTAATCTGTTTCTGCGCAGTTATCTATTATATTTAATAATTCTTTTAACTCATAATAACGGACTTGGTTTAATGCTAACTTAACTCTATATGGATGCACATTAATTGTTTTAGCAATCTGTTGCCCACTATACCCTTTTTGAGCTAATATTTTACATTGGTAATACAATCTATAATTACTTGTAATAAGTGCAAGTAATTTAATGGGTTCCTCTTTCATAACGATTAAATCTTTTACAAGTTGTATAGCTTTGTCTTTTTCATTTTTTTGAATATATTCTGTTAATAGAAAAACATTTTGTTCTAAGCTTCTGTTAATAATTAAACCTACATCATTTTTATTAATAGTAGATCTATCACCTAAGAATAAAATGAGTTTATCTAGCTCTTGAGAAACGATATTGAAATTCACACCAGTTAATTCAATAAATAGGTTTAGCGCATCTTGCTTTATATCTTTGAAATTCTCATGTAGTTGATTTTGAATCCAGGATTTAATTTCTTGTTCTGACATTTGTTCTACTTTGGTTAGCTTACTGGTCTTTTTTAATGATTTAGTTAATTTCTTTCTTTCATCTAATTTATTACTATAGATTTCAAAAATGACTAAATTATCACCATCATACTTCTCTAAAAATTCTATAACTTGCTCATTGTTCGGCTGTAAATCTTTATTAACTTTTTCGCCAGTAAATATAAATGAATTTTTAACAACAATTGCTTTCTTTTCAGATATAAATGGCATTGTTAAGGCTTCTTCAATAATTGTCGAAATATTTGTTTCATAAAGGTTAAATTTTATAAAATTAAAGTCATCTCTGTCCTCATTTAAGAATGCATTTGTCAGTTCATTACTTTTCTTTTCTACTAATTCAGGCACTTCACCATATATAGCCATAATATTGTTTGTCATAATTGTGAACTCCCTTTTAAAATATCAAACATTGATAATTATATCATGCTTGGGTAAAGCGTCACCAGTTCAATCAATTTGATTAGATGTAATATTCATATTGTGATCCAAATCTATTGTTATTTCTCCAAGGTCTTGAGTGTTCAAAATTTTACTGTTTACCGATGTTAACGTCTGCAACGTTTCTTTATTTGGCAAATGATATTTATTGTTTTTACCACTTGAAATAATACTAATAGTCGGTTTAATAGACTTTATAAATACTTCCGAACTACTTGTTTTACTTCCGTGATGTCCTACTTTCAATATATCAACGGTGGGAAGTTGATATAATTTCATCAATTTAGCTTCATTATTTTTCGTAGCGTCACCCAATAAAATCATTTTGTAGTTTTGATATTCAATAAGTAAGATAATGCTATGCTCATTTTTATCATCACTTGAAGAAATATCTCCGTGAAGGAATGAAATTTTACCGTTATTGAATTGGATAGAATCTATTTCTTTAGCATCTACTAATTGGATATTGTTATTTTTACACAAACGTATGAGTCTTGTTAGTTCTACTTTTGAATAGCTATATACATGAATATATAACTTTTTGATTCTTATGTGTTGAACGATGTAAGGAAGCTCGCCAATATGGTCTGCATGTGGATGCGTAATAATTAAATGATCTATTGAGGTAATCCTTTTACGTTTTAATGTAGGTAAAATATGATATTTGGCTATATTATGATTATCTATCGTACCGTCTCTAATTTCCTTGCCACCAGTATCAACCATAACAGTTTCTTTCATGCTTGTTTGAAATATTAAACTATCCCCTTGCCCAACATTAAAAAAAGTAATTGTACTCGTGTTAGGTTGGATATTAAAAACGCATAAAGATATAAACAAGACACATAGTAATACGAGTGATTTTATTTTTTTATGGCATAAAAAGATGAATATTAGTATTATCAATACTACAAAAAGCACATATTCAAAAGATGATTTTGGTGCAATAAAAACTTGATAAAATTTAAATTTCAAAAATAATTCTAAGAGATTATCGATTATCGGATAAAGTCCGTATAATTGT
>NZ_JAESLK010000004.1:0-54593 GCF_017892585.1 Staphylococcus sp. GDY8P57P | reverse complement strand
GAGTAGGACGTTGCCAGGCATATAGTAATGGAGAATTAGCTCAGCTGGGAGAGCATCTGCCTTACAAGCAGAGGGTCGGCGGTTCGAACCCGTCATTCTCCACCATTTAAACTTAAAACTAAATAGCCGGCCTAGCTCAATTGGTAGAGCAACTGACTTGTAATCAGTAGGTTGGGGGTTCAAGTCCTCTGGCCGGCACCATCTATTTTGAGCCATTAGCTCAGTTGGTAGAGCATCTGACTTTTAATCAGAGGGTCAGAGGTTCGAATCCTCTATGGCTCACATGTATACGCGGGTGTGGCGGAATTGGCAGACGCACTAGACTTAGGATCTAGCGCCTTACGGCGTGGGGGTTCGACTCCCTTCACCCGCATACGCGGAAGTAGTTCAGTGGTAGAACACCACCTTGCCAAGGTGGGGGTCGCGGGTTCGAATCCCGTCTTCCGCTCCATTATTTAATATAGTGCCGGGGTGGCGGAACTGGCAGACGCACAGGACTTAAAATCCTGCGGTGAGAGATCACCGTACCGGTTCGATTCCGGTCCTCGGCACCATATATAATTTTGCGCCCGTAGCTCAATTGGATAGAGCGTTTGACTACGGATCAAGAGGTTATGGGTTCGACTCCTATCGGGCGCGTTCTCTTACGGGAAGTAGCTCAGCTTGGTAGAGCACTTGGTTTGGGACCAAGGGGTCGCAGGTTCGAATCCTGTCTTCCCGATAGGAACTTTATTTAAATACAATATGGGGGCTTAGCTCAGCTGGGAGAGCGCCTGCTTTGCACGCAGGAGGTCAGCGGTTCGATCCCGCTAGTCTCCACCATATTACATTTACAAACTAGATAACGGCGGTGTAGCTCAGCTGGCTAGAGCGTACGGTTCATACCCGTGAGGTCGGGGGTTCGATCCCCTCCACCGCCACTACTTATTAGTTGTAGAATTATAATTTGGACCTTTAGCTCAGTTGGTTAGAGCTAACGGCTCATAACCGTTCGGTCGCAGGTTCGAGTCCTGCAAGGTCCATATAATTTTGGAGGAATACCCAAGTCCGGCTGAAGGGATCGGTCTTGAAAACCGACAGGGGCTTAACGGCTCGCGGGGGTTCGAATCCCTCTTCCTCCGTATTTTAATGGTCTCGTAGTGTAGCGGTTAACACGCCTGCCTGTCACGCAGGAGATCGCGGGTTCGATTCCCGTCGAGACCGCCATTTATCAATTTTATAGTAATTTACATTTAATTAGTGGAGGAATACCCAAGTCCGGCTGAAGGGATCGGTCTTGAAAACCGACAGGGCCTTAACGGGCCGCGGGGGTTCGAATCCCTCTTCCTCCGCCATTAATTATTATCGCGGGATGGAGCAGTTCGGTAGCTCGTCGGGCTCATAACCCGAAGGTCGGTGGTTCAAATCCGCCTCCCGCAATTACATTTTTAGGTCTCGTAGTGTAGCGGTTAACACGCCTGCCTGTCACGCAGGAGATCGCGGGTTCGATTCCCGTCGAGACCGCCATTACAAATTATGGTTCAGTAGCTCAGTTGGTAGAGCAATGGATTGAAGCTCCATGTGTCGGCAGTTCGACTCTGTCCTGAACCATTTCACTATGCCGGCCTAGCTCAATTGGTAGAGCAACTGACTTGTAATCAGTAGGTTGGGGGTTCAAGTCCTCTGGCCGGCACCATCTCTTGGAGGGGTAGCGAAGTGGCTAAACGCGGCGGACTGTAAATCCGCTCCTTCGGGTTCGGCAGTTCGAATCTGCCCCCCTCCACCATCTATAATAGGGACATAGTTCAACGGTAGAATAGAGGTCTCCAAAACCTTTGATGTGGGTTCGATTCCTACTGTCCCTGCCATGGCGGTTGTGGCGAAGTGGTTAACGCATCGGATTGTGGTTCCGACACTCGAGGGTTCGATTCCCTTCAACCGCCCTTAATAATATTAATGGGCTATAGCCAAGCGGTAAGGCAACGGACTTTGACTCCGTCACGCGCTGGTTCGAATCCAGCTAGCCCAGTTATTGGCGGCATAGCCAAGTGGTAAGGCAGAGGTCTGCAAAACCTTTATCACCGGTTCAAATCCGGTTGCCGCCTCCATGCACGATGCGGGAGTAGTTCAACTTTTAGAACACATTCCTTCCCGGAATGAGATATAGGTGCAAATCCTATCTTCCGCTCCATATTTTAATAATGCGGGAGTAGTTCAACTCTTAGAATACGTTCCTTCCCGGAACGAGATATAGGTGTAAATCCTATCTTCCGCTCCATATTTTAGTAATGCGGGAGTATTTCAATTTTTAGAATACGTTCCTTCCCGGAACGAGATATAGGTGCAAATCCTATCTTCCGCTCCAAGTTTTTGCTTCCAAATGGAAGTTTTTTATTTATCAAAAATTGAGCCGGCGTGGCGGAATTGGCAGACGCGCGGGACTCAAAATCCCGTTCCTGTATTGGAGTGTCGGTTCGACCCCGACCGCCGGTATACTTTTAAATTCTGTTAGGAATTTTTAGAGTGAAAATGTTGTTAAATCAATGTTTTCGCTCTTTTTTTATGCTTTTAGACACTTTTAAAAACTATTTTTATGTCACATCTATGTCACGAGAGGGGACTAAATTAAAAATTTATGTCACAAGTTATATCACAACTCATTAATGATGTTAAGTGCTTTCTTATTATCTTTTTCATAAGTTTCTTTTAGATAATGGCCTTAATCTTGCATTGTTATATCAATAGAAAATGGCTTAGACTTTTGGATATGATAAAACAATTTAAAACTTTATTTGATAATAATTTTTAAATAACTTTTTTAATGGTTTGTATTGTTAGTATCAACATTAATTTTTGATTAAAACTTATTTGTTCATATTGTTAAACACGGTAGATTGTACTAATATAAAGCTAATGTTTAAAATCGGAGGCTACTATGAGTAAACAACGCATAAGTTTAAAGTATTTTTTTAGTAATATTCTCAATGCTGTAGGCGCTGGAGTTGTCATTGCTTTATTGCCAAATGCATTGTTGGGAGAATTTTTAAAATTATTTATGGATAATCATCCATTACTTCAATTAGTATTCCATTTAGTGATTATTATTCAATCATTTATGGCATTTATTATTGGAGTTTTAGCAGCACATCAATTTAAGTTTAATGGTTCAGGCTCATGTATGATTGGTGTAGCGGCTATGCTTGGATCTGGAGCGGTACAATTTACCTCTCAAGGTATTGCATTAAAGGGCATTGGTGATATTATTAATATTATTTTAGTGGTCATTATAGCGTGTGCATTATATATGCTTTTGCAAGGGAAATTAGGATCACTTGAAATGATTATATTACCAGTCTTAATTCCTGTTGCAAGTGGTTTAATAGGACTTTTAACATTACCTTATGTACAAACCATAACTAATGGTCTTGGTCATATGGTAAATTCATTTACAGCTTTGAATCCACTCATTATGTCAATTTTGATTAGTGTAACGTTCTCATTATTGATGGTTACACCGATTTCATTAGTTGCTATTGCCACAGCTATAAGCTTAACTGGTTTAGGAAGTGGTGCAGCCAATATGGGAATTGTAGCTGCTTGTGTTACTTTCATATTTGGATCAATACGAGTTAATTCAATGGGTGTTAATATTGTATTACTCATTGGTGCTGCAAAAATGATGATACCTGTATATTTAAAGCATTTAATCATTGCGGTTCCTCTAACTTTAAATGGTATCGTATCAGGCGTATTAGCATACGCCATTGGAATTAAAGGTACACCATTATCTGCTGGATTTGGATACACAGGTTTAGTTGGACCAATCAATGCCTTTAATAGGATGCCTGGTGATGCAACAATGAATATTATTTTGCTTATTTTTGGTTACTTGGTAATTCCATTTGTGAGTGCATTTATTATTCATGAAATATGCAAAAAATTAATTCCTAGTTATCATGATGGTATTTATAAATTTGAAATACCTAAGCAATAAAGCTTGCTTACGAGCCAGGAATATATTTAATATTGAAGTTATTATACAAATTCGCAGTAGGTGACTGAACTGTTAAGACACTAAAGTTTTTTTCAGTATAGTCATCCTTGCGTGTGGTCAATAAAAAATTTTATAAAGACATTCTACAAGCTAAGCAAGCTGGGAGTTGGACAATGAATTTAAAAAGAATTCTGTCTAACTCCTTTTTTTAAATATACTATTGTATATTAATACGTTTATATGTATAATAATGAATTAATTAAAGGAGGTTGCTTATGAAAATAATTACTAAAGTACTAACTATAGCAATCTTAATTAGTTTGACATTGATATACATACAACCAATGGTATTAGCTGATGAAGATGCAACTTGGAATAAAATTAAAGAAAGAGGTGAATTAAGAGTAGGACTATCAGCCGATTATGCACCACTGGAATTTGAAAAAACAAAAAATGGTAAGACAGAATATGTGGGTGTAGATATTGAATTAGCTAAAAAAATTGCAAAAGATAATCATTTAAAATTAAAAATTGTTAATATGCAATTTGATAGTCTACTTGGCGCTTTAAAAACTGGAAAAATAGACATTATAATATCTGGTATGACGTCTACACCTGAAAGGAAAAAAGAAGTAGACTTTTCAGAGCCATACATGGAAACAGGTAATGTAATGTTAATTAGAGAAAATAATAGTGATGTATTTCATACGTTAAATGATTTTAAAAATAAAAGAATAGGCGCTCAAAAAGGCAGTGAGCAAGAAAAAATTGCGCAGCAAGAAATAGAAAATGCACAATTAAGTTCACTCAATCGTTTACCAGATGCAATTTTAGCTTTGAAAAGTAAAAAAATTGATGGATTAGTTATTGAAAAGCCAGTAGCTGAAGCCTACGCTAAGCAAAATAAAGATTTAAAAATTGCCAATGTCTCATTTAATGAGGAGAAAAAACCTACAGTCATTGCTTTACCTAAAGACTCACCTATTTTATTACAACATTTAAATGAGTCAATCAAAAATGTTAAAGATCATAATTTAATCAATAAATATATGAACATAGCTTCAGAACAAATGGTTGACGATGGTAGTTTTATTCAAAAGTATGGGACTTTCTTCGTTAAAGGATTGCAAAATACTGTACTTATTTCTTTAATCGGTGTAGTTTGTGGAGCAATTATTGGATCATTTATTGCACTTGCAAAACTTAGTAAATTTAAAATTCTTTCATGGCCAGCGTCAATTTATATCGCATTTTTGAGAGGAACACCAATGTTAGTGCAAGTTTTTATAGTCTTTTTTGGAACAACTGCACTCTTAGGGTTAGATATTTCTGCACTTATTTGTGGAACGATTGCATTAGTCATAAACTCTTCTGCCTATATTGCAGAAATAATTAGAGCTGGAATTAATGCCGTTGATAAAGGTCAAACTGAAGCTGCGCAATGCTTAGGTTTAAATTATTCAAAAACAATGATTCACATTGTATTACCTCAAGCATTTAAAAATATATTACCAGCTTTAGGAAACGAATTTGTAACTTTAATAAAAGAGTCATCTATTATATCTACAATTGGTGTTGGTGAAATTATGTTCAACGCTCAAGTTGTACAAGGTATATCATTTGATCCTTTCACACCATTAATCATAGCTGCATGTATGTACTTTATATTAACTTTCTCATTATCAAGCGTTATGAGTTTAATTGAAGGGAGAATGAAAGCAAGTGATTAAAATAGAAAATCTAACTAAAAAATTTGATAAAATTGAAGTACTTAAAGATATTAATTTGGAAATAAATAAAGGTGAAGTTTTAGCCATCATCGGACCATCTGGAAGTGGTAAAAGCACATTGCTAAGATGTATAAATTTGTTAGAGACACCAACTAGTGGAAAGGTTATTTTTGAGGGAACTGAACTGACTCATCAGAATAATAATTTAAATAAATTACGTCAAAAAATGGGAATGGTATTCCAAAATTTTAATTTATTTCCACATAAAACAGTCTTGGATAACATCGTTTTGGCACCTAAGTTACTAAATATGAACGATTTAAATCAATTGAAACAAGAGGCACTTGCATTACTTAAAAAAGTGGGACTTGAAGATAAAGCTGATGTTTATCCTTCACAATTATCCGGCGGGCAAAAGCAAAGAGTTGCGATAGCTAGGGCATTGGCTATGCATCCAGATATCATATTATTTGATGAACCTACATCTGCATTAGATCCCGAAGTTGTATACGATGTGCTCAATGTCATGAAAGATCTAGCTAAAGAGGGTATGACAATGGTTGTTGTGACTCATGAAATGGGATTTGCGAGAGATGTAAGTGATAAAGTTATTTTTATGGCTGATGGATACGTTGTAGAAGAAGGTTCACCTCAACAACTATTTCAGTCACCGAAGCATAAAAGAACACAAAACTTTTTATCTAGAGTACTATAGAAATAATAATGACTGATTAAGGAGTCTGAGACATATACGTTTCAGACTCCTATTAAAATGTAAAGATACTTAAATAGTCCATAAATAATTAACGATTTCTTTAAGAGGATTGTGTTAAAATGTCATATGTATCATTTTTAAGGAGGCAAATGTATTGGATTATAATTGGCTTAAAGAAGAAATTATCGATTATGCATATTCAATAGGCATAGATAGCATTGGTTTTACTACAGCTGATCCATTTGATGAACTTAAAAAGAAATTAGAAGATTATCACGCAAAAGGCTATGCTTCAGGGTTTGAAGAATCAGATATTGCATTACGAACTGAGCCAAAATTAAGTTTGCCTACTGCACGTTCAATTATAGCAATAGCTGTTGGATATCCTAATAAACTTAAAGGTGCACCTAAAAGTGTTAGAGGTGATCGTCGCGGGATGTTTGCACGCGCTTCTTGGGGACAAGATTATCACTCAATTATGCGAAAGCGTTTAGATAAACTTGCGGATTTTATACAATCTAAAGTGCCCGAAGTAGAAATACAGAGTATGGTTGATACTGGCGTGTTATCCGATAGGGCAGTTGCAGAGCGAGCTGGACTTGGATTTGCAGGTCGAAATGGATTTATTATTAACCCCGATTTAGGTACCTGGACTTACTTAGGAGAAATGTTAGTGAGTATACCATTTGAGCCAGATGATCCAATTCTTGATAGCTGTGGTGACTGTACGATATGCGTTGATAGGTGTCCTACGGGAGCACTTGTTGGAAACGGTCAATTAAACGCTCAAAAGTGTATTAGCTTTTTAACACAAACGAAAGGATACCTACAAGATGAATATAGATATAAAATAGGTAATCGTTTATATGGATGTGATACATGTCAACAAGTTTGTCCTAAAAATAAAGGAATAAACACGACACATGATGATATTATACTAGAACCTGAGATATTGAAACCACGATTAGTACCATTATTACAAATGAGCAATAAAGAATTCAAACAAACTTATGGTCATTTAGCAGGTGCTTGGCGTGGAAAAAAACCAATTCAACGTAACGCTATTATTGCATTAGCACACTTTAATGAAGTTGCCGCTATACCTGAACTTAAAGAAGTAGCATTAAATGATCCAAGGCCAATGATTAGGGGAACTGCGTACTGGGCAATTGGCCAAATTCTAGGAGAAGAAGCACGTGAATTCATAGACGAAAACTATGAACATGAACTTGAAGAAGTTCAAAATGAAATGATAAAAGGATTAGAAATGAGGAAACTTTAAATGACAAATCATATTGTTTTATTTCAACCAGAAATTCCTGCTAATACAGGTAATATCGCTCGTACTTGTGCAGGGACAAATACACATTTGCATTTGATTAAACCATTAGGGTTTAGTACGGATGATAAAATGTTAAAACGAGCTGGTCTTGATTATTGGGAACACGTTAATATTACCTATCATGAAAGTATTGAAGACTTCTTTGATATTACAAATGGTGAATATTATTTATTAACTAAATTTGGTAAACAAACTTATAGCGATTTTAATTTCGCTAAAGAGAATACAGATTATTATTTTATATTTGGTAGGGAAACAACTGGATTACCTGATTGGGTTAAAGAGAAATACGCGGATACAGCATTAAGAATTCCTATGAGTGAGAATATTAGATCATTGAATTTATCTAATACAGCAGCATTGTTAATCTATGAAGCGTTACGACAACAAAACTTTCCTGGTTTATCGTAAACATTAATTCGAAAGTTGAAATTCAATGCATCTTTTTATTAAAAAATGTTATATTTATTAGTGATTTAATATAACATTTTTAAAATAGTTTGATTTAATGTCTACCAGGGTATTCTAATAAATAATACGTTATTTATAAGACATTGATGAACTAAGAGGAGTGTAAAGACAATGGCAATGAACTTTAAAGTATTTAATGATGTAGAACACGTAGCTGAATACACAGCAGATATCATTAGAAAGCAATTTAATAACAATCCTACAACGATTGCTGGCATTCATTTAACTAAAGATGCGGCACCAGTATTAGATGAACTAAAGAAAGATGTTGATCATCATGCAGTCGATTTTAGTCAAATAAATATTTTGGATTATGATGATAATCGTTCATATTATGAGGCGTTAGGCGTACCTGCTAGCCAAATTTATCCAATTAATTTTGATGATGATGCGGAGTCTTTAATTGATGATAAAATCAAGACGAAAGAGAATAAAGGAAAATTAATTCTACAAGTTACATCTATTGATGAAGCGGGTAGTTTAAATGTAAACGTAAGACAAGGTTTATTAAAATCACGTGAAGTTGTTTTAGTTGTGACTGGTGCAAATAAACGTGAAGTTGTTAAAAAACTTTATAAAGAAAATGGTAAATCAAGCTTTGAACCTTCTGATCTTAAAGCACATAGAATGGTAACAGTAGTGTTAGATAGAGCGGCTGCTGAAGGTCTACCTGAAGATGTTAAAGAATATTTCACTGCTAGATTTGCTTAAATTTAAAAGTGAGGTTTGACAAATGACTGAAAATAAAGATTCGGAACTAAATTATCGTGAAGAAGAAAATGCGATGGTGCAAGATTTAGATGATTTAAAAACCTTAGGCAAAGAGATGGAACAAATTTCTGAAGAAAATGATGAGGACAAATTAAATCAATCGCATGAATAGATGATAGCTTTAAAACGAATACTTTTGATTCATATAAACTTGAGACCTTTAAAGATGTCTCGAGTTTATTTTTTTAGGAAACAAGCATACTAAGTAAATGTAAATTTTTACTAGTTTAATGGCTGAATACAATTTAATGCATTATGAAATATGGTAAAATATATTTCAATCATTAAATATAAGGAGAGCGTAAAATGTTACATAAATATTGGCTTCCACTAACGATTGCCACTATTTTGATTAGTTTACTTTCAATTAAAGGATTCCCAATCGCATTTGGTGCACTTTATCTACCTATATTGTTTAAAATTATTAAATTGCAATTAAACTTATCCAACGGTTTAATTGAAAATATAAGTGCGCAACCTTTCATCAAAAGTAATCAAACAGGTGTATTCATAAGTGTGTTATGTTGTATTTTAATAACTGGTATTTTAATGTATTCATTAAATGATTTTTATGCACAACTCACGGGATTTATAGGCTTTCTAATTCAATTAAGTCCTTTTACATTGATCATTAGTGTGGTGTTATATATTTTAAGCGCTTTAGCAGTTATTAAAGCAGTTAAAGTTAAATATGGTTATAACAAGCATGAATAAGGTTAATTCGGTGAAGAACAATTGAATAGTGTATCAAAAATAACGATTAGAATAATGCATCCATATTCTAACCGTTATTTTTTTATTTGAGCTTTAATTTAATTTGTTGAAACCGCTTTAATAATGCGTTGCCCCTTTATTTTAAATAATGCTATACTATGGTTAAATAATTGTATAAGGGGAGATTTTCGCATGTCAGTAAGAATTGAACACGATACATTCGGAGAAATTGAAGTACCCGGAGATAAATATTGGGGTGCTCAAACGGAGAGAAGTAAACGAAACTTTCCAGTAGGTAAAGAACGTATGCCAATTGAAGTGGTTTATGGATTTGCCCAATTAAAAAGAGGTGCAGCATTAGCCAATCATGAATTAGGAAAATTAAGTGATGCTAAAAAAGATGCCATCATTTACGCTTGTGATTTAATCTTAAAAGGGGAATTAGATGAACATTTCCCACTTGTTGTTTGGCAAACAGGAAGCGGTACTCAAAGTAATATGAACGTTAATGAAGTTGTTAGCTTTGTAGCAAATAAATATTTAAAAGAGCAAGGTATTGACGAATCAATTCATCCTAATGATGATGTGAATAAATCTCAAAGTTCAAATGATACATTCCCAACAGCAATGCATGTTGCGTTATATCATGAAGTGGAAACAAAACTTGAACCCGCTTTAAAACATCTTCGTGATACTTTTAAAGAAAAAGAGGATAAGTATCAATCAATTATTAAGATTGGTAGAACACATTTACAAGATGCGACACCAATTAAATTAGGACAAGAAATCAGTGGTTGGCGTTATATGTTAGATAAATGTGAAGAATTATTAGCAGAATCAAAAAAACATATCTTAAGCTTAGCTATCGGTGGAACTGCTGTTGGTACAGGTATTAATGCGCATCCAGAATTTGGTAATAAGGTTGCTAAATTTATCTCAGATAATACTGGATATAACTTTGTATCATCTGACAATAAATTCCATGCATTGACATCTCATGATGAAGTTGTTCAATTACATGGTACGTTAAAAGCGTTAGCAGCAGACTTGATGAAAATCGCAAATGATATTAGATGGTTAGCGTCTGGTCCGAGAGCGGGACTTGCAGAAATTTCAATTCCTGAAAATGAACCAGGATCATCAATTATGCCTGGTAAAGTAAATCCGACACAATGCGAAATGCTTACAATGGTTGCAGTTCAAGTTATGGGTAATGATACAACAGTAGGTATTGCAAGCTCACAAGGTAATTTTGAACTGAATGTATTTAAACCAGTGATACTTCATAACACATTACAGTCAATCTATTTACTAGCTGATGGTATGCAAACATTCAATGATAACTGTGCGGTAGGCATTGAACCAATTGAAGAAAATATTAATAATTATTTAAATCAATCATTAATGTTAGTAACTGCTTTAAATCCGCATATTGGTTATGAAAAAGCGGCTCAAATTGCTAAAAAAGCACATAAAGAAGGATTAACTTTAAAAGAATCTGCTATCCAATCTGGTCATGTGACAGAAGAACAATTTAAAGAATGGATTAAACCTGAAGATATGGTAGATCCACATTAATAAAAACGCATAAAATAAATAAGGGAGTAACTGTCGACTGATATCGACAGTTACTCTCATTTTTTTATTCATCATCTAGGCTAACAGAGATGAGTGCTTGAGTTAATGGATGTCTAAATTCAATTTTATGACTATTAAGTTCTAACTGACGTAATGTTGAATCGCCATATAAAGGATCTCCAATTACAGGGTGACCAATTTCAGCTAAATGAACTCGAATTTGATGCGTACGACCAGTATCTAATTTAATATCTAATTGGCATACGCCTTCTTTTATCATTTTAGAAGATAGTATATGTGTAATTGCGCGTTGACCAGTGTTTGAAATTCGACGTTTATTAGGATGGAATTTATCTTTACCTATAGGACTATCAATCGTTTGAGGTTTAATAGGTAACAAAGATTTAACATTCGCTTTATATATTCTAGTAATTTCATTTTCTTCTAACATACGATCTAGAATTTTTTTCATCAAAGGGTTCTTCGCCACAATAAGTAAACCAACTGTTTCTCGGTCTAACCGATGGATAGGTTCTACATAATCACTATCTAGGGTGTAAATAACGTGATTCATTAGCGTATTACTTTCTTTTAAATCATTCGGGTGTGTCTTAACACCTTTAGGTTTCATTACAATCGCTAAATCGTCATCTTCATAACTAATTTGTGCATAACGATAACTAGGTAAATAATTACTTTTTTCTTCAGGAGTAGGGATAAAAACGTCATCACCAGTAACCACTTTGTCTGTTAATTTAGCAGGCTGATGATTAATCATTATTTCTTTTGACATATTTAATTGGTGTAAATCTTTTTTAGGTAATTTCAATGATTGAAAGATTTCTCTCAATGTATTTTGATTATAATTCTCAGGTATTTTAAACTTCATAATTTCCTCCTATAGCATTCGCATTTATCATATCATATCTTCAGTTGCTATTGATGTACTTAAACATATTTATATGAAAATCACCATTACGTAGAACGAAATGTAACTTAAATATTTTTATATTTTTAAAAATTTAAATCTCACTGTATAATAATACTAATGCAAATTTGAGTAATTGGAGCGATTTGATGGAAAAACCGACACGTTTAGCATTATTAAAAGAGATAGCAGAATATCTCAATGAAGAAACGGAATTATATGACATGATGCATGGCGCTCTAAATTATTTAATCAAAGGAAGCAACTTTACGACTGGATGGATATTCTTTATAGATGATGATGGAGAACATGAAATCGTTGCTGATGTCGATCTTCCAGGTGCATTAAAAAGAAATCATTGTCGTTATATGAAAGAAGGGTCTTGTTGGTGCGTAACTGCATACCATCATGGTCGTTTAACAACTGCATCTAATATTATTAACTGTTCTAGAATAAATATAGCGAATCAGACATATAAAGCAGAAACAGAAGGTGTGACCCATCATGCAACAGTGCCATTACGGTCTGGAACGGAACAATATGGGTTACTTAATGTTGCATCACCTTATACAACACATTATAGTGAAGAGGATTTAGCTTTATTAGAATCTGTAGCATTACAAATAGGTTCTGCCATTAAACGTATATATTTAACGGATCAAGAAAAAGAGGCAGCTAGAATAAATGAGCGAAATCGTTTAGCAAGAGATTTACATGACTCAGTTAACCAACTATTATTTTCTTTAAAATTAACAGCCCATGCAGCACATGATATAACAACTGATGAAATGGCAAAAAAAGCCTTTAAGACGATTGAAGAAACAAGTCAAAGTGCTGTTAATGAAATGCGTTCATTAATTTGGCAACTAAAACCAGTAGGGCTTGAGCATGGATTAGTGCACGCGTTAAAGCAATATGCCCAAATTCTAAATATGAATGTAACTATCGATGTTGATGGGTTGATTGACTTATCTAACATCTTAGAAGAACACGTTTATAGAATTTTACAAGAATGTATCAACAATACTAAAAAGCATGCTCAAACCAAAGCAATACATATTATTTTAAAACAAGAAAAAGAGCGGTTGATGATTTCTGTTGAAGATGATGGTGTTGGTTTCGATATGAATAAAGCAATCAACAAATCATCACAGGGTTTAAGGAATATAAATCAACGTATCTATGCATTAAACGGGCAGTTTAAAATTGATTCAAAGCTAAATAAAGGAACAACATTACGATTCAGTATCCCTTTATAAATAGGTGAAAGGAGTCATCATTGTGGCAACAGTCATACTAATTGACGACCATCATATTGTAAGACAAGGACTTGAGTTTCTATTATCAACTGTAAATGATTTAGAAGTATTAGCTAGTTTAGCAGATGGTCAATCTCTAATTAATTATTTAAATGAACATGATATACCAGATATTATACTACTAGATTTGGTTATGCCTGAAATGAATGGTATTGAGGTGACAGAGTATGTGAAACAACACTATCCAGATATTAAAGTGTTGGTATTAACGAGTTATGTGGATGATGAACATGTTATATCAGCAATTAATAAGGGAGCTGATGGATATGAAATGAAAGATGTTGAACCTCAAAAATTGATAGAAACAATACATGACGTATTGAATGACAAACGTATTATTCATCCAGATGCTCAAAGTGTATTAGATACAGTTTCATCAAAACCACATAACACTAATAAGCTGTCTAAACGCGAAATAGAAGTATTAGCAGAAATGGTTAAAGGTAAAACAAATAAAGAAATCGCAAATACTTTGTTCGTGTCAGAAAAAACGATTAAAACACACGTGAGTCATATTTTTAATAAATTAAATGTGACTGATCGTACTCAAGCAGCTATTTATGCAATTGAAAATCGACTTGTATAAAATCGTATTTTATAAATGTATAGGGTCATAGATTTCAATTGCCATCTAAATGTGGTTAAATATGACAAATAAGTTCGAAAATCGATTAATTTAATTATTTTGATAATTTTGGCATTAATAAAATTGTCTACAAAAACAAAAATTCCTCTTTTCATTTTATTGAAAATATATTAAGATGTAATTTGTGTTTCAAGAAATGTGTATTATTGCAATTTCTTGTGTCCGGATAAATTAACCCCTATTAGAAAGGTAGAGAATAAAATATGGATAGACAGAGTTTCACAGATTTAATTCAAACAAAATTTAAAATGGTTCGTATTGAAGCGGGCTATACGCAAGATACAATGGCTCAAACAATTGGCCTTTCAAAAAAAACGTTAGTTCAAATTGAGAAAGAACGTGTGTTACCTAACTGGACGACATGTGTATCAATTTGTGCATTATTTAGAGATTCAGATGTACTAAATAATACATTTGGTTGTGATCCTTTGGAAATTGTACAAACTATTTCTCGTAATCATTGTGCATATCCAAATCATTCAACAACAAGTGATATTTATTGGAATACAATTGAAACGCGTAACGGCTTCATTTTGCAAAGTAATAAAGTAAGTAATATCTATAGAGTGTTAAATTCTGAAAAACAACCAATCTTTGGTACTTCAAAATTAAGAGAAGCTGAAACATACTTCAATAGAAATGCGAAAGAAGAACTAATGCACGTTTAATTATAGTTAAATCATTATTATTCAGTATGAAAGTGATAGAAGAATCTTCATCGATTTAATCACTTCCGAGTAATATTTTTATTTATAAATCTAAAATAACTAGCAAGTTCAAATTTAACTTGAGTTTGATTTGATTGCTAATTTTAAGGCGAGCCTGTGATATTGATATCATGGCTCGTTTTTAATTTTCTTTCTGTAATGCATAATCTATTTAAATGAAGTGTAAATTAAAGGAATCATCAATTACAAAGTGATATAATCATCATATTGTAACAATAATTTTAAGGAGAAATTAAGATGCAGGCTTTTTTAGTTATCCTATTTATGGTGGTAGTAGGGGCTGTTATTGGTGGCGTAACAAACGTTATTGCGATTAGGATGTTATTTCATCCCTTTAAACCATACTATCTATTTAAAATGCGTGTACCCTTCACGCCAGGGTTGATCCCAAAAAGAAGAGAAGAGATTGCTACTAAAATAGGGCAAGTGATAGAGGAACATTTAATTACGGAGTCTGTTATTAAGCATAAGTTAAACGAACCTCAAACGCGTGATGCTATCAATGATTTGGTAAGTAAGCAACTATCCAATTTAAGAAAAGATGATGCAACTATCCGAAAGTTTGCACAACAATTTAATTTTGATATAGATGATCTAATTAATAATAAGATGAATCGCGTAGTATTAAATAAATTAAATTCGTATTATTATGATAAACAAGATACCTCAATTAATGAAATATTGCCGGCAGAAGTGATCACCATGGCTGATGAGAAGTTAGAACAAGCGGGTGATTTAATTAGAGAACGTGCACGTCATTATCTTTCATCAGATAAAGGTGCGAGAGATATCTATGACATGTTAGATACCTCCTTCACTGAAAAAGGTAAAATCGTCGGGTTATTACAAATGTTTATGACTAAAGAAAGTATTGCTGATCGAATTCAACATGAATTAATACGTTTGACCAGACATCCAAAAGCTAAAGTGATTATTGATAAAGTGATTCGAGATGAATATGAAACACTTAAATCTCAGCCTTTAAGCCAAGTTGTAAAGGAAGAGCAATTCACTCATATTACTGAGTCAGTCGTGCACTTAATTACTACGAATTTACAATTAAATCAAAAAGTGGATATGCCATTAAAGAATTTAGCACCAACGTTAATTGAACATCTTCAAGCTGGGGTAGCAAGTACAATGACTGATTTAATTATTAAACAGGCATCAAATCACCTTTCAACCATTATGACTAAAATTAATTTACGCCAAATGGTTGAAGATCAAATTAATACATTCGATTTAGATTACATTGAAAAATTAATCATTGAAATTGCGAATAAAGAGTTAAAACTGATTATGTCATTAGGTTTTATTTTAGGTGGTATCATTGGATTTTTCCAAGGTTTAGTCGCAATCTTTGTCTAACTATAAATAATATGTTATGGTTATTAAGAGTTGTCAAAAATTACTTTACACTAAGGAGTGCAAACAGATATGGCAGTAAATTTATATGATTATGCAAATCAACTAGAACAAGCATTAAGAGATAGCGATGAGTATAAAGCTATTAAAGACGCTTTTTCTAAAGTTAAAGATAACGAAGAATCAAAAAAATTATTTGATGAATTCCGTGAAACACAATTAAGTTTCCAACAAAAACAAATGCAAGGTGAAGAAATTCCTGAAGAAGATTTAGCAAAAGCTCAAGAACAAGCTCAAGCTATTGAAAAAGATGAAAATATTTCTGAATTAATGCAAGCTGAGCAAAAAATGAGCCAAGTATTCCAAGAAATTAACCAAATTATTGTTAAACCTTTAGATGAAATTTATGCTGACTAATTGTTAGCATTTGAGCAGTCTGGGACATAAATAATATAATCATGCTATTTAGCAAATTCGCAGTAGCTGACTGAACTGAGAAGGCGCTTAAATCAAGCTTTTCTCAGTTCTAGTCATCCTTGCGGGGGTGGGACGAATTCAAAAAGAATTCTGTCCCGCTCCTTTTTTTAATACATAAGTTCTTCGACCCGAGTAATCAAATTATGGTAAAATATAGGAATACATAAAGATATATGAACATGCTATTAAGGAGCTAATATCAATGATAAAATTTATTCACTGTGCGGATTTGCATCTCGACAGCCCCTTTAAATCTAAAAGTCATTTGGCGCCATCCATTTTTGAAGATGTTCAAAACAGTGCGTATGAAAGCTTTAAGAAGATTGTCGATACTGCATTGAAAGAAGAAGTTGATTTTGTTCTCATCGTTGGAGATTTATTTGATAGTGAGAATCGCACATTGCGTGCTGAAGTATTTTTGAAAGAACAATTTAAACGATTAGAAAAAGAGCAAATTTTTGTGTATATAAGTCATGGTAATCATGACCCATTAACTGAAAAAATTACGAACGATTGGCCAGATAATGTTTCAGTATTCTCTAATAGAGTAGAAACTTATCAAGCTATTACTAAAGATGGAGAAACCATTTTTATCCATGGTTTTAGTTATCAACATGATACAAGTTATGAGAATAAGATTGATGAATTTCCATCGAGTCAAGGTAAAAAAGGAATCCATATTGGCATGCTGCATGGTACATACAGTAAATCGTCAACTAAAGATCGATACACTGAATTTATTTTAGAGGATTTAAATCAGAAATTATATCATTATTGGGCGCTAGGTCATATTCATGAAAGACAAGAATTAAGCGACATGCCCCCAATACATTATCCGGGTAACATACAAGGACGTCACTTTGGCGAACAAGGGCCTAAAGGTTGTTTATTAGTTGAGGGTGATCATTTAAGATTAAATGCAACATTTATTCCAACGCAGCAAATTCGATTTGAAGAAGCAACAATTAACACAGATAAAGTTTCTAAACAAGGGATTTATGAAGCAATTCAATCATTCAAAGAAAGCGTTCGTTCTAATGGAAAAGCGTTTTATAGATTAACGGTTAATTTAGATAGTGATAAGCCATTATCTTCTCATGATATTAGTCAGATTAAGGAAATGATTGACGATTACGAAGAGAATGAACACCATTTTGTAATGATAGAATCGCTAACATTTAATTATATCCAAATGGATGAAACACCTCTTGTCAGGGAATTTTCAGCTGATTTAATCAAAGATAATAAAGTATTTGAAGCAGCAATGACGGAATTGTATTTAAATCCTAGAGCTTCTAAATATTTAGAAGACTATACTGATTTTGATAAGGTTGAACTGGTTAATCGTGCTGAAAATATTTTAAAAGCAGATATGAGAGGTGAAAGTGATGATCATTAAATCTTTAGAAATCTATGGTTATGGACAATTTGTACATCGTAAGATTGAATTTAATCGTGAATTTACTGAGATTTTTGGAGAGAATGAAGCGGGTAAATCAACGATTCAAGCTTTCATCCATTCCATTTTATTTGGCTTCCCTTCTAAAAAAGAAAAAGAGCCTCGATTAGAACCTCGTATGGGAAATCAGTATGGGGGTAAACTGACGCTTATTCTAGATGACCAATCAGAAATTGTTGTTGAGCGCGTTAAAGGTAGCGTTTCAGGTGATGTGAAAGTTTATTTGGAAAATGGCTTAATTCGTGATGAAGCATGGCTCAAGAAAAAATTAAACTATATTTCTAAAAAAACATATCAAGGTATCTTCTCATTTAATGTGCTTGGATTACAAGATATTCACCGTAATTTAGATGAAGATCAATTACAAAGTTATTTACTTGAAGCTGGCGCACTCGGTTCATCAGAATTTACTATGATGAATAAAATGGTCAGTCAAAAGAAAACAACATTGTATAAAAAAGCGGGTAAAAATCCAATACTTAATCAACAACTTGAGGAACTGAAACAGTTGGAAGCGCAAATTAGAGAAGAAGAGGCGAAGGTGGATGAGTATCATCGTTTAGTAGATGATAGAGATAAGTCACAACGTCATTTGGAACATTTAAAAGCCAATTTAAACCAATTATCTAAAATGCATGAAAGTAAACAGAAGCAACTCGCTATACATGAGCAAGCCCAAGAATGGAAAGATCTAGAACAGAGATTAAATATCGAGCCATTGCGTTTTCCTGAGAAGGGGATTGAACGCTATGAAACAGCTTCAAATTACAAACAATCATTAACTAGAGATATAAGCTTGCGAGAAGAGAAATTAAAGCAATTAGAGCATGAATATAATGCAATTGTAGTTTCTAATGAAACTACTGCTAAACATATTTATGATTTAACACGTGACGAAAATGAAATGCAACAGGCTGAACTGAAATCTTCTGCACTCGAACAAGACATCGATGATTATGAACGTCAAGAAGTAGATTTGAAATCCAGCATTGGTTGGCAAGAAGTTCATCACGATACTGACACATCAGACGCCAAGAAAAACTATGTTAGCGAAACGATTAAAGCGCGTAATGAACAGAACGTATTGAAACAACAAATCGAAAGATCCATTGATGAAAATCAAATCGAACAAAATGCACTGACACAAGAAATTGATCATTTAGAAAAAGAATTAGTCCCTGAAGACGCTTTAGATAAGAAAAAGCAATATAATCAACAAAAACTCGAATTACACGAAAAAGAAAACCTGTATAACAAACTCAAAGATACATTTAATTCCGATAAAGAAAGAAAACAACAAAGAAATTGGTGGTTAAGACTAAGTTTCATAGTGCTTTCAGTCATCGGATTAGGTTTAACCATTTTCTCATTTGTAACGCAGAACCTTATATTTGGTATTATCTTTGCGATTTTAACAGTAGTCTTTATTATTGGTATTTTCTTAGTAAGAACGAAGGAAATTGATTATAGTGAATCAATTAGTGAAGAAATAAATGATTTAGAACAACAAATAAATGATTTAGAATCTGAATATGATTTAAACTTCGATTTAGATCAACAATTTCAACTTCGCGAGCGTTGGAGTAACGCAAGTAATAATAAGAGCGTCTTAGCAAATAAATTAAATCATCAAGAAAGTTTACTACAAAAAACAGAAGAACAAATCAATACGCTTACGCATCAATTAGATGAAGTTAAAGCCAATTTGAAATTGCCGAATAACATGACAGATGATTTATTGCTTGATAGCTTCAAAACAATGAATCAACTGAAATCAAATGATAGTTATCGCAATAAATTAAAGCATCAACATCAAGAAGTAAATCAAAAATTGGATCAATTTTATCAAACTGCACATGAATATACTGAACATGAAATTAGTCCATTCAATAAAGCTTCATTATTTACGGATTTAAAAAATTGGATTTCTAATTATGAAAGTAAAAGAGAGAAAAAAGAACAACTTAAAAATCAAATCGAGCTATTAAGTAATGAATTAAAACAATTGAAAGAACAACTTGAAGAAAATGAGCATACAATTGATACATTATTTAACTATATCGAAGTTTCAAGTGAAGAGGCATACTATCAATCGTATGAGCAATATCAACTTTATCATCAACAATTGACTAGATTTAATGATTTAACATTATATCTTGAGAACCAAGATTTCTCATATGAAGATAGTTCAGATTTAAGCGAAAAGACAACTGCGCAATTAGAAGAAGAAGACGCTACGCTTGCGAAACAAGTAGATGACTATAATGACCAATATTTAGATAAACAAACAGAAGTCAGTGACTTGACCGCTCAAATTAATTATATGGAAACAGACAAAACATTATCTAAGTTAAGACACGAATACTATAACTTAAAAAATAGAATGAATGATTTAGCTAAAGATTGGGCAAGTTTAAGTTATCTAGAAGCACTTATTAATGAACATATTAAGCAAATCAAGGACAAGCGTTTACCACAAGTGATCAATGAAGCTGTCAATATTTTCACATCACTCACACAAGGTAATTATAATTTGATTACCTACGAAAATGACACAATAATGGTTAAACATAATAATGGTCAAATGTATCACCCACTTGAACTAAGTCAATCAACGAAAGAATTATTATATATTGCACTTAGAATTAGTTTGATTAAGATATTAAGACCATATTATCCATTCCCAATCATTATAGATGATGCATTTGTTCATTTTGATAAACAAAGAAAATCAATGATGTTAAACTATTTAAGAGAATTAGCTAAAGACTATCAAGTATTGTACTTCACTTGTATGAAAGATACTGCAATTCCTTCTAAAGAGATGCTCATATTAAATAAAGTAGAGGAAGGCGGAAAACGATGAGAAATGTAGAAAAGCTAAATCCAGGAGATTCGGTTGATAATTTCTTCTTAATCCATAGAGCTACACAAGGTGTTACTGCTCAAGGAAAAGATTATATGACATTATTCTTACAAGATAAAAGTGGTGACATTGAAGCCAAACTATGGACAGTGAGTAAAGAAGATATGCAAATACTTAAACCAGAGACGATTGTTTGGGTTAAAGGCGATGTCATTAACTATCGAGGTCGCAAACAAATGAAAGTCAATCAGTTTAGATTAGCTAAACCTGAAGATGGCTTAAAGACACAAGATTTTGTAGATGGTGCACCTTTGACACCTGACGAAATCCAAGAGAACATTTCACACTATATTTTAGATATTGAAAATGCAAACTTACAGCGTATCACACGTCATCTATTGAAAAAGTACCAAGATAAATTCTTTACGTATCCAGCTGCAAGCTCACATCATCACAATTTTGCCAGCGGATTGAGTTATCACGTGCTAACCATGTTAGAAATAGCCAAATCATTATGTGATATTTATCCATTGTTAAATCGTAGCTTATTATATAGTTCAATTATTTTACATGATCTAGGTAAAGTAAGGGAACTAAGTGGACCTGTAGCAACAACGTATACGGTTGAAGGTAATTTACTAGGTCATATTTCGATAGCGAGTGATGAAGTTGCGGACGCAGCTAGGGAACTAGGAATTGATGGTGAAGAAGTCATGTTACTTCGACATATGATTTTAGCCCATCATGGTAAAATGGAATTTGGTTCACCTAAGTTACCACACTTAAAAGAAGCAGAAATATTATTCTTTATTGATAATATTGACGCGAAGATGAATATGTTTGAAAAAGCATTTAAGAAAACAGATAAAGGTCAATTTACCGAACGTATTTTTGGTATGGAAAATCGACAGTTCTACAATCCAGAAAAATTAGATTAATAAAAAAGCGTTTTTACTTTATCCATTATGTAAAGTCAATTTACGATGGAAAGTAAAAACGCTTATTTTATAAATTGTTATGACTAAATAAAAGGCGCAAGCTAGACTTTATGATGTGGTCTAACTTGCGCTTTCATTTTTAATTAGTATCTTTGAAAATTATGAAGATAAGCTTGATGCTGATGAAGAACTATCTGAAGACGATTGTTGTTGTTTAAGTTTATCAGGATTTAGGATAGTGTTTTCTACAGCTTTTTTAATATCACTATCTTTATAATCAACATCATATTCTTTTAATAAATCTTTATAAGCATCAGTTAAAATTTCTGGATTTTTTTTTACTTTTTGTTCTATTAGTTTAGCTTTCAATTTAGATTTTTGTTTATCAAAGTCGTTTTCTTTATCAGCTTTAATAATATGGTAACCGTAGTCGGTTTTAACTACATCTGAAACTTGACCTTCTTTTAATTTGAATAAAGCTTTTTCAAATTTGCTTACCATTTGTCCTTTGACAACATAACCTAAAGAACCATTTTTCTTGGCACTTGAAGCGTCCATAGATTCTTTCTTAGCAATTTCACCGAATTTTTCTGGATTTTTTTCAACTTCTTTTTGAATTTTCTCAGCTTTTTCTTTTGCTTTTTTATCTGATAAACCTTCTTTATCATCACTATTTGATTTCACTTTAATTAAAATGTGAGAAGCTTTTTTAGTGTTATCTTTGATTTCTTTATCAGACACTTTAACTTTATCAGCAAGTAATTGTTTTTGGTATGCAGCAAGTTTTTTCTGCTCTTTATAATCATTTAAAGTCATACCTTGTTGTTTAAGCATGCTTTCAAATTGATCTTTACCACCATACTGTTTTTGCTCTTTTTTTATTTCATCATCGATATCTTTTGTATCGACTTTATCCTTGTATTTATCTTCTAAAATTTTATTTAATGCAATGCTAAATGATGTACTTGCAATTTGTTCATCACCAATTTTATTCATTACATCTTTAACTTTTACATCTCCAGCTTTGGAAGAGATTAATGTATTACTTTCAGAATCTGTTGCATTTGATCCACAAGCACCTAAAAGTAAAGCACTTGCAGTTACTGGAACAATTAATTTATTCATAATTTTCATGGTTGATAGCTCCTTTTACATTAATAACAAAGTTACTATAACATATTATGAAAGCATCACCAATTAGAAATAGGCGAGATACTGCTAAAGTACGAGATTTAATCGGACTTAAGTATTAAAAAATATCGAACCTGAAACATGCGACATGCTTTAAGTTCGATATGGTTTGTTTTAATGAAATGATTGGTAGGGCACTTTATTTAAAATATTAATACCTGTTTGATGTTCCTCTATAAAATGACCTTCATTTGAAAAAATAATAATTTTAAGATATAAAAAATCCGTTACAGATATGCCAAAATTTAAAGCCAATAAAATCATAAAATAGTGGCCATATTGTGGGAAATGCATCGTTAATACAATTAAAATAAAAGTGATTAATATGAAAGGTAAAATCAAGTTAATACAAAAATATAGTTTATGGACTGGCGTGCTTACATAAGTGTTGAAATAAGGTAACCACCGCTTCTTATTTAATTTATGAATTCTAAATGAATTCATACAAGGCAAGAAAAAGAGCAAGTGGATTGATTTATGAATAGGGTACATCAATACAGCGAATACTAATAAAATCATAAAATGACGATCTGATAAAGGTGTATTCACAAAATAGTACATGATTTCATAACTTATTAAAAACGCGATGATAGTAATCGTAAAACTTAAAAATGCGATTCTTGGCACACCAAACCGTGCATGAATGTCAATTTGACGTTTACATAGGAACATAAGGACACCTCTTAATAGGTCTTAATTATATACGCTACGTATTATCTAACTATCAATGTAAACAGTCAAGTCCAATTTGCTATAAATATAAAAGGAGTGGTGTTAATTCAAAATGAATCTTACACCACTCTAATTTCGTACATTATTTATTATCTTTAGAAAAAGTATTACTTATTTCTTCGCCACGGTTTTGTAAGTTCTCAATGTGGGATTGTAGTTTTTCAATGTTTAGATTAATGTCAGATTTAAAATCACCAATGAGTGTTTTAAATTCATCACCAATGTCACTACCATAAGAGACACCATCATTCTTAACTTGTTTCGCATAATCTATAATATTATAAAAATTACGTTTAAGTGATGCTATCTCACGTTCTAGTTCAGAACGAGATCCAGTAGGTTCTTTTGCATCAATTGTGTTGTTTTTTACACTTTGATCATCACGGTTTAACCATGAAACAGCGATTCCAGATGCCACTCCCACAGTAATACCAAATAATACGCGTGATACTTTCATGTTTTATTCTCCTCACTTGTTATGTCGTTATCGGATAATAATAGAATAGTGAAATCATAACAATTTCTATTTCTATATCAAACATATGTCGACAAGCTAATTTTAATTGTATATTACCCTAAAATGACATTCAATATGCAGAATTATTCAAATTGAGCTTTGATTTGATTAGCGATAGCTTGTTTTTGTTCATCATTGATTTCATTTTCATGCGTTTCCCAATGATAGCCGAAGCCGTCGATATCATTTTCGTAACGTGGTAGAAAATGAAAATGAATATGGAATACAGATTGATCTGCAAACTCACCATTGTTTTGAATGATATTTAAACCATCAGGATTGAAGGCTTTTTTAATTGCGTTAGCGACTCTAGGTAAGGCTGCACCAATATGTGCCATTGTCTCTTCATCTGTTTCAAAGATATTAGGTGATGCTTTTTTAGGAATAAGTAACGTATGTCCTTTAGTTACTTGAGAAATATCTAAAAATGCATAAACAAATTCATCTTCATAAACTTTGAAGCTTGGAATTTCTCCAGATAAAATTTTACTAAATACTGTTTCAGCCATTTGAATGCACTCCTTTTACGTATTTATAGCTTATTATAGCATTACTCATTAAAAATTTCGTTAATGAAGTAATTGTAATTTTAGTAGTTAAAAGCTAATTTTGGTACAATGATAGTCATGGAGGTGCCATATGACAGTCAAAGTTGAACATTTGACAGGAGGTTACGGAAAACGTCCTGTTATTGAAGATATAAATTTTGAATTAAAAGCAGGAGAAATTGTTGGTTTAATTGGATTAAATGGTGCAGGTAAGAGTACAACCATTAAACATATGTTAGGCTTACTAACGCCAACAGAAGGTAAACTTTCTATCTCAAATACTGAGATTACCGATGATATCGAAGTGTATCGCAAGAAGTTATCTTATATTCCTGAGTCACCCATCATATATGAAGAATTAACATTGGAAGAGCATATCGCCATGACAGCAATGGCTTATCAAATAAGTGAAGAAGAAGCAATGAAACGTGCACGTCCATTACTTAAAACTTTTCGATTAGAGAATGAGTTGAAAGTATTCCCAAGCCACTTCTCTAAAGGAATGAAGCAAAAGGTAATGATTATCTGTGCTTTCATAGTGAACCCGGAATTATATATTATAGATGAACCATTTTTAGGTCTCGATCCATTAGGGATTCAATCAATGTTAGATTTGATGGTTGAAAAGAAAAACGAAGGGCGTACGGTTTTGATGAGTACTCATATTTTAGCGACTGCAGAACGATATTGTGATCGCTTTATCATTTTAGATAAAGGGAAAGTGGTTGCATTTGGGGATTTAGAGGAACTTCGCGAACAAACTGGTTTACATGGTCGCACACTTGATGACATCTATATACATGTCACACAAGGTGGTCAAGCAGATGGATAAATCAGCTACGTCTTTATTTAGAACGAGATTAGATGCAATTCGAAAAGAAAAAAGCTATTATAATAAGTTTATTTTCAATGGTCATTTTTCAGTGTTTCTTTTAATTTTATTAGGAGCGTTTATATTAGGATATGGTCAATGGTTACAACATATTCCTAACGATATTGATTATGCATTGTGTGCGAGCGTATTGTTAGCCTTGACATCTATCTTTCCGATACGAACATTTTTGAAAGATGCAGATAGAATATTTTTACTTCCGTTTGAAACACACATGAAGGACTATATGAAGTTGAGTTTACGATATAGTTATTTTAATAGAATTGCTATTCAAATCGTATTACTCATTATCTTGTTCCCATTATTTTCTAAATTAGATGATCATGTACTAACACCTTATATTATTTTTAGTATTTTAACTTTAATCCATCCTTGGCTAGGGTTGAAATTGAGATGGCAATGGTATCAAATCAGAAAATCAAGTTGGAGCATCAGTATCATTCTATTTCTATTTAATTTAGTAACCTTTGACTTAGTCCTAGGCTATCAAATGTATTGGGGAATCGTCCTTACACTTATTTTATTAAGTGCAACGTTTCTACTTCCTAAAGCTAACCATTCAAATTTATATCCTTGGGAGCGAATGATTAGCATAGAAGAGAGACATCATACGAATTACTATAAATTTGTAAATATGTTCACAGATGTTAAGCACTTAAAAGAAACAGCAGTTCGACGTAGATATTTAGATGTTTTTTTACCAACACCTAAAGGTCGTAAATTTAATTCGAAAAATATGTATCTTTACCTTTTCACTCGAAGTTTTGTTCGTGGAAGAGATGCATTTAGTATTATTCTGCGTTTAATTATAATTGCATTAGTATTAATGATTTGGTTATCTTTCCCAATCGTTTCTGTGATTATTGGATGTTTATTCATGTATATAACATTATTACAAATGTCCCAATTTTATACACAACAAGCCTATGGATTATGGCCTCAAGTTTGGCCAGTGTCAGATGTTGAAGTGATAAAAGGGTACGAAAAGTTTTTATATCGACTAATGTTAATCATAGGACTTATTTTTTCAATTACATTTATTAGTATTTATCCGCAGTATTTCTTTTTCGCGCTTATTTTCTTTATAGTAGGGTGGTTAACGATTAGAAGTACAATTAAAAAATTACAATATCAAGAATCACTGCTCAAAGATTAATAAAAGTTGCCTTTAGCTAGCACATATTCAAATGTTACTAGTTAAAAGGCAACTTTTTGATTTACTAATCTTTAATTGGGTATAAATATCTTTCGAAATAACTTGAATGTTGACTGCTCGAACCGAAATAATGTCTTAAGGCATCTTTTGAAAAATAGTCCTTAAACGTGTCAGTTTCTTTAAAGTCTTCGTATGTTTGTCGGTTAGCGAAGCCAAAATAAACCTTATAAGTTGTTCCTTGTACAGGTTTTAAAAAGCGATAGCTCTTAAACCCAGCAACGTTATCAAAATTCAACTCTAAATTTGCAATACGTTTTTCTAACTGATGTACATGATCATCAGATGATGGAATAAATATTGCCGAATAAAAATGTGTTTGATCTAAATCGTTAATTGCTTTAACCGTTGTATAAACCGTTGGATGTTTTAAAATAGATTTGTCATCTGTTTCTTCAATAATGACTGAAGAATCGTCTGTTGAAAATAAAAACAGATTTCTTTCAGTATTTTTAGTTCTAATTTGATTTAAGTAACCATAAGTCCCATATGTTGTATATATGTTCATGACTCATACCTCCTTTGTTGCTTATATTATACGATTAATTCATAAGTCTAGCTATACTAAATGAATGTAATATTTAAAAAATTTTGAAAACGAATTAGTCTGTTTGAGGGATATTTTTAAATGCTTAAATATACTATAATTAAGATTAATAAATTATTATAATTTAATGAATTGAAATGTACATTTATGCTTTGTCTTTTTTATGACATTTAAGTGTACATAAACGATAATTATATTAGCATATGATATTATAGATAAGAATGATTTTAATTTAGGAGGACTATAAGGTGCATAATAAAAATAAGACAATTTTACAAACAATAAAAGGTGAAAAAACATCTCATACACCTGTATGGTTTATGCGCCAAGCCGGCCGATCACAACCAGAATATCGAAAATTAAAAGAAAAATACTCATTGTTTGACATTACTCACCAACCTGAATTATGTGCTTATGTAACGCAATTACCAGTAGATAATTATAATACTGACGCAGCGGTTTTATATAAAGATATCATGACACCTTTGAAACCAATTGGCGTGGATGTCGACATCAAATCAGGCATTGGACCAGTTATCAGTAATCCAATTAAATCTGTATCTGATGTTGAAAAACTCACGCAAATTGATCCCCAAAGAGATGTGCCATATGTACTTGAAACGATTCAATTGCTAACACAAGAGAAGTTGAACGTACCTCTAATTGGCTTTACAGGTGCACCATTTACGTTGGCTTCTTATATGATTGAGGGTGGTCCTTCAAAAAATTATAATTTTACGAAAGCAATGATGTACGGGGATGAAGCAACTTGGTTTGCCTTAATGGACCATCTTGTACAAGTTTCAATTGATTACGTAGTAGCTCAAATTGAAGCAGGTGCAGAACTTATTCAAATCTTTGATTCATGGGTAGGCGCATTAAATATCGAGGATTATCGCTATTACATTAAACCGTCTATGAATAAGTTAATCAATGGCATAAAAGCGCAATATGATGTACCTATCATTATGTTTGGGGTAGGAGCAAGTCATCTTATTAATGAATGGAATGACTTATCAATCGATGTATTAGGACTAGATTGGCGTACGTCTATTACGACAGCGACAAATATGGGCGTCAATAAAACACTACAAGGTAATTTAGATCCATCACTTTTACTTGCGCCTTGGGATGTATTAGAAAAGAGAATCCGTGCTATTCTCGACGAAGGTATGGAGAGAGGGAAACACATTTTTAATTTAGGACATGGTGTTTTCCCTGAAGTTAAACCAGAAACATTAAAACGTGTAACCCAATTTGTTCATGATTATACAAGTAAATAACACATAGAATTCAAAAAAGATTAAGGAAGGTTTTATTTAATGACTAAGACAATAGGCTTATTAGTTATGGCATATGGGACACCATATAAAGAAAGCGATATTGAACCATATTACACAGATATAAGACATGGTAAGAGACCAACTGAAGAAGAGTTGCAAGATCTAAAAGATCGTTATGAATTTATAGGAGGACTTTCTCCTTTAGCTGGCACAACTGATCGACAAGCTGAAGCGTTGACGCATGCGTTAAATGAATCATATGAAGATGTTGAATTTCAATTGTATTTAGGATTGAAACATATTTCTCCATATATTGAAGAAGCTGTTGAAAAAATGCACAATGACGGTATTGAAGAAGCAGTAACTGTAGTGTTGGCACCACATTACTCTAGCTTCTCGGTTGGTTCATATAATAAACGTGCTAAAGAGGAAGCGGATAAGTATGGCATTAAGCTACACCATGTTGAACATTATTATCACCAACCTAAATTTATCGAGTATTGGACAAATAAAATTAATGAAACGTTAGCGCAAATCCCACAAGATGAACACGATGAGACCATCTTGGTTGTTTCTGCACACAGTTTGCCTAAAGGTTTAATTGAGAAAAATAATGATCCATATCCTAATGAATTAAAGGATACAATGAACCGATTACAAGCAGCTTCGAATATTAAACACGTTGCTCAAGGTTGGCAATCCGAGGGGAATACTGGAACACCATGGTTAGGACCGGACGTGCAAGATTTAACTAGAGCATTGTACAATGACCATCACTATAAACATTTTATTTATACACCAGTAGGATTTGTATGTGAACATTTGGAAGTACTGTATGATAATGACTATGAATGTAAAGTCGTATGTGATGAGATAGGTGCAAATTATTATCGTCCAAAAATGCCTAATACGGATCCATTATTTATCCATGCAATTGTGGATGAAATCAAAACAGTTTTTTAATAAAGGAAGGGACTCATTGTGAGTAAAAAAGTGGCAATCATTGGTGCAGGTATAACTGGACTTGCAAGTGCATATTATTTAAAACATTATAAACCAGATGTAGATGTAACCATTTTTGAAGCGACTAATCGACCTGGAGGAAAGATTCAAACATATCGTAATGAAGGTTATACAATTGAGCTTGGTCCTGAATCATATCTTGGACGTAAAACGATTATGACTGACATAGCTAAAGATATTGGTCTGGGAGATGATTTGATTACGAATGAGACAGGCCAATCTTATATTTACGCTAAAAATAAATTGTATCCCATACCAGGTGGGTCAATTATGGGGATTCCGACTGATATTAAACCGTTTCTCAAAACGAAACTCATATCGCCATTTGGTAAGCTAAGAGCCGGACTTGATTTAGTTATACCACCTATACAAATTGATGATGATATATCTGTTGGGGAATTCTTTAGAAGACGATTAGGGAATGAAATACTTGAGAATTTAATAGAGCCTCTTATGGGGGGGATATACGGCACGGATATCGATCGATTAAGTTTGATGAGTACATTTCCTAATTTCAAAGAACAAGAAGAAACACATGGCAGTTTAATTAAAGGTATGCAACATGAAAAGGCTCAACGTATTAAGCAACGTCAATTATACCCTGGCGCACCTAAAGGTCAGTTTAAGCAATTCCGACATGGTTTAAGTTCATTTATTGAAGCGTTAGCTGAGAATATAGAAAGTAAAGGCGTTACGATTCGATATCAATCACCTGTCAATGATATCCATATTAATAAAGATAATTATGAAATTGTGACTGATCAAGGTAGTGAACAATTTGATGGGGTTTTAATTACAACGCCACATCAAACATTTATGAAATGGTTTAATCATGACGAAGCATTTAAATACTTTAATCAAATGGATTCTACTTCAGTAGCAACAGTGGTATTTGCATTCGATGAAAAGGATATTGAAAACACATATAATGGTACTGGTTTTGTTATTGCTAGAACGAGTAAGACGGATATTACAGCATGTACTTGGACTACTAAAAAATGGCCTTTCACTACGCCTAAAGGTAAAGTATTGATTAGAGCGTATGTAGGTAAACCAGGTGATACTGTCGTTGAAGATCATACAGATGAAGAAATAGCAACAATCGCCCGTCGCGATTTAAATAAAATGATGACCTTTAAAGGCAATCCTGAATTTACAATTGTCAATCGTTTGACTAAAAGTATGCCACAATATCATATTGGACATATGAGTCAAATTCGTAAAATTCAACAACATGTTAAACAGACTTATCCAGCACTTAGAATTACTGGTGCACCTTTTGAAGCGGTTGGTCTACCAGACTGTATTCAACAAGGTAAAAACGCCGTAGAAGAATTATTGGATGAAATATAATGTTTTAAACACTTTTTCAGAGGTCAGGGCATCTCTTTAAAAGTGTTTTGTTATATCAATTAACCTAATTTAGTATTTTAAGGAGGACATACGTTAATGACTAATGTAGTTATCGTTCATTCACAGATAGGGGATTCGCATAACCATTGGTATGCATGGTTACAACACAATTTAGAATTAGAAGGTTATGATGTTCAATTATTTCATTTAGATGAAAATAAAAATGATGATATAGACAACTGGGTTCATGAATTACATCAACAAATTGATATTTTGTCTACAGATACTTATTTTGTAACACATGGATATGGCTCAATAGCTACTTTAAAATATATTGAAGACCTATCAGTTGATGGCTGCTTTGAAGGCTTTTTCAGTATAGCAGGGTTTAAAGAAGATGCGGTAAAAATTGATGATTCCATTAAAGTAGGGGATTTTAGTATCGATTATGATAACGTTAAATCAAAAGTGAAGCATTTCTACGGACTTGCTTCAAGAGACGATGCCTATGTGTCATATTTAGAAACACAAAAACTAATTAATGAATTGGGTGGTAAAACTAAAATTGTTGATGAAGGAGGGCACTTTTTAGAAGAAGAGGGCTTTGTTTCCTTCACTGAGTTACAAGAAAAAATGCAACATTACATGACGAGATAAGTGTTAGTGTCATTTATAATAAAAATGTTTAAATAATTAAATTTAATCAAAGTAGGGAGTGGGACTGAATTCTTTTAAATTCATCGTCTCACTCCCTACTTGCTTTGCTTGTTGAATTTCTTAGTGAAATTCTCTTTGCTGGGGCCCGCCCGCAAGAATGACTAGAACTGAGAAAAGCTTGATTGAAGCGTCTTCTCAGTTCAGTCAGCTACTGCGAATTTGCAAAATAGCTTCATTATATTATTTATATCCCAGACTGTTTTTGATTTTAATATAAAAAATCACATGTATTTAGACCATTCATTCAACAATTGAATATCCAATTCGTATCTTAAATTAAAATATTTTAAATGTAGCGTTTTTTTACACAAATTACTTTAGAATTGTTATTGACTAAGTTAATGATACTATATATACTAATAAAGTATTCGAAAGGCGATGACCATTAATTAATTATCGCATTTTAATATGAAGATTCAATGAATTAAATGTAAAATTTATTTAAAAAAGTTATTGACATTCAATAATGTTAAATGATATACTTAATAAGTACTGATTTTTGAGACGCAAATAATATTAGCGCGGGATGGAGCAGTTCGGTAGCTCGTCGGGCTCATAACCCGAAGGTCGGTGGTTCAAATCCGCCTCCCGCAATACACCATTTTAATAGGTCTCGTAGTGTAGCGGTTAACACGCCTGCCTGTCACGCAGGAGATTGCGGGTTCGATTCCCGTCGAGACCGCCATTACTTATTACGGTTCAGTAGCTCAGTTGGTAGAGCAATGGATTGAAGCTCCATGTGTCGGCAGTTCGACTCTGTCCTGAACCATTCAATCATTTTGGCGGTTGTGGCGAAGTGGTTAACGCATCGGATTGTGGTTCCGACATTCGAGGGTTCGATTCCCTTCAACCGCCCCATAATCGTTTACTACGCGGGTGTAGTTTAATGGCAAAACCTCAGCCTTCCAAGCTGATGTTGTGGGTTCGATTCCCATCACCCGCTCCATCATATTATTCCGCAGTAGCTCAGTGGTAGAGCTATCGGCTGTTAACCGATCGGTCGTAGGTTCGAATCCTACCTGCGGAGCCATGGCTCCTTGGTCAAGCGGTTAAGACACCGCCCTTTCACGGCGGTAACACGGGTTCGAGTCCCGTAGGAGTCATACAAACAGAAGTGAAATATCGCTTCTGTTTTTTTATGTATTATATAACTAATATTGAGGAGAGCTGTCCGAGTTTGGCCGAAGGAGCACGCCTGGAAAGTGTGTAAGCGCCATAAGCGTTTCAAGGGTTCGAATCCCTTGCTCTCCATAAGTTAAGCCCTATACAATAGGGTTTCAAGCTAGCAAGTGTCAAAAAAGTGTCAAGAATATAATTCTCTGACACGTTGACCTTGCTTTTTTATTGTTAGTAAGTTGTAATGTATAGGGGAGTGGGACAGAATTCTTTTTAAATTCGTCGTCCGCTCCCAGCTTGCTTTGCTTGTAGAATTTCTTTATGAAATTCTCTTTGCTGGGGCCCCGAACCCCAACTTGCTTAGCTTGTAAAATCACTTTCGTGATTTTTTGTGTTGGGGCCCCGCCCGCAAAGATGACTAGAATTGAAATAAGCTTGATTTAAGCGCATTTTCAGTTTAGTCAGCTACTGCGAATTTGCAAATAGCATCATCATATTATTTATGTCCCACTCCCAATGAGATAAGATGTAAATATTTAGTTTAAAATTTATATTGATTTTATTATATAAAAACATTATAATATATTTAGTTCAACGACAATGCGTGGAGCTTATAAAACGAAATACATTGATTTTCGAGGATTTGAAATGAAAATTTCAACACAAGCAGAAAAAGGAGTTAGAGTAATGGGTACTCTAGCTCTCTTTTTATATCAAATTAAAAATACTGATAGATTTAAAACTAGAATATCTTTAATTTACAATCATGATCGCATTATTCAATTATCAATTGAAGGTGAAATGTAAGAATTAGTAGATAAAATTTATATTGACTTTATTATATAAAAATATTATAATATATTTATGTTAACGACAATGCGTGGAGCTTATAAAGCGAAATACATTGAAACCAGTAGCCAGCCTACTATGAGGCTAGGCAATAATTGAATATCATAGCTTATCAGAGTTTGAAGTGGTAAACATCACTTTAAACTCTTTTTATTTTTTAAAATAAAAGTAGCTTATTATTTAATAGTTAAAATACACTTTAAATCTTTATAGTTATAAGTTAATGGCATTAAAATATGTTGCTTCTTAAACACAACCAATGCTAACTAACTCAAATATCGTTATAATTAGAATGTATCTAGATGGAGGAATGAATCGTGGATTTTTGGTTAAAAGAGCAAAGTATTAAAAATAGAAATAAAATTGCAGTTACAGATGGAAAACATTCTATAACATTTAAAGAATTATATGATAAAGCACTTTCAATTTCAGAACATATCCTTTCTTTGAATTTGAATAGAGTAGGATTGTACATTAAGAATGATATTGAGTCTATTACGCTTATAAACGCGTGTTGGTTAGCTAATGTTGAAATAGCAATGTTAAACACGCGATTAACAGAAACTGAAATGATAAATCAAATGAATTCCATTAATATTACAACTATATTTACGACGCAACCTTTTTATTTGTCGCATTTCAATGTGATACATTTATCTGAATTAGAACAATATCCAAGTCATGCCAATGACGAAACATTTAATGATGAACGTATTGCATCAATCATGTTTACATCAGGTACGACAGGGCCTCAAAAAGCAGTACCACAAACATTTAAAAATCATTATGCAAGTGCGATTGGTTGTAAAAAAAGTTTAGGATATGATGAAACTACGAAATGGTTATCTGTTTTACCGATATATCATATTTCAGGGCTCAGTGTGTTGTTACGTTCTATAATCGAGGGCTTTACGGTACGTATACTGGAAAAATATAATACGCAAACGATGTTAACGATTATTAAAGAAGAAAGACCTACACATGTATCTTTAGTGCCACAAACACTTAAATGGCTTATGGATGCAGGATTGAATCAACCTTTCTCACTTGAAAAAATCTTACTAGGAGGCGCCAAATTATCATCTACCTTAATTGATGAAGCGCTAAATAATCACCTCCCAATATACAATTCTTTTGGAATGACAGAAACATGTTCTCAATTTCTGACTGCTACACCTGAGATGCTTGCACAACGATATGACACTGTTGGTAAACCAAGCGAAAACGTTAAAGTGCGTATCAAACATCCTAATAGTGAAGGTCATGGCGAACTTCTTATCAAAGGTGACAATGTGATGAATGGTTATTTATATCCAACAGGCTTAAGCGATACATTTGAAGACGGTTACTTTAAAACGGGTGATATAGCAGAAATTGATGAGGAAGGATTTGTAATGGTCTATGATCGTCGCAAAGATTTGATCATTAGTGGTGGAGAAAATATTTATCCTTATGAGATAGAAACCATTGCTAAAATGCATTCAGATATTAATGACGCTGTATGTGTTGCACAAGAGGATGTGACATGGGGACAAGTGCCAGTACTCTATTACGTTGCTGATTGTCCCATTTCTGATACGGCGTTAATAAACTATTTTAAATCTCATTTAGCTAAATATAAAATACCTAAAGCGTTTCATCAAGTTGAACGTTTGCCTTATACATCAACTGGTAAACTGCAGCGTAGTAAAATGATAAATTGAGGGCATTAATATGTGGATTAAAGCAGTAAATTTTTATCTTTATAATCATGAATTTATAAATCCAATTGTGACACCAAAAGTTAAAATGACGCATCGTAAAGCGCTTATTGTTGAATTTTTAAGTGATGATGAGCAATCTTATTTCGGTGAATGTAATGCGTTTGAATCAGATTGGTATGCCGCAGAGACGATTGATACAGTTAAAGAAACACTTTCTCAATGGGCGGAAAGTGTCATTCATAAGTCATTTCAGGTATATGAAGATTGGAATCCTTATTTAGCCATGCTTGACAATCAACCTGCATCAAGAAGTGCTGTAGCTATGGCGATTTACCAGATGTATCATGACTTACCGACGTTTAAAGTAGAATATGGTGCAACCATTAGTGGTATTAGTGCACAACAACTTGATGATTTAGTACAAACGCAACCTAAACGCATTAAATTAAAATGGACAAGTCAATTGAATAATGATATTTCACTGTTAAATGACGCATTGCCTTTTGATTATGAATTAGCTTTAGATGCTAATGAGTCACTGGATGTGTCAGATTTTCAGAAATTAGAAGCCATAGAGACACAAAACATACTTTATATAGAAGAGCCATTCAAATCGTTGTCTTCAATTTTACACATTGATCATACGCAATATCCTGCGATTGCGATAGACGAAAAAGCAACTGATATCAATCGTATTATGTCAATTGTTAAGCGATTCCCGATTAAAGTAGTGATTGTTAAACCTTTTAGAGTGGGTGGTATTGATAGCGTGCAATCATTGATACGTGAATTAAAATCTAATGATATTAAAGTAGTTATCGGTGGCATGTATGAATATGGACTGAGTAGATATTTTACCGCAATGTTAGCGCGAGAAGGTGATTATCCAGGGGATGTCACCCCAGATGGTTATTATTTTACTGACGATTTTACGGAAGGTGTTGGCAAATTAAAAGAGGGGATGATTTTATTCCATCCTCCTCAAATCGATAAATCAAAATTATATAAATTAAACTAGTGTCTATGTTTATGCTTATCCTTATCCTTTTTTAAAGGAACTGGATCAAATCCACCTTTATGAAGTGGATGACATTTAAGAATGCGACGAATTCCCATATAGCCACCTTTGAGTGGGCCATAAACTTCAATCGCTTCTCGTGTATATTCTGAGCACGTAGGATAAAATCTGCATGTAGGTGGCGTCATAGGTGAAATATAGCGTTGATAGATATGGATTATTCCAAGAAATAATTTTTTTAACATTATAGGCCTCCAACCAGTAATACGATTATAAATTAGTTTAACATATTGAAGGGAGTAGTATAGAACATGGAGTTTCTAGATAAAGATAATAGACGTGTTACAATGAGTTACAAAACGAACAACGACTGTCCTGATGGTAATCATGTTTTAGCTATTCCACTATATAAGAACCAGTTACTTTTTACTCAGCACAAAATGCGTGGCATTGAGTTTCCAGGTGGTAAGGTTGAAAAGGGAGAACAAAGTATACAAGCAATCAAGAGAGAGCTTTTTGAAGAAACTGGAGGTATACCTGAAACGATTAACTATATAGCACAATATCAAGTTCACACGTTGGATAACGCTATTTTCAAAAAAGATGTATATATAGTGAGAATCAAATCAATTAAAGAGAAAAGTGATTATTTAGAAACGACAGGTCCATTGTTGTTTAAGCATATTAGTGATGTTCCGTTGGATATGCAAAGTTACTTAATTCAAGATGACGCAATTCTGAAGTGTGTCGAAAGGATGATAGACCTTGGATATTATCGCGACTAAGAAAATGCCTATAGCATCGAGAACGCATCAATTTGATGAAATGACTTATACAGTTGATGGCTTAAAAGTAAAAGCATTACAGATGTGTCCTCTAAAGAAAGCAGTAAATAGAATTGTGGTGTACTTGCGAGGAGGTAAGGGACAAGTTGGTCGTGTACGTGCAGCCAGATTAATGCAGTTTGCAAATGATGATACTTTAGTGATAGGACCTTACTATCGAGGTAGTAATGGCAGTGAAGGTCGTGATGAGTTTGCTAACGCTGATTTAAAAGATGTAACGTACCTTATTAGAATACTTAAACAACGATATCCAAATGCTTATGTACATATGATTGGATTCTCAAGAGGGGGAATACAAGGTCTCTTAACTTATCAAGATTATCCGGTAGATAGTTATATTATCTGGGGTGGGGTTTCTGATATGCATTTAATGTATGAGGAACGTGTTGATTTACGTGGCATGTTACGTCGTATGGTTGGTCATCCTGATAAACATAAAGACGCCTATGACAAAAGAGATGCTATAAAATTAATTGATGCGCATAGTCCGCCAATCCTAATTGTACATGGGGGTAAAGATAAACAGGTAGGTATTCACCATGCTTATTATTTAGAGAAGCAATTGAGTTCTAAAGGTGTCGACTTTGATACGTTTTATCAAATAGATGAAGGTCATGTGCCTAGACCACCAGCTATGAAAAAAGCACTTAACTATGTACATCATTGGATGTCGAAATGTGAGGGTAAATAAAAAGGCAACGTACCTTGGTTAATTTTACCAAGTACGTTGCCTTTTGAATGTGACCATTTAATTATTTATTAAAGCCACCTGTATTAGCAATTTCTTCAACTTCTGGACCGAATTTTTTGAAGTTTTCTTCAAAACGTTTAATTAAGTCGTCGGCTTGAGCGCGATATTTGTCTGAATCACTCCAAGCATTAATTGGGTTGAGTATTGTTTTAGGTACGTCTTCCATTTCTGTAGGAATGCTTAAACCGAATTTTTCATCTTTAGTAAATTTAGCGTTTTTCAATTTACCTTTAATCGCTTGATCTACCATATAGCGAGTGTAATGTAAGCTGATACGTCTACCTACACCGTATTTACCACCTGTCCAGCCAGTGTTAACTAAGTATACATCAACGTCATGTTTATCAATAAGTTCACCTAGTAAATCTGCATACTTAATAGGATTAAGTGGTAAGAATGGTGCACCAAAACATGTAGAGAATGAAGGTTCAGGCTCTGTAACGCCACGCTCAGTTCCAGCTAATTTAGATGTAAAGCCGCTTAAGAAGTGGTACATCGCTTGTGATTTAGTTAATTTAGCAATTGGTGGTAATACACCGAATGCGTCAGCTGTTAAGAAAATGATTGTATTAGGATGAGCTGCTTTAGATGGTAGAACAATGTTATCAATGTGATGAATTGGATAAGCTGCACGGGTATTCTCAGTATATGAATTATCATCAAAGTCAACGGCGCCACGCTCGTTAACTACAGTATTTTCAAGAATAGTGCCGTATTGAATCGCGTTATAAATTTGCGGTTCTTTTTCTTTAGAAAGATTGATTGCTTTAGCGTAACAACCACCTTCGATGTTGAAAATACCATTTTTATTCCAACCATGCTCATCATCACCAATTAATTTTCTATCTGGTGCTGCAGATAACGTTGTTTTACCTGTACCTGATAATCCGAAGAATAAAGCAACGTCCCCTTTATCTCCAACGTTAGCAGAACAATGCATACTCATAATGTCTTGCATTGGTAGTAAATAGTTCATTACTGAGAAGATACCTTTTTTCATTTCGCCAGCATATTCAGTACCACCAATTAAAATCGTTTTATGTTTGAATGAAATGATAACAAATGTTTCTGATTTAGTACCATCAACTTCAGGGTCAGCTTTAAAATGAGGTGCAGAAACAATAGTGAAATTAGGTTTAATATTACTTGCTTCTTCTTTAGAATCTGGGCGAATAAACATATTTTGTGCAAAAAGGTTGTGCCATGCAAGTTCGTTAATAACTGTAAGTTTCAATTGTGTATCTTTGTCACTACCTGCATAGCCATTAAAAACGTAAAGTTCATCTTTTGTATCAAGATAGTCTAAAACTTTAGCGTAAAGATTTAAGAAAGTTTCTTCATCGATAGGTTGGTTAATATCTCCCCAATGAATATTATCTTTATAAGAAGGTTCTGTAACGATAAATTTATCTTTTGGAGAACGTCCAGTGTATTTACCAGTGCTCGCATTAATCGCACCAAGTTCAGTTAATTCTCCTTCTTTATTACCCATTATTTTGTAATAAAGTTGAGTTGTTGAGAGTTGAAAAAGAGAGCTTTCTTTTTCTAATAATTTTTTAATTTTAGGTGTTTCGCTGTATGTATCTACTGACATACCCAATCCCTCCAGCGTGTGTTATAGAAATTCAATATTGTAAGCCTTTACATGAAAATAGTATAACATAATGCCATAATTATTCCACCTGGAAAAGACAAAAAAACATGTAAAAACAAAATTGACATTAATTGGTGAATTAGGTAGTATAGTTCTTAACGGATTCTCTTATCCTGAGTGGTGGAGGGACATGGACCCAATGAAACCCAGCAACCTCTTTTTTAAAAGAAAGGTGCCAAACCGTTTGCAGACATATAATCGTCTGAACGATAAGAGCGAATGGACGTTTAAGAGCCTTCTCTCTGTCTTGAATAGTGAAGAAGGCTCTTTTATTTTTGAGCTCACATTTTAAAGAGAATTTTCGTAAATACAATGGTAAAAGGAGCAAATCATGACTTACAATAAACGTTTATTTACTTCAGAATCAGTAACAGAAGGACATCCTGACAAGATTGCTGACCAAGTGTCTGATGCTATCTTAGATGAAATCTTGAAAGATGATCCCAATGCACGTGTCGCTTGTGAAACAACTGTAACAACTGGAATGGCGCTCATTTCAGGTGAAATATCAACTTCTACTTATGTAGATATTCCCAAAGTCGTACGAGAAACAATTAAAGGTATTGGCTATACGCGTGCTAAATTTGGCTATGATTACCAAACAATGGCAGTATTAACTGCAATCGATGAACAGTCACCGGATATTGCGCAAGGTGTTGACAAAGCACTTGAATATAGAAATGATATTTCTGAAGAAGAAATTGAAGCTACAGGTGCGGGTGACCAAGGCTTAATGTTTGGTTATGCGACTAATGAGACAGAAACATATATGCCGTTACCAATCTTTTTATCACATCAATTAGCGAAGCGTTTATCAGATGTGCGTAAAGATGGTATTCTAGATTATTTAAGACCTGATGGTAAGGTTCAAGTTACAGTAGAATACGATGAAGATGATAAACCTAAACGTATTGATACGATTGTTGTATCATCTCAACATGCGGATGATGTTGAATTAGAGCAAATCCAAAGTGATATTAAAGAACATGTCATTTATCCAACAGTACCAGAAGGTTTAATTGATAGTGAAACTAAATTCTTTATCAATCCAACAGGAAGATTTGTTATCGGTGGACCACAAGGCGATGCAGGGTTAACAGGACGTAAAATCATCGTTGATACTTATGGTGGTTATGCACGTCACGGTGGTGGTTGCTTCAGTGGTAAAGATCCAACTAAAGTAGACCGCTCAGCAGCTTATGCAGCGAGATATGTAGCGAAAAATATCGTTGCTGCAGGACTGGCAGATCAATGTGAAGTACAACTTGCATATGCAATTGGAGTTGCTGAACCAGTTTCAATTTCAATCGATACATTCAAGACAGGTAAAGTTTCAGAAGCACAACTTGTTGAAGCGGTTAGAGCAAACTTTGATTTACGACCAGCAGGTATCATTAAAATGTTAGATTTAAAACATCCTATATATAAACAAACAGCAGCATATGGTCACTTTGGTAGAACTGATGTACTATTACCTTGGGAAAAATTAGACAAAGTGAACGTATTAAAAGATGCTGTTCAAAGTTAATAAACGCTTTAAATAATATTATAAGAAATTGTCGAAATTAAGGACTGTTTCTATTATAATTAGACATACTGATAGATTAAAGGAGCGTTGATTTAATGAATTCACTTGGACCAATTGAAATTGGTTTAATCATAGCTATTGTAGTTGCAGCGATTTGTTTAATTCTATTTTTAGTTACACTTAAAAGTAAAAATAATATTAAACAAAAGACAAAAGAAGAATATGATCTCAAAGAAAAACAAATGAAAGCGTCTCATGACGAAGCACTTGAAAAAGAGCGCATACAAAATAAAAAGCAAGTTACTAAACAAAAAGAAGATTTTGATGCAACTGTCAGCGGTAAAGACCGTGAAATTGATGCCTTAAAACTATTCTCTAAGAATAAAAGTGAATATGTGACAGATATGCGTTTAATTGGTATTAGAGAGCGTTTAGTAAAAGAAAAACGTATCAGACCTGAAGATATGCATATCATGGCAAATATCTTCCTTCCAAGTAATGAGTTTAATGATATTGAACGTATTAGTCACCTTGTACTTACACGTACTGGTCTATATATTATAGATTCGCAATTATTAAAAGGACATGTATATCAAGGCATAAGTGGTAATCAATTTAACGAATTACCAATGATGGAACAAATCTTTAACACGTTAGATTTAGATGCTAAGTCACCACAAACGTTAGTACTTGATCAAAATGAGGATAAAGCGTCATTGTCATTCGTTAATTATTCTGAACAGCTTGCTGCGATAGAGAAATTAGCGTCAGATTTACAAACTCAGTTGGGTGCGAAATATACGCCAACAGCGATTTTATATTTCAATCCGAAACATGATGGAGACGTCACAATTTCAAATTATGCACAAAGTTCAAGTGTTAAAGTACTCGTAGGACCTGATCAATTAGATGAGTTCTTCAATAAGTTTGTGTTCCATGGACGTATTCAATATAATGTGGATGAATTACAAGATGTTATGGACAAAATTGAATCATTTAATTAATTTCTAATCTGATATAACAAACATATCAATCAGCTACTTTGCAAATTCGCAGTAACTGATTGAACTGAAAAGACGCTTAAATTAAGCGCTTCTCGATTATTGTTATTCTTGCGGGAGTGGAGCGACGAATTTAAAAAGAATTCTGTTCCATTCCCGTTTTTAAATGGTTTAAATAAGGGAATAAGATAATACATATTTTAAAGAAAAGGGGTACCGTGAATGGAAACAATTGAATTTTACAATGGTCACACAATGCCTAAAGTTGGTATTGGAACGTTTAGAGTAGAAAATAATGATGAATGTAGAGAAGCAGTTAAACACGCAATCGTTTCTGGTTATCGTAGTATTGATACAGCTAAAGTTTATGGTAATGAAGAACAAGTCGGTTTAGGAATCCAGGATGGTTTAGTTGCTACAGGTCTAGAACGTAAAGACTTATTTATTACATCTAAACTATATTTTGAAGATTTTGGTCGAGAAAATGTAGCAAAAGCCTATGAAACAAGCATCAACAAGCTAGGCTTGGATTATTTAGACTTATACCTTGTGCATTGGCCTGGTACGAATGAGGCAATCATGATAGATACTTGGAAAGGTATGGAAGATTTATATAAAGATGATAAGGTTAAAAATATTGGCGTAAGTAATTTTAATGCAGAACACTTTGAAGCATTACTAGCTCAAGTTTCTATCAAACCTGTGATCAACCAAGTGGAATTTCATCCATATTTCACGCAAAAGGCATTACGTAAATATTTAGAAGTGCAAAATATTTACATGGAGTCATGGTCACCATTTATGAATGCTCAAATTTTAGATGATGAAACGTTGAACCAAATTGGTAAAGAAGTGAATAAAACTGCAGCTCAAGTCGTGATACGATGGAATATACAACATGGTGTTATCGTGATTCCTAAATCAGTCACGCCACAAAGAATAGAAGAGAATATCAATGTCTTTGACTTTGAATTAACTGATGAACAAATGGAACGAATTGACAATTTAAATAAAGACCAACGTATTGGTCCTGATCCAGAAACATTCGAGGGCTAATAATTAACTAAAAACACTTCATTGTTAAAAGCTTTTAAACTTTTAACAATGAAGTGTTTTATAATATGAAACCTACATAGCATGATATAAATCCTACGATAAATTGTAAAATGGAATAACTCAAAAAACGAATCGGTTTAAAATGTGGATACAATAATTGGACAAGTTCATGTGACAGGGTTGAAAAAGTTGTTAAACCACCAAGAAAGCCAGTGATAAACAACATTGAAAACCACTGATGATTCAGAGCGATTCCGAATACGAACCCGATTAAAAAACTGCCTACAATATTGACAATTAACGTAGCAACGGGTATGGGTGAAGAAACCTTACTATTAAAGAAATCTGATAGCCAAGCTCTCACGACAGCACCTAAACCTCCGCCAACCATAACGAGCACTAAATTAATCATACACGTGCCCCTCCTAATTTAACGCCTAACCAGCAGCATAAGATGCCTCCAACGTAACTTAATAATCCGTATAAACATAGCAATATGAAACGATGATCATGAAACATAGTCACTAACTCGAATTGGAAGGTTGAGAAGGTAGTTAACGCACCTAATAGCCCCGTAGTTAATCCTTTTTTAAGCATGGGTTTATGTTTGAAAAATTGTATGGTTAGAGATGACAAATATCCCATTAATAATGCACCAACTAAATTTGCGACTAACGTCCCAATAGGTAAGCCAGAGCCCGTATTCAATGTTGATAAGATGTATCTCAATAATGCACCAACCATACCACCGATAAACACAAATAAATATTGCATTTTGTCACACCTATTTCTTGTTTTATTACAATTAAATCATTATTCTGTCATATCCACTCGATTACGAAAGAATGCCAAACGTTTTGATTGAAGCAAAGATATGGAATACAATTACGAATAAAATAATGATTGGTAAAATTTTACTAGCAATTCTAATCCAGCCTTGTTTATCGCCTAAATGTTTGATTGCTTTATCTGAAAAGATAATCGAAGCAATTAAAACAATAACATTAACAATACTACAGGCAATGAGTAAATATTTAACAGAATTAATTTGCTGACTTAATAGTGGATTAAATGTATTAAAATAAAAGCTTATTATAAGTAAAATCACTGAGATATAGAAGTATTTTTTTGGCTTAGACATTGTGTTCCTCCTACCTAATTTCATTTAATCATATTACCACATTTTAATTATAATTTAATAGTGACTCGTCAATTTTGAATTTTATTTTCATAAAAAGGCAAAACATTCGCTTAGTAATTCTAAGAATGATATAAATAATTTATAAATATTTTATTGTTACGGCATAGTATAATCATCATAAGAACATGCGTACATACATATAAATTCCATTGTGATGTAACTTAACTATCATCGTAATCGAAATTAAAGGAGGAAGAAATACAATGACAAAATTAAATGTACAAGTATTTGCAGATGGTGCAGACATTGAACAAATGAAAGCAGCTTATAAGAATAAAGAAGTAGATGGTTTCACTACAAATCCTAGTTTAATGGCGAAAGCAGGTGTAACGGATTACAAAACATTTGCAGAAGAAGCAGTTAAAGCGATTCCAGATGCATCAATTTCATTTGAAGTGTTCGCAGATGATTTAGAAACAATGGAGAAAGAAGCTGAAATTTTAAAACAATACGGCGAAAATGTATTTGTTAAAATTCCAGTGGTTAACACAAAAGGTGAATCAACTATCCCATTAATTAAAAAGTTATCTGCTAACAATGTGCGTCTAAACGTAACAGCGGTATACACGATTGAACAAGTTAAAGAAATTACAGAAGCAGTCACTGCAGGTGTACCTACATATATTTCAGTGTTTGCTGGAAGAATTGCTGATACAGGTGTAGATCCATTACCATTAATGAAAGAATCAGTTGACGTTGCCCACAGTAAAGAAGGCGTATTATTATTATGGGCAAGTTGCCGTGAACTATTTAACGTCATTCAAGCTGATGAAATTGGTGCCGACATAATTACATGTCCTGCCGATGTAGTGAAGAAAGTGAATACGAATTTAGGGCGAGATATTAATGAATTATCAGTAGATACGGTTAAAGGATTTGCTAAAGATATTCAAAGCTCAGGGCTATCTATTCTTTAAGCATAATTAAATTTAACAACTGACTCCGTAGCATTAGATAGTGTTAAGACATTCTATAAGTCACTGGTATAAACGTATTAGAATGTAGAATGATATTAACAATATCAGCAACATAGCTACGGGGTATTTTTATATTAATAAGAGATACTATTCCAACTTGTTTCTAAATGTCAACGTCGTTAAAATTTTAAAAAGAAATAACTTAAAAAGGAGATAACCACAAAGTATGAAACGAACAGATTTTGAAGAGAAAGTAAAAAAACAATTGTGGTTTTTGAATAAGAAAGAAAAAAAGCAATTACATGATAGTTTAGTGGAATATCGCCATGAAGTTGAGCGTCAAGAAGGGGAAATTCAGACGAAGCAGTATCGTAAACCTATTCATTTTGCGAATCAATTCTTGAAGAATAATGTGTTTCAACAAAAAGAAGTAGCAAGTACTACATTGCTTCTTTTACTCATTAGTATGGTGCTTATTTACGCTTTCTTACTTGGCTTATTTTTAACAGGATTTATTACGAGTTTAACTGCAGTCAATTATTTTATCAATCCACAGGTATCAATGCCAATATTGAATGTCGTCTTAATTTTAATAGGTGCAATACTATTGGCAATCGTAAGTTTAATGCTGATTAAATCAGTTACTGCATTTTTCACTAAAAAGTTACTTGAATACAAATTTAATAAATCTGCATAGTTTTATGCATTAAATGAAATAATAAAGTACTCTCTTGCCACTTTTTATAAATTAAAGTGTAGGGCTCATCAACACGTAATTGGATATTATTATCAAACGTTATGATTACGCCATCTTTACTTGATGTTAACCCTATAATGTTCAATGCATTAATATAGGTTTGCAAGGGTGCACGTTGATGTTTAATAGGGAACAGTACGGCTTTGTCAGATATATATAAAGGTACGAGTTTATGAATCGCTAACAATCGTTTCGCTACCTTTAATCTTTGTGAATACGATTGATTATGCTGTTCAAAATAATAAATCAGTACTTTTTTTATTGGAAAAGGTAAAACCATATTATATGTTGAAAAACAACATGTCGTTTTATGCGTATTAGCCTGCAAAGTTTGGAGATAAAGAAGATGGTGTGTGTTGTGTGGTATCATATTACTCACCTTTGACATAATAGTTGTTGAGTTTTTTTATAGAAGAAGCTTTATAGTTTTTAATACTAGATACAGACACATGCATTAATTCGGCAATTTCAAACTGTTTATAACCTTGAATGAAATAGTTATACCATTCAAGTTCTCTAGGATTTAACAATTGTGTCATATCATTATTATTAAAGATTGATGTTTCTATTGAAGCGGAGATAAGGTGTGGGGAGGTTGAGATGTCAACGTCGACCATGTCAGGTCTTAAACTTTCTTTTCTGAATAAATCAATTAAATAAAAATTGAGTCGTTGGTAGAGAAACGAGGATAAACTTACATTTGAATTATCATTGTAATTCTTAGATAATTGCCACAGTTTTATGAGTAATAATTGATAAAATTCATCATAATTATACTTGACGTTATAATGCTTTAACAAATAGTGAATCATTTTATGATGTTTATGATATATGTCATTAAAATTCAATACTTCAGAGATTCGCTCCTAATTTAAGTACTTAAATGAAATTTCCGGATATATATAATTTAAAGTAATTTATTTAAATTATCATTTGCGTAATTTAACAAAAGGGTGTTAAATAGTAAGCATAGATTAACTATAAACTGTAAAATCATGTCTAAAGACGCATATAACTTAGCAATACGACAAAATCATTATGGACATACCTTACATTCATCAATATATTTAAATTTTAGTCAATTTGTAACATGGGAGGTATAAAGTTGGATTACGCACATTTAAATCTTGAGCATTTCTTCGCAAGAAATGATGATTTAGACATTATAAGAGATCGTTCTGAATTTGTAATGATTAATAATTTTACAAATGAAATGATGTATCGAGATGGTGAAATAGAAGGAACAGTTGATTTAAATCAATATTATTACAAGAATAGATCTCAAGCAGCGAGTTTTATTATGATGGATTATCGTAAAGATAATTGATAGATAAAGTACTTCTGGTGAGAATCAAGTAATGAAATTCTATATGTTTCATTACTTTTTATTTTGCAAAGTTTCATTTTGATTACTTTTATTTTATGAATATGTAACATTGCAAGTATAAAATTGTTTATAAGAATTAATAATGTTAAACTTTATTATCATAAAAGATTTTAAATAAAAACAACATTGACCTAAGAGGTGTGAATATGACGAAGCACAAAAAAGGCTCAATTATTAGCCTAGTGGGGTTATTGATTGTTTTAGTTGCAGCAGGTTTTATATTCTTTAATATGATTTCAGATCAAATATTCTTTAAGCATGTTAATGAAGAAGAACGCGTAGAACATTTAGATGTAACATTAAATAAAGCTGCGAATAAACAAATTGATAATTACACAAGCCAACAAGTCTCTAACAAGAATAATACTGCTTGGAGAGATGCTTCAGATAGTGAAATAAAAGCTGCAATGGACAGTAGTAAGTTCATTGATGATGACAAACAAAAGTATCAATTTTTAGATTTATCTAAATATCAAGGCATTGATGAAAATCGTATTAAACGTATGTTATTCGACCGACCAATGTTATTGAAACATACTGACGCTTTCATTAGTGCTGCCAAAGAAAAGCATGTTAACGAAGTATATTTAATTTCACATGCTTTATTAGAAACAGGTTCAGTTAAAAGTGAATTAGCCAACGGGGTAGAAATTGACGGTAAGAAGTATTATAACTTCTACGGTGTAGGCGCGTTAGATAGTGATCCAATTAAAACGGGTTCAGAGTACGCAAAAAAACATGGTTGGGACACACCTGAAAAAGCAATCAAAGGTGGCGCTGACTTTATTCACCAACATTTCTTATCTCACGAAGATCAAAATACGCTCTACAGTATGAGATGGAATCCTAAGAATCCAGGTGAACATCAATATGCTACTGATATAAAATGGGCAGAAAGTAATGCTGAAATCATTGCTGATTTTTATAAAGAAATGAAAACTGAAGGTAAATATTTTAAATTATACGTATATAAAGATGACAATAAACATCAAAAATAAAATTATTATTTAGTAAAAGCCAACGTCGACACTTGTGTGAATTAGTGTTGACGTTGGCTTTTTAGGATAAAAAATAGATTTATTTATTCTGCTTTATTTTTCTTAGTTAACCAACTAAAGGCTATAATCATTACGACAAAAACTTTTAAAATAAATTTCATTTTTGTTCACCTCAATACCTTAATACTACCATAATTGCTGAATTAATAGAAAAATGATGAGAATAACATATAAGTATAAATTATTTTAAGCGATTTATGATATTGATATAATAGATATATTAAAAAGTCTTTTTAGAGTAATAAAGAAGGATGATGATATATGCGTGTAGCTATAATTGGAATGGGTACAGCTGGTGTGAGTGTTTTAAGGCAGTTAGTCAAAAATGAAGCATTTAAATATTTAGAGGTAGATGTCTATGATAATGAAAAGAATATGGGACAAGGTGTGCCATTTCAAAATGACAGTAGTCAGTTACTCATCAATTTGCCAACAAAGCAGATGAGTTTAAATTTAGATGATGATGAAGAATTCTGGAATTGGTATCAAGAACAATCAGAGTTTAAATTTGATAATCCTAAGTACTTACCTCGATTTGTGTTTGGTCATTATATGAAATCTTATCTATCTAACTTTGACTTATTATTTGATAATCTTTCCGTTATCAAGCGTCCAGTTCGTGAGATTTTTACAAATTCAGAAATAGATGAGACGACATTAAAATATTATGTATGTACATCAGAAGATATGAGTGAATGGAAAGAATACGACTATATCTTCTTAACGACAGGTACTTTCGCTTATCATGATCCGTATCAATTAAAAGGTAAAAAAGGATATATTCAAACACCTTATCCTACATATAATACATTGGATGAAGTTTCAGAATCAGATGATATAGCCATAATTGGAACTGGATTAGCTAGTTTAGATGTTGTTAGGTATGTCGCTACACATCATCCTAAGTTGCCAATTACTATGACGAGTCGTTCAGCACATCTGCCAAGTGTAAGAGGGAATATGGTTGATATTGAATTCAAATATTTAACTAAACAAAAGTTTAATGAGCTAAAAGGAAAACATTTTGGAAATGTTCCATTAGAAATTGCTTTTGAATTATTTCAACAAGAATGTGAAGACCGTAATATAGAGTTAGATAAATTAATACATAGACGTACCGGTAATACAATTAAAGATTTACAATATGATCTCGAACGTGCAAATGAAATCGGAGTATTTCAAAGTTTGATTGAAAATGTTAAAGAGAATTTGAATTGGATATGGAATAGTTTCAGTCGAGAAGATCAGCAAGCCTTTGATAAGCGATTTTCGAAACATATTCAATTAAATTCAAATCCAATGCCACCACGTACAGCAGAATTAATTATTAAACTCATACGTAATCAATCACTTATTATTAAAAGAGGATTAGAGGATATTAAACATACAGATGACGGTTATTTATTAAAATTTAAAGATGAGCGACAACCTAAACCATATGATGTCATAATCAATTCAACTGGATCCAAAACACATTTGTCAGATTTAGATGATGAAGATCAGCTTATACTGAACCTTCAAAATCGACAAATCGTTCAGCCGCACCCAATGGGCGGTATTCAAATTATTCCAGAAACGAATCAAGTCATTAGCCCAAGATATGGAACATTAAATAATATGATTGCCATTGGACAAGTGACGAACGGTGTTAACAAGTTAAGAAATGGTGTAAAGATGATCGTTGATCAAGCAGTGAGTTCTGTCAACTATATGTACGACAATCAAAGTAAGTTTGATCACTTCGATGCTTAAAGTGCATGTTTACACTTAAATGACTAAATTGCATCAATGGTTACACTGTTTAATATTATATAGCGTAGACGGTTTGTAATTTTTAAACAATAAGCGTATGATGATTAGTGTAGTAATCAAACTACATTAACTCTAATAATCACAATTTCATATGAATTCTTTCGGGGCGGGGTGCAATTCCCAACCGGCAGTAAATTAAGCCTGCGACCTGTCAAAGTATATGGTTAACTACTTTGATGGCTGATCTAGTGAAAGTCTAGAGCCGACAGTGAAAGTCTGGATGGGAGAAAGAATCGAGACGTCAATTTAAGTTTTAATGACGCTTATTTAGCATACACATTTAAGAAATGTTGTAAGCTTATTTGAACATATATTTAATTTCCCTATGCCTGTAATTGTTTTATTGGTATAGGGAATTTTTATTTTGAGGTGATGAATTGAGTTATTTTATGAATTATGCAATACAACTCGCACAAATGGTTGAAGGTCAAACGGGTGTTAACCCGCCAGTGGGTGCTGTCGTAGTCAATGACGGTAGAATTGTCGGACTGGGTGCACATCTTAAACAAGGTGATAAACACGCGGAAGTACAAGCACTTGATATGGCTGGAGAAAATGCAAAAGGTGGAACGATTTACATTTCGTTAGAACCTTGTACGCACTTTGGCTCCACTCCACCATGTGTGAATAAAATTATAGAATTTGGACTAAGTAAAGTTGTTTACGCTGTTAAAGATACAACATTACCTTCTGAAGGGGATGCTATATTAGAACAAGCTGGCATTGAAGTTGAATATCAATACTCTGAAGATGCAGCTGCGTTGTATCGTGACTTTTTCAAAGCTAAGTCAGAACAATTACCTGAAATCACGATGAAAGTGTCTGTATCATTAGATGGTAAACAGGCTACTGATATGGGTCAAAGCAAATGGATTACAAATTCAGATGTGAAACAAGATGTTTATCATTTAAGACATACGCATGATGCTGTATTAACGGGTAATGGCACAATTATCGCTGACAATCCCCAATATACGACACGTATTCCAAACGGTAAACATCCAATTCGAATCGTTTTATCAAGAAGTGGCAACATTGACTTTACAAAGCAATTGTTCCAAGATTCTTCAAGCGAAGTATGGATATACACAGAAAATGAGCATCTAAAAAGTCCAAATTCAAATGTCAAAATAATCTATTTAACTGAATGTAATTTAAAAGATATTTTAAAAGATATTTATAAGCGAGGTATTGGTAAGTTATTAATAGAAGCTGGACCTCGTGTAACTTCAGAATTTCTCCAAACACATTTTATCAATCAACTTATTATTTATTACGCCCCGAAAATAATAGGTGGTTCTGGGAAAAATCAATTCTATCAAACGAATGATGTCATTGATTTAAACCACGCCACGCAATTTGAAATTATTTCTACTGAGTTAATTAATCAAAACTTAAAAATGATCTTGCGAAAGAAGTGACAACTCATGTTTACAGGTATCGTTGAAGAAATTGGTACTGTTAAGAATATTCGTACGCATCAATCAGTTAGAACACTGGATATTGCTTGTCAAACGATTGTAGAAGACATGCACATTGGTGATTCTATTAGTGTGAATGGTGCATGTCTAACGGTGATTGATTTTACAAGTAACTTTTTTTCGGTACAAGTTATTAAAGGTACTGAAGATAAAACATACTTATCACAAATTAAGCAAAATGATGAAGTGAATTTAGAACGCGCAATGCCAGGAGATGGTCGCTTTGGAGGTCATTTCGTTTTAGGTCACGTCGATGATAAAGGTGTGATTACGCATGTAAACGAAACACCTAATTCAAGAATTGTTTCGATTAAAGCATCGCCAACGATTATTAAACAAATGGTTAAACAAGGCTCTATCACTGTAGATGGTGTAAGCTTAACTGTTTTCGATCTTCGAAATGATAGTTTTGATATTCATTTAATACCTGAAACGAGACGTTCAACGATTTTATCTTCAAAGCAAAAAGGAGATTCAGTTCATCTTGAAACGGATGTTCTTTTCAAATACGTTGAGCGAATGATGAGTAGAAATGAATCAGAACTTACATTAGATAAGCTGAAAGCATTTGGATTTTAGGAGGCGTAAGATAAAATGAAATTTGATGAGATAAAAGATGCACTAAATGCTTTACAACGTGGTGAAAGTATTATTGTAGTGGACGATGAAGATCGTGAAAATGAAGGTGACCTGGTTGCTGTTACGCAATGGATGAATGATAATACCATCAATTTTATGGCAAAAGAAGGTAGAGGATTAATTTGTGCACCAATTAGTAAAGATATAGCTCAAAGATTAAATCTAACAACGATGGTTGACCATAATACGGATGACTTTGGAACGAATTTCACAGTTAGTGTCGATCATGTAACAACTTCAACTGGTATAAGTGCATTTGACCGAATGGCAACGGCACGTGCTTTAATTAATCCTGAATCTACACCGTCGGATTTTCATAAACCTGGTCATCTATTTCCACTCATTGCTAAGGAAAAGGGTGTATTAGAACGTACCGGTCATACTGAAGCGGCTGTTGATTTAGCCAAACTTACGCAAGCTAAGCCAGCTGGTGTAATATGCGAAATTATGAACGAAGATGGCACTATGGCTAAAGGTGAACAACTTGAAGCTTTTAAACAACGTCATGACCTTAAAATGATTACAATTAAAAGTTTAGTTAAATACCAGAAGGACAAAAACGCTAATGTTGAATTGAAAGCAAAGGTAAATATGCCAACAGATTACGGTTCTTTTGAAATGTATGGATTTGAATCACCATTAACAAATGAAGAAATTGTTGTACTTGCTAAGGGTAAACCGCGTGCGACTGAAAATGTACGTATTCACTCTGCTTGTTTAACAGGTGACATCTTCCATAGTCAAAGATGCGATTGTGGTGCACAACTAGAAGCGGCAATGAAATATATTCATTCGCATGGTGGCTTAATTATCTATTTACCTCAAGAGGGTAGAGGGATAGGGTTAATAAATAAACTAAGAGCATATGAATTGATTGAACAGGGTCATGATACAGTAACAGCGAACTTAGCTTTAGGTTTTGATGAAGATTTGAGAGATTATCACATTGCAGCACAAATATTAAATTATTTTAATGTACAACAAGTGAACTTGTTAAGTAATAATCCCAAAAAATTTGAAGGTTTATCTGAATATGGTATTACAGTTGCGGATCGTACACCAATTATAGTGGCAGAAACTGAATATAACCATGAGTATATGAATACTAAAAAAATCAAAATGGGTCATTTAATTTAGGAGGAATAAATATGAACTTTGAAGGTAAATTAGTAGGAACAGATTTAAAAGTAGCAATTGTAGTAAGTCGTTTTAATGATTTTATTACCAATCGTCTATTAGATGGTGCGAAAGATACACTCGTACGTCATGGTGTTGAAGAGAGTAATATAGATGTTGCATATGTCCCTGGTGCATTTGAGATTCCATTAGTCTCAAAAAAACTTGCCCAGAAAGGTGCATATGACGCAATTATAACTTTAGGTTGTGTTATAAGAGGCGCAACATCTCATTATGATTATGTATGTAATGAGGTAGCTAAAGGTGTTTCTAAGGCAAATGACGTGAGTGATACACCAGTTATATTTGGTGTATTAACAACAGAAAGTATTGAACAAGCAGTTGAAAGAGCGGGTACTAAAGCAGGAAATAAAGGTGCCGAAGCGGCAGTGAGTGCGATTGAAATGGCTAATTTATTAAAACAGTTTTAATTTGAAATGATAGGGAGTGGGACAGAATTCTTTTAAATTCGTCGTCCACTCCCAGCTTGCTTTGTTTGTAGAATTTCTTGATGAAATTCTCTTTGCTGGGGCCCCGACTCCCAACTATGACTAGAACTGAGAAAAGCTTGAATTAAGCGCCTTCTCAGTTCAGTCAGCTACTGCGAA
>NZ_JAESLK010000039.1:0-5586 GCF_017892585.1 Staphylococcus sp. GDY8P57P | reverse complement strand
AAAGAATTCTGTCCCGCTCCCATTTGACGAAGCGCCTATAATTAAAACGCTATCGTTTGTTTTGATACAAAAACAAGCGATAGCGTTTATTTTGTTATTCTCTAAATTATTAATTTATGAACCATAGTCATACTTTTATTTTTGAGCACTGATTGCTTTATATTGATCAGCATAGTTAGTGAACACACCATCAACACCATATTGGTTTAAACGCTGCATATCAGCCGTTTCATTGACAGTAAATGGGTGTACAAGAAAGCCGAGGTCTTTTAAATGCGCTGTATTTCGTTCGTTTAAATCACTATATTCAGGACCTACACCAATTGCATAAGAACGAATGCGTTGTAAATCGGCATCGCTTTGTTGTGCTAATTCGCCTTTGTCTAATAAACGAATTAATGGCACATTCGCATTTAGTTGATGCATTTTTAATAAACTCGCTTCTGAAAATGATTGTATCAATACGTGACCATGCTGAAGCGCGTTAGAAGTAAGCATATTGTGTTTGTCCAGTGTGTCTAAAAGTTGTTGTTCCATGCCAGGATAAACATCAGGCTGCTTTGTTTCGATATAATAATTGGCATCTGTACCATAACGTGTCAAAATTTCATCTAATGTTGGAACTGTAGCACCTTTATATCGATCATTAGCAAATTGAGGATGTTGTTCATTGAAAGATGAACCAGCGTCAAGCTTCTTTAATTCCGATAAAGTGTAATCCTCGACACGTCCTGAGCCATTCGTTGTACGGTCAACTGTTTCGTCATGCATGGCGACTAAATGACCATCTTTGGTACGTTGTAGATCAATTTCAATATATGAAGCACCTAACTCATTGTGACTTTTGTCATAGGCTGCAAATGTATGCTCTGGTGCATAGCCGCTTGCGCCACGATGAGCAATAGTAGTGTAGCGTTCTCCTGTTAAATTGGTTGTCCATTGTGATTGATTATCTTGAGGTGTAGAAGTACTAGATTGGTTCGGCGTTATAGTATTTGAGATCGCACTACCACTTGCTTCAACAGGCGTATGTATAATCACTAACCCTAAAGTAACTATAGTTAGACTTGAAATGATACCTTTTTTCTTTGCTTTCAACAAACTCATCCTTTCACAGTTAAAGTTACAGTTAAAATCTAGCAAAGCATATTTATGAAAGGAAGTGAATTTTCAAAAGCTTAAAATAATTATTAAATAGTTAAAATTCACTCAATAATGTTAACAAAAAAGGCTAGAGTGGGGCAGAATAATGAATGAACTCTGCCCCATTCCAAGCCTTTATAAGGTATCGTTATTTAATACTTTCTTAGCAACGTTAAGTTGATGGCGTACTGCATCTTGACCTGTAGAACCATAACTTTTTCTACGGCTAAGACAATTTTCGGGTTTAAGATAATCATAAACATCTTGATCAATGTTTGCATTTAATTCTTGGTAACGCGCAAGTGGTACATCTAATAAATAAATACCTTGTTGAATGCATTCATAGACGATTTTTCCAACAATTTCGTGCGCTGTTCTAAAAGGCACATCTTTAGCTACTAAATAATCGGCTAATTCTGTTGCATTTGAAAAGTCTTGATGTACGGTTTCGTTGAGACGGTCTGTATTGACAGTCATTGTATCTAACATACCTTCAAAAATGCGCAATGATCCTTTTACTGTGCGCACTGAATCAAATAAACCTTCTTTATCTTCTTGTAAGTCTTTATTATAGGCAAGTGGTAGACCTTTTAGTGTGACAAGCATACTCATTAAATGGCCTGTCGTACGTCCGACTTTACCACGAATAAGTTCTGCCATATCAGGATTCTTCTTCTGAGGCATAATAGATGAACCAGTAGAGAATGCATCAGATAGTGTGATGAATTTCGCTTCATCTGTTGACCAAAATATAATTTCTTCAGCGAAACGTGATAAATGAATCATTGTTAATGAAATATTATGCAGTGTTTCAATAATATAATCACGATCACTTACTGCATCTAAACTATTCTCATAAACTGAGCCGAATCCTAATAACTGTTGCGTTTCATGTCTATCAATAGGGTGTGTGGTACCACTTAATGCTGCTGCACCTAATGGTGAAATATCAATACGTTTCATACTATCGACAAAGCGTGAATAATCTCTGTCAAGCATCCAGAAATACGTCATAACATGGTGTGCAAATGAAATGGGTTGTGCACGTTGCAAATGCGTATAACCTGGCATAATAGTGTCGACATGTGATTGTGCTAGGTTAAGAATGGATGTTTGGAATGAACGTATAAGTGTTTGGATTTCTTGGACTTCTTTTTTAACATATAAATGCAAATCAGTGGCAACTTGGTCGTTTCTACTACGACCTGTATGCAATTTACCTCCGGCGTCACCAACGCGTTGAATGAGTTCATGTTCGATGTTTAAATGAATATCTTCGAGTGACTTCTTAAAATCAAGCTTACCATTATAGAAATCTTGTTGGATCTCTTTTAATCCATTAATGATAGCTTCTTTGTCATCTTGCGAAATGATATGTTGATTAGCTAACATGGTCGCATGTGCAATACTACCTTGAACATCTTCATCTAACAATGTTTGGTCGAAATCAATCGATGCATTAAATTCATCGACCCAATCTTCTGGTTGTTGTTGAAAACGGCCACCCCATGCTTTACTACTCATTACTATAACCTCCATGAAGATAAGCATTGACTTGAGTAGGTAAACCATAAATATCGATGAAACCTACAGCTGCTGATTGATTAAATGCATCTTCTTTAGTATATGTTGCTAATTTTTCATCATATAAAGTATATGGAGACTTTCTTCCATTAACAATTGCATTACCTTTAAATAGTTTAATTCTGACATCACCTTCAACATATTGTTGTGTACTATCGATAAATAATTTTAAGCTATCTGTTAATGGTGAGAACCACAAGCCATTATATGTTTGTTCAGCAAATTGTTTCTCTATTACTGGTTTAAAATGAGCTACATCTTTAGTTAAGGTTAATGTCTCAAGTGCTTTATGTGCTTTTAAGATAACTTCAGCACCAGGTGTTTCATATATTTCACGAGATTTAATACCAACTAGACGATTTTCAACATGGTCGATACGTCCAATACCATGTTTCCCAGCTAATTCATTTAAAGTTAAAATTAATTGATCTAGGTCATAATCTTTATGATTTAATTGAACAGGAATACCATTTTTAAATGAAAGAATGATTTCATCTGGTGTATCCGGTGTATCTTCTAATTCTGCTGTTAAGTCATAAGCGTCTTTAGGTGGTGCAGCATATGGATCTTCTAAAATACCACATTCATTTGCTCTGCCCCATAAGTTTTGGTCGATAGAATACGGAGAATCATGATTGATGCCAACAGGGATGTTATGTTTGATAGCATAATCAATTTCTTCTTCACGACTCCAGCCCCATTCTCTAACTGGCGCAAATGTCTTAAGATTAGGGTTTAACGCTTTAATAGCAACTTCGAAACGAACTTGGTCGTTACCTTTACCAGTACAGCCATGCGCAATACCTATTGAATTCGTTTTCTCTGCAATCTCAACTAATTTCTTCGCAATAAGTGGACGTGATAACGCCGATACGAGTGGATAACTATTTTCATACATTAAATTACCTTTGATAGCGTAACTTACGAAATCATCACTAAATTCTTTCGTTGCATCAATAATGTGACACTCAACTGCCCCCATATCTAATGCTTTAGAATAAACGACATCTAAATCTTTACCTTCACCAACATCTAAACATACAGCTACAACATCATAGCCTTTATCTATAAGCCATTTAACGGCAACACTTGTATCTAATCCACCTGAATATGCTAATACGATTTTCTCTTTCATTAAAATTCACCTCATAATTTTTCTGAAAATTGATATAAATTAATACTAACAGATATCAAATGAAAATAAAACCATTTTTTTACATAAATATACAAAATTTTAAAATCTGTATATAATAATGAATTGCATTGAATTAAAGGATATAATGCAACATGACCCATTTTCAGCATTATTATTTTATTTATAAAATATTCATTTTTGAATTATTAGAAAATGTCTTAAAATTGTTGAATTAATTTGAAAATATGTGAATAGTCAGTCATGTCAATTGAATAGATAGCATAAAGTTAGTAAAATTAAATCAACAAGGACATACAGGAGGCTTTTATAAAATGACTCATATTCAATTAGATTATGGCAAAGCATTAGAATTCTTTGGTCAACATGAAATTGATCAACAACAAGATATCGTTAAAACTATCCATAAAACGATTCATGAAGGTACTGGTGCAGGTAGTGATTTCTTAGGTTGGGTCAATCTACCAGAAGATTACGATAAGCAAGAATTTTCAAGAATTGTTGAAGCGTCAAAACGCATTAAATCAAATTCAGATGTACTTGTAGTTATCGGCATTGGAGGTTCATACTTAGGTGCACGTGCTGCTATCGAAATGTTAACTTCTTCATTCCGAAATTCAAATGAATATCCGGAAATTGTATTTGTTGGTAATCATTTATCATCAACATACACTAAAGAATTAGTAGATTACTTATCAGATAAAGATTTCTCTGTGAATGTAATTTCAAAATCTGGAACAACTACAGAACCTGCAGTAGCATTCAGACTGTTTAAACAATTAGTTGAAGAAAAATATGGTAAAGATGAAGCTAAAAAACGTATTTTTGCTACTACAGATAAAGCTAAAGGTGCATTAAAACAATTGGCTGATAATGAAGGTTATGAAACATTTGTTGTACCAGATGATGTAGGTGGCCGTTATTCAGTATTAACAGCTGTAGGTTTATTACCAATTGCAACAGCTGGCATTAATATTGAATCAATTATGATTGGTGCTAACAAAGCGCGTAAAGAATTATCATCAGACAACTTAAATGAAAATATTGCGTACCAATATGCGACAATCCGTAACATTTTATATAGTAAAGGATATACAACTGAAATGTTGATTAACTATGAGCCATCAATGCAATATTTCAATGAATGGTGGAAACAATTGTACGGTGAGTCTGAAGGTAAAGACTTTAAAGGTATTTATCCATCAAGCGCAAACTATACAACGGACTTACATTCATTAGGTCAATATGTTCAAGAAGGACGTCGTTTCTTATTTGAAACAGTTGTAAAAGTAAACAACCCTAAACACGATCTTACAATTGAAGAAGATAGTGATGATTTAGACGGATTGAATTACTTAGCAGGTAAAACAATTGATGAAGTCAATACGAAAGCATTTGAGGGTACATTATTAGCACATACTGATGGAGGCGTACCTAACGTAGTTGTGAATATACCACGTTTAGATGAAGAAACATTTGGTTATGTCGTTTACTTCTTTGAATTAGCTTGCGCAATGAGCGGATATCAATTAGGTGTTAATCCATTCAACCAACCTGGTGTTGAAGCATATAAACAAAACATGTTCGCGTTATTAGGTAAACCTGGATATGAAGATAAGAAGAAAGCGTTAGAAGAACGTCTATAATACGCTAATCTTCTCATTGATTAAATTAAATATATATTAAGAAGAGTCCGGGACAAAAAT
>NZ_JAESLK010000038.1:32935-71003 GCF_017892585.1 Staphylococcus sp. GDY8P57P | reverse complement strand
CTTGTAGAATTTCTTGATGAAATTCTCTTTGCTGGGGCCCCGACCCCCGCAAGGATGACTAAAACTGAGAAAAGCTTTGTTAAAGCGCCTTCTCAGTTCAGTCAGCTACTGCGAATTTGCAAAATAGCTTCATTATATTATTTATGTCCCGGACTCTTCTAATGATTCACAGTAACGGACGATTAATCTAAATAATTTTCAGCATGTTCAAGTCCGAAGTGTTCATTTTTTTCTTTTTCTTTTTCATACGCTTCTTGAGAGATTTTAGTAATACTCTCAACTGCATAACTTACTTTTTTCGCAAATTGCTCAACTTCTTCTTCATTTTTAGCTAATACAAAGACCGTTAAGATATTATCATCTACGATATCTTTGTAATGTTGGTAACGTAATTTATATATATTCATGTGACAATCCCCCTATAAAAGTTAAAAACCTTATGCCGTTTCATTTTTCATGAAAGGTTTAATTAGTAAAATATGCCCTGTTTTAAATAGTTTCAAACTTCTTTATTGTTTACGATTTAAAACAGGCTGAGGGAGGTGACGTGTGACTATATTTCAACGCTACTGATTCCATTGTTTGAGCGGTAATTGAATACCGTTAAATCGGCTTAAGACATATGCATCATGTGAAATAATGATTAATTGCGTCGTCTTTAAAGACATTAGCATTTGAAGTATCGCTTCTTCATTAATGACATCTAAGTTGGTTGTAGCTTCATCCAATATGAGGATCTCTGGTTCTAATATTAAAGCTTTAGCTATCCAAACGCGTTGAAATTGACCACCACTTAACGTCGATACTTTCTGCTTAAGTATATCGTGTGGTAAGTTACACTGTTCAAGCACTGCTTCAATACTTGATGTATAACGCTGTTTGTCTACCTTGTAATTCTTAAGTGGTTCTAATAGTGTAGCTAACACCGTTTTACGCTGATTTAAGGTATCACGTTGATATTGAGGTACATATTGGATGTGCTTCATCCACTCTTTAGACGTATAAGATTCACGTAAGCGCCCATTAAGATATAATTTGCCCTGATAGTCCGTATCTAAGCCAGCGATAATCTTGGCTAACGTAGATTTACCACAACCACTCTCACCACTTATGAGTAAGTGCTGGTCATTCATTGTACATGATATCTCTTTAAATATCAGTTGCGTATCTATATATTTGGTTAATCTCTCTATTTTAAGCATAAGGTTGTCTCCGATGTGCAATCGCAATTAATTTTTCCGTGTAACTATGTGTCGGCTTAGTTAAGATTGACGCCGCCTCACCACTTTCTATCAATTGACCTTGCTGCATAATACTAATATGCGTGGCAAAATCTTTCACTAAGTTAATATCGTGTGTGATAAAAACGATGGTCATTTGGTAGCGTTCTTGTGCCTTAAGAAGGTAATGCATAAACTTTTTAACATTGTCTTGATCAAGTGCACTCGTCGGTTCATCTAAAAATAAGTAGTCCGGACGTCTAATTAATGACATTATAAAGGCGACACGTTGTGCCATACCTCCACTAAGTTCAAAAGGATAACGCTCAAGTAATTGTTCCCCTTGTCTTAAGCCAAGTAATTGCATCATCTGTAAGACATCATCCTTAATACGCTGTTTTGTCAGATGTGTGCGATTGGCTTCATAAATGTATTGGAAATGCTTAGCTAATGTTATATTTTGAAACATATTACTTTGAACATCTTGAAACACTGCATCTGTTTTAGTTAAATCGATGTCAATATCTCCTTGATAACTTAATTGTGGCCGCTTCATTCCAAGTATTGTTCTTGTTAACAGTGATTTTCCACTGCCACTTTCACCTATAATGCAATGAAATGCACCTTTAGTTACTGTCAAATCAACATCTTTTAACAATACTTTCTCTTGATTTAAAATCGATAATTGATTGACGTTGACTACCGTATTTACTGCGTTATTTTTTTGTTGATGATTTGACATAATAAGGCGAAACCTCCTAACAATACACCAGGGAAGAAGAAGAGCCACGGTGCGCCGTTGAAATAACTTTTCCCATCAAAAAGAATGGTTCCTAACTCAGGCGTCGGCGGTTTAATACCTAGTCCTAGAAAGGCAAGGCCAGATATACTGAGCATCATTTTGCCAAAGTCAGCCGTTACCAAAGCGAATATATTACTTAATAAATGTGGAATCACATGTGTTACTGTCGTTTTGAATGTTGAGTTCCCACTCAATCGTGCATATTGAACAAATGGACGTTTTTGAATATCTCGCGTTAAATTTCTGAAGTAACGTAAATAACGTCCTATCCATCCAATCGTTAAAGCAAGTATTAAACCTATCATGGAGTTACTTACTAAACTTAAAATGACTAATGCGATAATAAATGACGGAATAGCCAACAACATATCAGCAACAAACATAATGATTTGATCTAACCATCGTCTTTCTATGCCTGCAATTAAGCCAAAGATAAGTCCCATACAAACACTTAATAGAATCACTATACCTGTCAAACTCAATGTGACAAGACTACCGACAATCAGTCTTACTAAGAAGTCTCTGCCTAATTGATCGGTACCCAACCAATGTTGTCCATTAGGTGACTCAAGTGGGTTCAAATGTTGCGTGTCTTGCATTAAACCATACGTCACTAATACAACTATCAAACTTAATAGTGAACCTATTGCGATGTACGTTTGATATTTTTTCATCACATCGCACCTCTTTTCTCATTGCCTGACTGCTGGGTATGACGTCGTCGAAGTCTAGGTTCATTCTTCAAGATAATCATATCGCCTAAATAATTCATTAGCATAATAAAGACGATGATAAAGATGACAATGCCCTGAATTAGTGGATAATCTCGTTGGTTAATAGCATTAATCAACAATTTACCTATTCCAGACATGCTGAAGATGACTTCAAGTATTACGGCTTTTCCAATTAAATGAATGACACTGTTAATTGAAATGGTCATTAGTGGTGCAAATATCTCTTTAATTTGTACGATGATACGCGCTTTTAATGAGAAATGTCTTAACTGCGCAAGTTGATACGCATCTTGATCTAACGTTTGCGCAATCAGATGCGCTGTCATCAATAAGATATGACACCCTTCTATAACAACAATTGTGAAGATGGGCAGCACAAAGTGTTGCCATGAATCACTACCTACAAATGGTAACAATTGCCAACGTACGCCTAAATAATAAATGAATAAAATAGCTAACCAGTATTCTGGCATTGAGGTCATCACTTGGGCGAATCCACGAATTCCATTAGCATAACGTGTATGCGGACGCGTCCCAACGAAGTAACCAACAATATAGCCAAATGGCAACATGATACAACTAGAGACAATGATTAGCACAAGCGTCGGCATGATGGCTTCCATTATCATAGCGGTAACCGGTTCGTTGGTACTAAAGCTGTATCCTAAGTTGCCCGTAAGTGCATGTCCAACCCAATCGATATATCTTAGTAACACATGTTGTCCTAAGCCAAGTTGATGTTGTGCCGCTTCAATATTGTCTTGCGTAATCGATGTATAACCATGACGTTGTAGATACAGAATCGCTGGATTACCAGATGTCTTCTCAACTAAAATGAAGATAATAAACGAACTTACGATTAAATAAAGTATGAATTTAATTGTACGTTTGAGCATTGTTATTCATTAACTTTCAACGCTTTATAATCAATTGGTGCATCCGTAAGTCCAGAGAATTTGAATTGTTTTACTTTATCACTCACTACAAACGTCTCATTTGGATAAGCAATTGGCACACCATAGTATTGTTGATTAAAGTGTTTAAATATGTCATCAAACGAACGCTGTTGGTCTTCTTTTGATACGGTTGATGGGAAATCGTCTAGCTGTTGCGTTAATGTTTCATCATCAGCTAACACCCCTGGTTGACCATCATTATTTTTAAACACTGAACTCATAAAGTTGTAAGGCATTAATGCATCTGAATATGTTCTATAGAAAATCAAATCATAGTCTTTTTTCGTCCATAATGTATCATAGTATGATTGTGAATCTAACGTCTTCACATTTAACTTAATACCGGCTTGTTTAAGCTGACGTTGCACTTTTTCTGCTTTATCTTTCCAACTTGGGAACTCTGCAGTTTGAATGACTAAGTTAAATGATAAAGGTTTGCCATTCTTTTCAAAGATGCCGTCATCGTTTTTATGATAGCCTTCTGATTTAAGTAATCTTTCAGCCGCTTTCATATCATAATCGTGTGGCTGTTGATTATCTTTAGTCACAAATTGTACGTTCTTCTGGAACAAACCATTTACCGATTTGCCCGCAATGTCTTTCGCATCGATGCTCTTACTTATCGCTTCACGAATTGCGCGATGATTTAATACATCATTTTTAGGGTTAAATGCCATAAAGTGACTTACTGTGCTAGGTCTATCTTCAATCGTTAAGTTCTTATTTTTCTTATCTTGTTTGATTTGTTCATCTGAGAGCATACCTAAAGCACCACCAGAAATATCTACAGAACCACTTTGTACTGCAGAATTTCTTGAGTCCCCATCTTCAATCGTTTGGAATGCAAGATGATAATTGACTGGGTGACCATTGTCGAAATATTTATTTGGCTTCATTGTCGTTTTTTCTTTACCAGTTTTATCAACAACAAATGCACCTGTTCCAATCGCTTTTTCAAATTTACCGTTTACTTTACCATCTTCTACTGAATGTGGACTCATAATACGCAACGGTCTCACTTGTGTTAATTCATTTAACACTTGATTTGATGGAGATTTCAATCTAATTTGGACCACGTGATCATTTTTAACAACGACCTTATCTAATTTTTTTAACGTTTCTACAGTCGTATCTTTATTCATCGCTTTCGCACGATCAATTGAGAATTTCACGGCCTTAGCATCTAATGCTGAACCATCTGAGAATTTAACGTTCTTTTTCAAATGGAATTCATAAACTTTCCCTGATTCATCCACGCGCCATTTATCTGCTAAACCTGCTTTAACGCCCTTATCTTTGTCGTATTTAACTAATGCATCATACACTGCACTATAAACGGGCATCGCTGCATCATAGCCTTGCGCGTCAAGTTTATCCGCCTTTGCTTCGGTAGGTAGCGATACCGTAACATCTTTATCTTCTTTTTGACCATTGCCACAACCTGCTAATAAGAGCGTAGCACTTGCTGCTACTGTCATTAATATACGTTTCTTCATTTCTCAGTACCTTCTTTCACTCTTGCTTTGATTAAAAATGATTCTTCATATAATGTTTGTAAATAATCATTTGGTGATAAATAAAAATCGCTATAATGTGTTAAATCAATGACGTCAGGTACAGGCTCTTTCATCACTGCAACTTCAAATCCTGCATCCACAAAGCTATCAACGATATGTTTTAGAGAGTGATTTTGAGACGGTGTGGCACCATATTGATTAATCGTATCATCCATAAACTGACGACTCGGGTTATGAGTTAAATCCGCGAATGAAGCGTAATAAACGCCACCTGGTTTCAATACCTCTTTTAAATCTTTCGCATGTTGCGGAATATCCTCTATTAAGTACAAGACAGACGTACTTACAGCCGTATCAAATAGGTGCTTCGTTTCTTGTGGTTTATCTGTTAAATAGTATGTAAGTGGACGTTGTCCTTTTAATGTCTCTGCCTTTTCCAAAGATAAACGTGCTAAATCGATGCCAACACCTTCTTTAAACGGAGTTGTATCGTATAATTGTCGTAAAAATCCGCCTTGATTACATCCCACATCTAAAATCGTTTTCCCTTCGATGTCAGATGTATCAAGCATTTCTATCGTTCTCTCCCAAGCTTCTTGATGGTCTCGTGCCATATCATCATCTGATTCTTGACCTTTTTGCCACCAAACGTCATAAGTCTTAGTCATTTCATTCTCCTCGCTTACTTCAAATCGTAATAATTACGTTTTAAATAGTACTACACTATGTACATTTACACAATAAGAATTTTTTAAAGTCATGAATGAACGCAAAAAAATAAGCTATGGGCGCGGGACATTGATCGATGTCCCAGGCTCACAGCTTATAACTGCATATTTATTGTGTTTGTGTATGTCTACGAGAACGAATTGAATAAACGATTAGTCCTATAATAAATCCTATAATTGCTGGAACGATCCAGCCCATGCCAATTGTAAAGAATGGTAAATAGTGTTCGGCAAAGCCAATGAATGCTTGTGCGAATGATGTTTTCGCAAAGAATTCTGGACTTGCATTGATGCCGTCAAAGAATGCTGCAAACATAGTAAAGAACGTTGTAAATTTATAAACAATTGTCGAATGATTAAATAATGGGCTGACAAGTGTTAATAAAATAAGTGTAATCGCTAATGGATAGATAAACATAAGTACAGGTGTTGAATACATAATGATCTTAGTTAATCCGACATTCGCGAAGATACAGGCAAGTAGTGCGACACCTGTTGCCAACCAAAGGTAATTCATTTTCGGGAATAGTTCTGTGAATGTTTCTGAAAAGGCAGTTATTAAACCAATCGCCGTCTTCAAACATGCCACAATAATAATTAGCGATAAGATGATAATGCCATAATCTCCAAGATAGTGTTGCGCGATTTGAGCAAGTGCGATACCACCATTTTCACTCACTTTAAAATGGCCTAAACTCATCGTACCCATTAAAGCAAGTAACGTGTAAATCACGCCCATTCCTACGATACTTATAAATCCTGACTTAAACGTTTCTTTAGCAATCCCATTCGGATTGGTAATACCTAATTTCTTAATCGTTGTCACAATGATAATCCCGAATGCGAGTGATGCGAGTGCGTCTAGTGTATTATAGCCGTCAATAAAGCCTTTCAATAAGACGCTATTACTATAGTTTGCACTTATTGGCGCATGACTAATACCACCCATAGGTTTAATAAACGCTAAGACAACTACGATACCTAGCAATACTAGAAATACTGGATTTAAGAATTTGCCTATGTAATCTAAAATTTTAGATGGCTTCCTAGAGAAAAACCATGCTATTAGAAAGAATAAAATACTGAATATCGGTAACACTAACTTTCCAGTGCTTGCCGAAATAAATGGTGAAAATGCAATTTCATACGATGTTGTTGCAAGTCTTGGTAACGCAAAAAACGGTCCAATTACTAAATATAGGGCAATTGTAAATGCATATGCATAGCCTTTACTCACTCTAGATGAAATATCGAAAACGCCATTCGTTTTAGAGATACCGATGGCTACGATACCTAGGAAAGGTAACCCAATCGCTGTAATTAAGAATCCTAAATTAGCAAGCCAAACATTGGCACCTGCTGTTTGTCCAAGATGAATAGGAAAGATTAAATTTCCTGCACCAAAGAATAAACCAAACAACATCGAACCAATAAATATATTTTCTTTGATTGAAAGTTTCTGTTTCATCATGTGTTACATCTCTCCTATTATGTGTTTACTAGCTATTATACATAAATTTAACATCTATTTGTTCAAAATATTCAATAAATTTAAATCATCACTATATTCAATGGATGATGCCATAAAAAAGACACCTCGTAACGGGCGTTTTGATTATTCCACGCAATCTACGAGGTGTTATCGTCCATCCTAAGCCACGTTGTCTTTCAAACATTAACTACTGGAACGATGGTATGATATTAAGCTTTTCGAATTTGCCATTGATATGGATCTTCTAATTGATTCCAATCACTACCAATTTCATCGCTATTTACTAAGCATTGATCTAATTCCTTTACAATTTGTTCTTGATCTAATTCTGTACCGATAATTACAAATTGTGTATTTCTGTCACCATATTCGATATCCCAACTTTCGGCAACATCTGGTCGTTGATTAAGAATTTGTTCTCGTTGTTCTGGCGACATTGCAGCTACCCAATACGTTACCGGACTAATATTACAAGATGAACCTGCTTGAGATAATAAGCATGCAACTTGATTATATTGTGCTAACCAAACAATCCCTTTTGCACGAACAATGTTATTAGGCATTTGTTCTAACCAATCATTGAAACGTTTCGCGTGAAACGGTAAACGTCTTGAATAGACAAATGATCCAATCCCATACTCTTCTGTCTCAGGTGTATGTTCAGCGTGACCACCTTCAGTTAATTCTTTTATCCAACCTGCAGAATTACTTGCTTGTTCAAAATCAAAGCGACCTGTATTTAACACATCATTGATATCCACTTCGGAATTTGTCGTTTTGATTAATTTAGCATCCGGTTGTAATTTTCTTAAGATGTTTTCTAATTTTGTTAATTCCGCTTCGGTAACTAAATCCGTCTTATTGATCACTAACACATCACAGAATTCGACTTGATCAATGAGTAAATCGGCAATTGAGCGTTCATCTGTTTGGTCTGCACCTTGATCACGATCTACAAGTAAATCTTCAGAATTAATGTCATTAATAAATCGGTTCGCATCTACAACAGTTACCATTGTATCTAATCGACAAATAGAAGTTAAATCAATACCTAATGCATCGTCAATATAAGAGAAGGTTTGTGCAACAGGTACCGGTTCAGATATCCCTGTAGATTCAATCACAATATAATCAATATTTCCTTTTTCTACTAGACGCTCAACTTCTTGTAATAAATCATCTCTTAACGTACAGCAAATACAACCATTAGATAATTCGACTAATTTTTCATCTGTTCGAGATAACCCGCCCCCATCAGCAACTAAGTCTTTATCAATATTTACCTCACTCATATCATTCACAATAACCGCAATTCGACGGCCTTCACGATTATTTAAAATGTGGTTAAGTAATGTTGTCTTACCTGATCCAAGATAACCACTCAATACCGTTACAGGTATCTTGCCCATAAAATCATACCTTTCTTTTTATAAATCGTAATTATTACGTTTTATATTTTACATTTAAATTTTTAATTGTCAATCAAACTAATGATAATCAAATGTAGCCATATCAATGATTAACGCTCACTCTAGAACTTATTTACCGAAATGAATTAATACTCTTTCCACACTTTTATTAACTATCACGACTTGACACGCTCTATTTTCGGAAGTTATTATGAAATAAATTAGGTTAACCTAAACTTTTATTTAGGAGGTAGTTTGTTGATAGAAATTAACAACATGAATTTGCATTTAAATCATAAACATGTGCTGAAAGATATTTCTTTAAAGATTCCAATATCAGGAGAAATCATTGGCATCATGGGGCCCAACGGTGCGGGTAAGTCTTCATTGCTAAAAAGCTTGATCGGAACGTTTAACGCTAGTGGCGAGATGTATTTATATGGCAAATCCATACATAAACAATTGCAATACATTACATACATTCCTCAAAAAGCGCAATTAGACTTAGACTTCCCAATCAATGTTGAGAAAGTCATTCTATCTGGCTGCTATCAAACCATTGGCTGGTTCAAACGTGTCGATCATGCGTCTAAAACAAAATTTCAAAAACTATTAAGAGACTTAGATTTAGAAGCGTTGCAATACAAACAAATTTCCGAGCTCAGTGGCGGTCAATTGCAACGTGTTCTTGTAGCAAGAGCATTGATGTCTGATAGTACAGTTTATTTATTAGACGAACCGTTTGTAGGCATCGATTTTAATAGTGAGCAACTTATTATGGAGAAACTTCGTCAATTAAAGGCGCAAGGTAAGCTTATTCTTATCGTGCACCATGATTTATCTAAAGCAGAAGACTATTTCGACCGTATTCTTTTACTGAATCGTACAGTTAGATTCTTTGGTTCTAGTCATCAAGCAATGCAGCCCCAATATCTCAATCGCACATTTTTATTTAATGTGACTTCTACGTTTAATGAAGGGAGTGACATAGCAAATGACTGATTTCATTCAACATTTATTTGATTATCAGTTCTTAAATCGCGCTTTAATTACATCTATTATAGTGGGCGTGGTTTGTGGGACTGTCGGAAGTTTAATCATCCTTCGTGGATTATCGTTGATGGGAGATGCGATGAGTCATGCCGTTTTACCTGGTGTGGCGTTGTCATTCTTATTCAATATTCCGATGTTCATCGGCGCATTAGTCACTGGCATGATTGCAAGTTTATTAATTGGATACATTTCAAATAATAGTAAAACAAAGCCAGATGCAGCGATTGGCATCAGTTTCACTGCATTTCTCGCAACGGGTGTCATCATTATTAGTCTGATAAACAGCACGACAGATTTACATCATATTTTATTTGGTAACTTACTCGCGATTACCCGACAAACATTTTGGACAACCCTTATTATTGGTGCCATCGTGATGTTACTGATTGTCATATTGTATCGACCATTAATGATTTCAACGTTTGATCCAACATTCAGTCGCGTAAGTGGGTTGAATACTACAGTCATTCATTATTTTGTAATGCTCTTACTCGCCTTAGTCACCGTTGCTAGTATTCAAACTGTTGGCATTATCCTAGTCGTCGCATTACTTGTTACACCGGCATCGACTGCCTTTTTAATCACAAAGAATCTTTATTCAATGATGATTGTAGCAAGTTTGATTGGCGTAGTAAGTTCGATTGTCGGATTGTACTTTAGCTTTATTTACAATCTTCCAAGTGGGGCAACGATTGTCATTGCAACATTTAGTATATATATCTTGACCCTTCTCTTTTCAAAATTAAAAACAAAGTATAGAGGTGTACACACAACATGAAAAAATTTATTCCATTACTTATTGCATTGATTCTAGTTCTAGCAGCGTGTAGTTCAAATTCTAGTGACCAACATTCTAAAAATCATGACAAATTGAAGGTTGTCACAACCAATTCCATTATTTATGACATGGTCAAACAAGTCGGTGGTGACAAGGTAGACGTCCATAGTATCGTACCTGTAGGACAAGACCCGCATGAATACGAAGTGAAACCGAAAGATATTAAACAACTTACTGATGCAGATGTTATCTTCTACAATGGTTTCAATTTAGAATCTGGTAACGGTTGGTTTGAAAAAGCTTTAGAACAAGCTGGCAAATCTACAGATGATAAGTCAGTCTTCGCGGTGTCTAAAGGCGTTAATCCTATTTATTTAAATGGTGAAACAGGTAATAAGGACAAGATTGATCCACATGCATGGTTAAGTTTGGATAATGGTATTCAATACGTTAAGAATATTCAAGAACAACTTGTGAAAGCAGATGCCTCACATAAAGCAGACTATCACAAACAAGGTGATGCTTATCTTGCTGAACTTGAAAAGTTAAACAAAGACAGTAAAGATAAATTCAATGATATTCCAAAACAAGAACGTGCTATGATTACAAGTGAAGGTGCCTTCAAATACTTCTCAAAAGCCTTTGATATCAAGCCAGGCTATATTTGGGAAATCAATACTGAGAAACAAGGTACACCGTCACAAATGAAACAAGCTATCAAGTTTGTTAAAGACAATCACATCAAACATTTATTAGTTGAAACAAGTGTAGATAAAAAATCTATGTATAGCTTATCTGAGGAAACTGGTAAGCAGATTTACGGAGAAGTCTTTACCGATTCAATCGGAGAAAAAGGCTCTAAAGGTGATTCATATTATAAAATGATGAAACACAATATCGAAACAATCCATGGAAGCATGGAATAGACTTAATTAAAACAACGCAATTAAGAAATTAAATTAATATTATTATCATCCTCCTATTAAAATAGCCAGTAAATGAATTTTTAGGAATTCATTTACTGGCTTATTATTTTTTATATGCTTAGTTAACATCTAGATCCTAAAGCAGCTCTTGGATGGATAATCACTCACATAAGTTGCTTCGCGTTCCTGGGGTGCTGTCTCTAAAGTAGTTCTTAAATGGATCTTCATTTCACTTAAGTTGAGACGCTTGCCTAGGGGGCTGGGTCGAGCCTTGGTCTCGACACTCATCCTGCTCCCTCAGGCGTCGCTCAACTACGTTCCATTACCCATTTTAGAACTACTTACTTAAGTGTGTGAGCACTTACGTTCATCAACCCTAGCTTGCTTTGCTTGTAGATTTTCTTGTTGAAAATCTCTTTGCTGGGGCCCCGCACACAACGTCATTCGATGTCCATCTTTGGAACTAATGAATCCTAAGTCATAAATAAATGTCGTATTATTTGATTATCTCAATAAAATCCTTATTTGCTGTTAAGAATAGCCCTTCTTGTGTTACGAGTCTTGGTGTTGCGTTCTTAGTATAAATAATGTCTTTAATAGTCAGTACATCTTCTTTTTTAAGTTTACCTACTACATTATCTTTGAAATTACGTGAGTCATACAATTTACAAGCTTTTATAATTTTCACAGTTTTAGGCACCTTAGTAATATACTGTTCTAAACCTGCTGTGTTAATCAAGGTAATAAAGTCTTTATTCGCTGTTATAACGCTACCATCTTTTAATATCAGACGCGGTGTACCATTCGATGTATATTGAACATCTGATACGTCTACTCTAGCACCGGCTTCTAAACTATCGATTTGTTCATTAAAAGATAAGTCTTTGTATACTTTAATTTTTTTCAAGGTCATCATAGGATTCATGACTTTAGTGAAATATTTATGCGCTATATCTGTTGATTGTTGCGCTTGGTTTTCGTTTTCTTTATGAATGAATTCAACTTTAAAACTTTGACGTTTCATTTTATAGACATCATTGAAACTAGGATATGAGGCATATACTAATGATTGTCCTGATTCACCATACTTCACATTAAAATTAACATCGATGTTGCTATCTAACTTTTTAAATTCATCATGTGCAATATAAAGTCTATTGTCATTAAATTGGTACGCCACTTCATATTCATTAAATGCATTGTTGATTTCAACCATACTCACCGAACTAATGCTGATATCATCTGGTTTCATGACGTGAATGACTTCATATTTCTTGTCTTCTACCATTTGTGTTCCTTCGTAGACTGGATAGCAATCAACAGCAGTTGCTTGAATCATGTCGTATGGATGAACGAAATCTCTGAAGACCATGCCATCTTGAATGATATAACGCCATTGGTTATATACGACATCTTTCGTAAATTGAATAAATACCGATTCATCTGCATGATGGTATAACGTATAAATCTGCTTAAATACTGGATTCGTAATCAAAGTGTTGATATCAATACCATGCGCATTTAATGTTTGTTCGACTTTATCAAATACAGCATAAAATGCCTGTTTATCCATAGATTTAATAAATGTCTTCGTACGAAGGAATCTCGAGATAAAGTCTACTTCGACCATTCTTGATAAAGCCATATGTTTAAGTTGTGTAGGCATGTCCATTCGACACGTTCTATCTAGAATCGCTAAATTCAAGCTTGCTTTATCTAACATTGATGTTTGTTGTACTAACGATTTGTTTTCATCATAGCGATTCACGTGATACATAGGTTTTGTCGACATTGTAATCTTTTCCACTTTAGAAAATAGTTGGAAGAAAAATAATTTATCTTCACCATATTTCATATGCTCAAATTCAATATGATTTTCCATAACTAAGCTTCGTTTAAATACTTTTCCTGGTGGCCCTACTGCTCTAAAGAGTTTACTAATATCTTGTGGTTTTAAATGAGACGCGTCTTTATAGCTAGTGAAAAAGGAATGATATGCCACGTTTTTTGACGTATGTTTGTAACTTTGACCCAGGCCAAAATCAGCATCATCTGCATTCACTTTCTCAATTACTTGTGGGAAGCCGTCCTTATCCAACCAATCATCCGCATCAAGTAACGTAATATACTTGCCTTGTGCTTCTCTCATTCCAATATTTCTAGGTTCAGAAGGACTACCTGTATTTTCAGGTAATTGAATTAACTTTATAAAGTCATATTCCTTTTCATATGCCTTGATAATGTCAACCGATTGATCCGTCGAACAATCATCTACAAATATTGCTTCAATCGTGCTTTTGTCTATCTTTAAATCAATTAATGACTCTATACACTTTTTTAAAAAATGTTCTTTATTATACACAGATATAATAATTGAAACTACTTTAGCCATCATTATCCCCCACTTTTTAATCAACTAAATTTTGTTTATAACTTTGATAGTACGTTTCATATTTCATCTTCCCTATGCCACCAACAATATACTTACCAAATTTACTTAAGTTCATAACGTAGGCGATACATATTGAGAATGTCACGGTTAACGTAAACGTAAATAATATGTTTAATAACGGATGATCATGTAGTGCTCCTAATCGATGCACGAAGAAGTAATGAATTAAATAAATTGAAAATGAATAATTACTTATGAAAATAATAAATCTTGGAACATACTTGAAATAAGATGCAATTAAAAAGAATAGTAAAATGACTAATGTCACATAAATAGGTGTATCAAAGCGTTTAGAATCAACTAAAGTTAAAATGCCAAACAAGTAATTAAAAATGACAAATATAGTAACGATGATTGTCCCACTCACAATATGGACTGTATATTTTTGAATGTTACTCATTAATTTTTCATAGTGATAACCCATATAGAAACCTAATAGGAAGTAACTCAACCAGCCAACAAAGATCATCCAACCTTCTCTTTGCCATAACCAATTAAAATAAATTGATTCTGGTGCGGGAATGAAATTTCTCATAGCCCAGAATAAAGAAGTAATCATCAGTGAATAAATAATTAATTTGATGGGATTAAGTTTGACCAAATATTTAGCAAATAATGTATGTAATAAATAAAACTGAAAAATGATTACAATAAAATAGGTTAATGTTCCACCACGAAACATCATAAAGACTACAGAATCCATGTAATCTTCAAAATTCTTAGGATGTCCATAAACATAAGCAAGTCCTAAATTAATGATGATATATGGAATACCTAACGTTAGTAACTTTTGCTTAAAGAAGCCATCTTTAACTTTCGTTTTATACTGCTTAGCTAACAAGAATTCTGAAATAAAAACAAACATCGGTGTTGCGTATAACAATAACAATTGAAAGATTCTTAACAAGTAGCCTTCATTTGGCATATCGAATTTATAAAAGGTCGTTGTTATTGTATGTATCATGACAACACTTAAACAGGCGATTGTCCTCATCCAGAAAATAATCGATGTATAAACCCTCATTTGTATTCTCCCTTTTTCATACTAAACTACGATTGTTTTATATTTGAATTCTCAAAAAAATCGCAATCAACACTTATTATACAATAGTAATTTATATAACTTCAAAAAAATATAAATCAAATCGTTTTAAACATGCAATCAATGAAAAAATCAAAAAAATAGCACGCTAACTCAATAGCATGCTGTCAATCAAAGATATTTATCTTTTCAGTTTTTTTATAATGATACAAATTCCGAAAATCAGTAAAACATATTGGAATACGTTGCCTATTACTTGGACAACAATATAAAAAGGAATGATAAAAAGCAATGTTCCAAAAATGATAGAGAAAAATAATATGACAAAAGACAAGTCCTCAGACACATCTTGTCTTAATTTGTTTCTCAACAATAATCTAATTAAATCATTTACGAAAAACACGCACTTCCATATACAATACATAAACACAGCCAGTAAAAATATGGAATAAGGTACGACGACTAACATTTGAATGAGTGCAATAATACCGTCCATGTATTCTCTCCATTTATTTATAAAATTATTTGTTACTGTAAAACGTAGATTGGGTATTTATTCATGCGTTATCTCATTAAAATATGCACACTGCCATGCTTGTGTCTTCGTTGCCGTTTGATTTAATTCTGTCTCCCACGGTGGGTACACTCTTAATGCCATTTTTCCTTTAAACGCATCACTTTTTAAAATACCTTTCTAGCAAGTGATAAGACTTCAATGTTTCAATGGATTTCATATACAAACGCCTTGTTTGATTTGTTATAAATTTCACAAACAATCAATTTAATCTCTAAAATCAATTATGATTCATACCATGCTTTTTGGTATCCAATACTGTTTTCCAATAATTCTCTCTTTCAATTATTGTATTGGACTTTGTCTTTGTATCAAATATTTCTAGGATAGCGTATTGAAAGTGCTGAATAATATATTCTCTACCCTTTTCATTTAAAATAGTTAGAAATTCTTTATTGCCACCGGTTAAATTATTTAAATGTGCATAGTTCGACCATCGTTGCCAAATTCCATCAGTATTGCCTGACGCTGATCCAATATAGAGTTGTCCCGTTTCTAAATCAGTAATAACATAAACGCCTTTAACATGACTTAATGCATCTTTCCAACTTGGTTCATTTCTATCTATAATCTGTTGTAATTCTTTATGCTTTAAACAAACGTGTTGATACCCTTTAAAATGTCCTAATTTAACATTTGGTGCTATTTCATAAACTTCTGGATTTAATTGTTCCTGTACAGTTGAATAGCGACGATTATATACATCTCTACCGATAGGTTTTTGTATTTTAATAATGAGCCTTTTTCGATATTCTTTATAATCATCAAGTAATGTTAGTTTGTACCCAACTTGGTTAAATACTTCTGGATTGATCTTTTCAACCTTATAAATACCACCAAAAACGAAATATTCTGGCCCATATGGATAATATTGAGCTAGGGCTATTAAGTAGTCTGCCGTATTGAGGTTATTGTTATTTTGTTTCGTTTTCCATGCATTCATAACTATCCAATCTTCACTATCTTCTAACAAAAAGTCCCATGCACGCTTATTAATATCTCCAGCATTCATATTGAATTTAATTTTAGTTTTACTTACATTTGGTGTCTGTATAAAATCTGTTAGCTTAATCATCTTTATAACCCTTAATCATTTAGTATTTTTATTATTTTAATACATTATATAATTATTCTACAATTTTAATATTTTATATTGAATAGTAAATAATAAAAAACCTATCAGAGATATGCACTCTGATAGGCTTGGTTGAGTTCAGATTATATCATTAAACTAATAAGGCTTTGCTTTCAATTTCATGTTTTAGTTTTTCAACGAATGTTTGAATATCCATTGTTTCGTTATCGTGATGTGCGTACTTTCTTGATGACACAGTTTGATGTTGTTGTTCATCGTCACCTAATACTAATGTGTATGGAATTTTATTCATTTGGCTTTCTCTAATTTTCTTGCCTAACTTTTCATCTCGGTCGTCTATAGCGACGCGAATATTCTCGTTTCTTAATGTGTCTGCAACTTTACGGACGTAGTCATCATTATTATCTGATACGCCGATTAAATTCACTTGTACAGGTGCCATCCATAATGGGAAGGCACCTTTGAAGTGTTCTATCAAGATACCGAAGAAGCGGTCTAAAGAGCCGAAGACTGCTCTGTGTAATACCACTGGACGTGCTTTCTCATTCTGTTCATTGATATAAGTTAAATCAAACTTTTCTGGCATTTGGAAGTCTAATTGTACTGTTGCACATTGGTGACTACGATTTAATGCATCTTTAATATGTACGTCAATTTTAGGACCATAGAAGGCACCATCGCCTTCATTAATTGAATATGCCAAACCAAGGTCATCCAACACATGTGCCAATGACTGTTCCGCTTCATTCCACAAATCAATTTCACCTAGATAATCGTCTGGTCGTGTTGATAGTTCAATACTATAGTCAAAGCCAAAGACTGAATAGATATAGTCAATTAACTTCAGAATTTCTTGTACTTCTGATTTGATTTGAGATTTCATAATAAAGATATGCGCATCATCTTGGCAGAACGTTCTCACGCGTAGTAAACCATTCAACGCACCACTAAATTCATGACGATGTACTTGACCGAATTCAGCAATTCGAAGCGGTAAGTCTTTATAAGATCTTAATTCATTTTTGAAAATTAACATATGTCCCGGGCAATTCATTGGTTTCAATGCATAATCATTTTCATCTACTTTAGTGAAGTACATGTTTTCATGATAATGATCCCAGTGTCCTGACTCTTCCCATAGTCGTTTATTCATCATTAACGGTGTTCTTACTTCATCGTAATCATGTTTCAATTGCACTTCTCTTAAGAAACTTTCCATTTGATTTCGAATAAATTGACCATTTGAAAGATAGAATGGCATACCTGGTGCTTCTTCAGAGAACATAAATAATTTTAATTGTTTTCCTAAACGTCTATGATTGCGTTCATCTGCTTCTCTTAAAAACTCAAAATAGTCATCAAGTTGATCTTTAGAACTAAATGCTACACCGTAAATACGTTGCAACATTTTGTTGTCACTATCGCCACGCCAGTATGCACCAGACACTTTTGTTAACTTGAAATGATTTACAAATTTCGTACTTGGTACATGTGGACCAACACATAAATCTATAAATTCTCCTTGTTGATACAGTGAAAGCTGATCATCTTTATGTTCTTCAATCAATTCCAACTTATAAGGATTATCTTTAAAAATGTTTTTAGCTTCTGCATAACTTAAATCTTGTCGTTCAAATTTTAAATTTTCACTATGAATTTTCTTCATTTCTTTTTCAATTTTATTTAAGTCTGCTTCACTAATCGATTCATCTAAATCAATATCATAGTAAAAGCCATTTTCAATGACAGGACCAATTGTTAATTTTACGTCAGGATATAAACGAGTAAGTGCTTGTGCTAAGACATGTGCCGCAGAATGGCGCATCACATTTAAACCTTCTTGATCTTTAAGAGTGTAGAATGTGAGTTCACTATCCGCTTGGAGAGGATGGGTCAAATCAACTAAACGGTCATTCACACGGCAAACGACCGCTTCTTTATATAAAGATTGGCTAATAGATTGGGCTACCTCTTTAGCTAGAACACCTGCTTGATACGCTTTTTTACTTCCATCTGGCATCTGGAAATTGAATATGAATTTGTTGATTAGACATGATACATCTCTCCTTAAACATTTATATAAAATAAAAAACCCGTCCCTATAAAAGGGACGAGTCTTGAATACCCGTGGTTCCACCCAACATTCCATCTCATTCAAGAGATGGCACTTTAGTCATACTTTAACGCGTATGAAACGTTACATGTTTCCATGTAATGTATATAAAGGTAGTAAACTTTATTTTAAATTTAGGAATATCTCAGCACTTATTCCCTCTCTGTGAATTGACCATAAAGTTCTTGTCCTTAAATTCAATATTAATTTTTAATCATCATATACCTATCTTAAATGTTAGTCAAATACGTATCAAAATATTAAATTACCTACATGAGTTATCTTTTTGACAATTTATGTTTAATATTTGGCTTAAACTTTATATTTAAAGATATTAGGATCATAGAGTTTTAATACTTTTGTAAATAAATAATGGAAAAACAGTGCCGAAATTAACGGCACAATGATGTACGTAATGGCGATAATCAATAAGCCACTCGTTGTACCCATATCTAATAAATTTAATGATTTAATAGGTCCTACAAGACCAATCAATCCGAAACCTGCTGAATCTGGCGTACCTTTAATATTTAACAAGCCACCAACAAAACCTGAAACACCTGCTGTACAAATAATTGGTACCATCATCATTGGATGGCGAATCAGCGTCGGCATCATTAATTTCACTGCGCCAAGTAATACTGTAATCGGAACACCTGGTTTATTCACACGCCAGCTACCAACTGCAAGCATTATTGCACTTGCTGAAACACCCACTGCAGCCGAACCAGCGGCTAATCCTGAGATTCCAATTGCCAAACCTATACCGATAGATGATATCGGAGAGACGATTAAGATAGAGAATATCATTGCAATCAATACCGTCATGATAATAGGTTGTGTATTCGTTAAACCATTGATAACATCTCCTAATCCTAATGTAATCAATTTAGTATATGGCAAGATTAATAATCCAAGTAATCCAGCCACCGCACCACCAACGATAGGCAACACAATCATATTTAAACTACCCAGTTTATTGCCAATTAATAAAATAATGCCTACCGCAATGGAAGCAGTAATCATCGTATTAATTAAATCACCTATGCCAACAATGACCCACTTGTTATCTACAAATGTCGATGCACCAGACCCCACAAAAGCAGCTGCCCCTGTTACGGCGGTTTGTAATTGTGTTAAGCCAAATTGTGCCGCAATCAATATACCTGTCAAAATTGGAATTGAATATTGAATACCTTGCGTTACAAAGGCGATTTTCGTAAATATATCATTATACTGACCTAAGTATTTGCTTAACTCCCCTAAAATTGCGTTTGGAATCATACCTACTACAATTGCTAAAGCAACACCATTTAATACATTAAATATAAATGTTCTAGGTGTTATCATTTCTCTCTCACCCATAATTCTTATCCCTCATAAAACTTTCTCTTTTTCAAATTTTAATCTTGATTTTAAAGTATCGAACAAATAAATCAATCACATTATTTTAAATCATATAAAAATAAATATGTAACATTCATCATTTGTTCACAACTTCGATAGTATATTACATTAACTATTACGAATGTAACCCTTTTTTGATAACTATATCATTTAACATGCAATTTTATAAAATATATTAGGATGAATATTCATTATTATGTTTATAAATTACACTTTATGTATACATAATACTAATATTAAATTTAAGGTTGGGATACATATGTGGACTTTTAAAGAAGAAGATAAAATTGAGTTACTAGCAGATATTATTGAAATTCAGTCAGAAAATGATCACGAAATAGACGTTTGTCGTTATTTACAAAACGTATTAGCACGCTACGAAATACCATCTAAAATATTAAAAGTGAGCGAGACGAGAGCAAATTTAGTCGCTGAAATCGGTAGTGGTTCTCCGATATTAGCAATGAGTGGTCATATGGATGTTGTTGATGCCGGAAATCATGAGAAATGGACTTACCCACCATTTGAACTCACTGAACAAGACGGCAAATTATATGGACGTGGTACAACAGATATGAAAGGCGCCTTGATGGGAATGGTGATTACACTGATTGAATTAAAAATGTCTGACGCGCTACCAAAGGGAACCATCCGTTTGCTGGCGACGACTGGAGAGGAAAAAGAACAGGCAGGTGCCAAATTATTTGCGAAAGCAGGGTATTTAGATGATCTTGATGGCTTAATCATCGGGGAACCAACAGATAACGGTGTCTTCTATGCACATAAAGGTTCTATGGCATGTAAAGTGACGGCCACAGGTGTCGCTGCCCACAGTTCAATGCCATTTCTAGGAGACAACGCAATTAACACACTTGTACAATTTATCAATCAGTTAAATTCAAAGTATGCGGATATTAAACAACATGACCTGCAACATGCGTTGGATGTCGCACCTATGGTAAATAAATTTATGAAAGGCACATTAAGTGAGGAAGCGGAAAATTTTGCATCTGGCTTTACCATGCTCGGTTCAGTTATTAAAGGTGGTAAACAATTCAACTCTGTACCTGAAGAGGCCTCAATTGAATACAATGTACGGCCTGTACCTGAGTATAATAATGACTTTGTTAAAACATTATTCCAGCAAACGATTGACGAAGTAAATCGCGATGCATTGTCATTTGAAGTTGTAAGTGACCATCGTCCTGTAACAAGTGATAAAGACAACACCTTAATCAAAGTGATTACAGACGTTGCACCACATTATGTGAATAAGGATGATGTATTTGTCGCAGCATTTATAGGTACTACGGATGCATCTAGTCTTCTAGGTGATAATCCAAATAATGTAGATCTTGCAATTGTCGGTCCAGGAATTACAATTATGGCCCATCAAGTCGATGAATATATTGAAAAAGAGATGTACCTTAAATACATCGATATCTACAAAGAGGTAGCCGTGAAGTATTTGGCTAAAAAGTAATTTAATATTTAACATGCGACGTAGTATAGGCATTGATCATATGACAATCAGTGTCTATACTACGTCATTTTAGTGATGCATTTAAGTAAAATCCAATGTTGAGGTTAGGCTTACCTGTTAGTGACCGCAGTCTACCTTCCTTGTAATGGACGACACTTTTTCATTAAAACATCCCTAAAACAGTCATATTCGTTTGAACCACAACTCTCCTTTATGCTATGACGCATAACTTCAAGTAACTATAAAAAGAGCAGGATATTGACTAGCTTTAACTTCTGTCATCCCGCTCATTGTCGCAATCAGATTGTTACACAATATTATCCATAATTTCTTTGCGTAATTTGCCTCTGATTTCTGCCATCGTATTTAAATTGTATTTTTTATAATCACCTGAGTTTAATCGGAAAGCATGAATACCAATCACTTCATTCTTACTATTCAAGACTGCCCCACCAGAAGAGCCTGGTTCTGCCATCATTTGATAATAGCCAATCGGGTTCACATTACGTGCAGTCATCGTGTATTTCCCTTTTGAATGATACATTGTGCCGGCAGGATCATTTTTATATTTACCAGTCGGCTTACCATAGTGGTACATGTGAATAGGTGTGTTTGCTTTCATAGATTTAATCGAATTTTCTGATGCAACCTTTCTTATCTTCATATACTTTGAAATATCTTCATACGTATACACTAGAGAAACATCACCATATTGCAGCATTTGAACACCAAAGACTTCAAGTGTACGCACAATTTTAGATCCCTCTTGTAATATGTTGATACGCATATTTTGTGGTTGTGACGGTGTTAAAGGTTTATGCGCACTTTGATCATTAACAACATGATTCGCAGTTAGAATCGTATGCTTTCCAATTGCTGTACCAGTGCCATATGTTAATTGTTTTGCGGTTGGGTTCCAGTTATATACCGTTGCGATATTGGCATCTTTCGCTTTAGCGTGCTCAATGGTTACGCCTTTGTTGCCCGATTTCTTCATTATTTTTAAAGCGTCGTCAATACCGGATTCTTTCGTCGTTTGGCCGAAGTCGCGTACATTATCACCACCAGGCACATTAGATGGCCAACGCTTAGGCGCTTGATTATAGTAATTCTTTTTCGCCGTTGATGATGCTTTTTTAGACGCTTTGACTGTTGTTTGCGCACTTGGTTTCGCAGTTTTAGTCTTACTTACAACTGCCACATTCGTAATTGGTTTACTTTTCGTTTTGGTAGTTTGTGCTAATAACTGTGGCTTCGCAGATTGTGTACGCGTTACTTTTGATGCATTTTGTGGTTTTGTATTTGTTGAGACAACTTTTTTGTTAACCTTAGTTGGTTGATTTTGTTTTGAAACGTTTTGCGATGAAATTTGTGCTGTCGTACGATGCATTACCACATGTGATTGTTTAGAAGGTACTTTAGTCACTTGATTGCGATTAATTACCTTAGGCTGTGTTTGCACTTTAGCTTGAGTCGTTGCAACGTTACCTTTAGCCCCTTTGACTGGGTTGTGCTGTTGAGATGTTGGTTGAACACTTAAATCCTTACTTTTAGTAGATGCATATGCATCATTTAATTGAAACAGAAAAGATAATACCACTGTCATTAGGATGACAATTAATATGTGTGAATATTTCTTTAATGCTACCCCTTTGTTCACTATACTCGTCCCTGCTTTCTTCAAGTATCAAATTAATTAACTTTTATTTTAACTTATTATATAACTTATTTGACTCGCACCACAATATTAATAATTAAAGTGTTTTAATTTTTAATAAATATTAAATTTATATAAATAGAATTGTTTTCTTTTGAATGAACAACAATTTATTCCTATTTATAAACAATATAAGGAGCGGGACACGACACGCTTCGAATACATTAACACCATAACATGGATGTATAGCCATTTCTATGTTCTTCTTACTAAAGGGAGGTAAGACTTACCGCTTAGTCTTCAATATTCAGCACATCTTTATTTTTAAGTTGTACTTTCGTATAGTCCTCAGATTCATCTACTTTCATAGGTTTTACATTGACTTTTGGATAAATAAATAACGGAATCATACCAATCAAACCATAAATAAGAAATGTCATAGTATAGTTAAATTGATCTATTAAAGAACCAGCCACTACAGAACCTAATACTTGTCCTACTGCTAACATTAAGAACGGAATGCCGATGCCTAGGGAGGCATTTTTCAAGAAGACTTTAACGCCCCAAACTAATAGCACACCTGTTATAAATATATAACTTGCTCCAAATAAAGATGAAGCGATAAATGGAATCATCCATAAATGATATGTGAATGCTAATACAATGGAGGCAAGAGATAGAAAGATGACACCAATCATGTAAGCAGAACGTAAACCATAACGATCAATCATAGCACCAGACATGCCACCTACCATACCGAAGACACCAATTAAAATCCAAAACACAGAGAGACTAACATTGGAATATGTACCAATACTCTCTACGAAGGACTTAGAAAATGTCCAAAATGGCGCTGTTGAAAATCCCAATACTGTTGAGGCAACAATAATCTTTTTACTCGTACTGACGTCTCTAATGTTGAAAGACCCTGTTTCGATCTTCAATTCTTTGTTTAATGATGGAATCGCATAATAGTTCCAAATAATGACAATAATCGCAATAACACTATATATTAAATAGGTCATTCTCCAATTTAAAAACGGGAGCATCGCAGTTACACCAGTAAACATGAGACCTAAACTTGTCCCTGAATTAATCCACGTATTTGCTTTACCTTGCTCATGCCATTTGACCCATAGTGAAATCGCGTAGCCATATGGTGGTGAAACTAAACCTGTACTTCCCCCGGCGAATATAACTGCGATTGCAAGTAACAATGCCGCATGAGACACACTAATTAACATGAGACCTATTAAGACCGATAACCCTGCAAATAAAATCATAAGTTTCGGTCCAACGCGGTCTGTTTTTAAAGTAGCATAAATAATTGTGAAGCAATATGCTAAATAAAACAGCGATGAGATGAGCCCCGCTTGTGTCGCGTTTAAGTTTAAATCATTTGAAATACTCGGTAAAAATAAACCAAAACTAAAGCGCCCAAGTCCATAGCTTGTTGCAATCATCGCGATACCTGGTAAGACAATTTTAGAAAACTTCATTGTTCAACCTCCCTTTTATATAGAACGTTCATTATACTTTTATCGTTTAAAAGACGAGTCTGGGACAAAAATCGATATCTCAAGCTCCAAATATATGTTGACAGTAGTTGACGTAATTAAAAATGCGCTTGTAACAAGCTTCTTTTAATTTGGTCAACCTTGCCGGCAGGGCCCAAGCAAAGAAAATTTCATCAAGAAATTCTACAAGCTAGGAGCGGGATATCGAAATAAATTTTAGAAAAAATAATACTTTTGTCCCACACTCGATGTATTGTTGCAGATTTACTCTGCGACAGCTTCCTCTATAAATAACTGTGCGATATATAAGGCATGACTAGATGCTTCTTCAACACCGATAAGTGTCGTCATTGACGTCGCTCCTTCCATAAGCAACGTATATCGACTCGCAAGATCATGCGCATTCTTCAATCCACTACTGATCGCTAGTTGTTCTAAATATTCTAATAATCGCTTTTTATGTCCTCTTGCGATTTCTTCAATGTTATTATCTGTATCTGCATAATCTTCTATCGCACGTAGAAATAAATCACCCATATACGAGTAATCTTTCAACCATTTACAATGTGCTTTGACCGCACTAATAAAGGGTTGCTCTGGATGATTACTTACATAACTATCTAAATACTGCCAATAGCGTTCTTCACGCTGTTTTAATACTTCTTCAACAAGATGCTCTTTTGATTCGAAATGATTATATAAAGTCATCGTTGCCACGTTGGCTTCCTGTATAATTTGCTTTAAACCTACACCATTGAATCCATATTCATAAAACAGTCGCTCGGCAACTTCTAATAAATCTTTTTTCTTCTTCGACATCATTATCACTCATTTAAAAATAGAATAGTCGTTCTACTTTAAAGTATCAGAGATATTTTCTTCTGTCAAAAGAAGTTTTCTAATTTATTTAAAAAGACCTCATGACGCTTGTCATGAGATCTATACACGAAGGTCTGTCACCTTATTTTTTAAATCATATTATTCATTTTTAAGGGCTTTTTCAATTGCTTTAACGTTCTCTTTCATAAATGATTGATACGTATTTTTGTCGTCATCTTGTTGTTTCGTATGTGAGCCCATATTGTAGAATTTGATTGTTTTTGCATCTGTTTCTTTTCTCACTGTCTCTGCAACTTTGTTCGATACATTTTCTTCAGCTAAGATATATTTGACTTTATCTTCTTTAATTTGTTTAACAATGTTTGTTAAATCTTTTTGGCTAGGTTCTTCAGCATTCATATTTTGAATACCTTCTTGTTTGAAATTGTATCTATCTGCTAAGTAACCGATAGAATCATGTGAGATATAAACTGTTTTACCTTCATTACCTTTAACTGCTTGTTTCATATCTTTATCGATGCCTTTTAAGTCTTTAACTAATTTTTTATAGTTATCTTCATAGTAATCTTTATGTTCACTATCTTTCTTAACTAATTCATCTTTAATTTCTTTAGCAAATTTTTGGCTAATGACAGGATCTAACCAAATATGTGGGTCATATTTACCATGGTGATGATGTTCGTGCTCTTCGCCATGATCATGGTCATGTTCTTCACCATGTTCATGCTCATGTTCATGTTCTTCACCTTTTAATAAGTCACTATTTTTGTCTAATGCTGCTTCTAAAGATAATGTTTTATCTTTGTCATTAATTGCTTTGGCAATTTTCTTAGCTACAGGATCTAAATTGTCACCTGTGTATACGAATAAATCTGATTTGCCGATATCAACCATTTGTTTTTGACTTGGGTCATATGTATGTGGGTCTACTCCGTTTGGATAAACTGATTCAACATCAACATATTTACCACCGATTTGTTGTGCAAATGATTTTAATGGATAAACTGTCGTCTTAACTTCTAATTTACCTTTATGATCAGATGACTTTTCACTATCGCCTTTGCCACATGCTGCAAGTGATAACGTTAAAACAGCCACGAATAATAAAATAATACTCTTCTTAAACATGTACACATCTCCTAAATCAAAATCGTTACGTTTTATTATTCACATTAAATAGTGTAATTGTCAATGCTAATTTTTAAAATCTTAAAACTCTGACAATAGAAATAGATTTAATCTATCTTTATCTATACATTTTATTTTGAAAATGATTATATGTTTCGATATACTTTTTAAATAGTAATCATTACGATTTAAAAACTTGAATCTATTTCCTGTATCATAATCGTTATTTAAAATCATGAATGACATCACTCGTCTCATTCATAGTTAGGAGTTTATTATGGAGATTATTATTGTTGGGGGTTTCTTAGGCAGTGGCAAGACAACGACATTAAATCATCTGATTACAGACGCCTTGGATCATAACTTAAAAACCGCATTAATTATAAATGAATTCGGAAAAATGAGCGTCGATAGTCAACTCATCCATCCCGCTATCCCTATAAGCGAAATTGTGGAAGGCTGCATTTGCTGCGCTATGAAGTCCGACGTATCTCAACAACTACACGAATTATATTTAGCACATCAACCAGATCTAGTATTCATTGAATGCAGTGGTGTGGCAGAACCATTGGCTGTTGTCGATGCCTGTTTGACACCTGTCTTAGCACCAATCACTACAATAAGAAGCATGCTTGGTATTATTGATGCGAATCTATATGCGCAATTGGAAACATACCCTAGAGATATTCAAGCGTTATTCTATGAACAGTTAAGTCATTGTTCTACATTATTTGTGAATAAGATTGATATCGCTGATGTCGAACAGATTGCTCGTCTATTAAGACACCTGGAGGTTATTAATGGAGAGGCAAATATACAAGTAGGACAATGGGGAGAATTATCTTTAAATACATTGTTAAACGTGAAACATTTAGATGTTAAACAAAGTGGTTCACTACATCACGCAATCAATCATCAGTTAATAGAACCACCTCTCTCACAAACGAAAGCAGCGTTAATTGAAAGATTAACCCAACTCCCACAACAAGTTTACCGTGTGAAAGGATTTGTTCGTTTTACAGATCATGAATTGATACATCTAGTTCAGTATGCTGAAGGAGAAATGGAATTAACACCCGTTCAATTTAAATCAGACGTCCCTTTATATTTGGTAGTCATTGGCAAGCAGTTAGATGATATAGCGTTGGTATTATAAAACTAAAAGCACCCAACAGGTCATTTAATGTTGGATGCTTTTAAAAAATTTATTAATCATATCTTAATTATGAATGGATAATAATGCCTTTATCCGTTGTTTCAATGGTTGCGTCTTTCGGAGCTTTAATCATTTTCCAAACCCAATAGAAATCACCAGCGCAACATCCTGCATGAAATGTGGCAAAGAAGAAAAAGAGCCCCCGTGGAAACCACCCTAAAAATAACGTCACTATAAATAGCGTTGTAATAATGACAAACGGTGCAATACTACTAATTAAAAATGTGAGCGGTGTAAACGTCCCACCTGGTATCGCACAATAAATCATACCGCTAGCTGCCCCAAAGTAGACTTTATTCTTAGGTGAAAATAGTTTGAAACATACGCCGTGAATACACTCATGAATAACAAACATTAGTACAATAAGAATAATCACGAATAATGCGTTAACTAATACAGAATCAAAAAATTTAGGTGCATTCGAAAACTTCATAATAATATAAAAAATGATACCAAAAACGACAAAGCTAATATAAGAATATATAGCTAGCTTATTCGCCAATTTTTTATCTTCTAACAAATTAATTTCTTCCAAAGATAGCGCCCCTTTTGAAAGTTTTGTTATTACAATCGTAATATGATTTCGTGAAGTTCACAATGCATCATTGTTTCATTTTTAATTTATTTTACTTTTAACTTTAAAGAAGCACTCTTATTATTCGCTTTATCTTTAGCATACATAACGAGTGTTGTTCCTTTTTTCTGTGGTCTTATATTAATCGTATATGTTCCCTTAGCATTAACTGTCGCGCTCCCCAATTTGGTAGAGCCTTTATAAATATAAATGATTGACCCTTTTTCTCCTTTGCCAGAAATCGTTCTTGGCGCTATCTTGCTGACTGTTGGCTTTTTAGGTGCTGTCTTATCTAACACTGTTATTGTTATGATTTTACTTTTATTTTTATATTTATTAACTGTGTAAAGTTGAATTTTGCTATTCGCCAATTGTTTAGGTATTTTCATAAAATATTTGCCATCTACTACTGGCGCTTGCCCTATCTTTTTACCATTCACATAAGCATACATCGTCATTCCTGAAGTGGCTTTGCCTCTTATTTCCGTTGAAAAGTCTGCAACAGGATCTGCTGAAAATGATTGTACATTCTCTGTTCTTTCAACTTTAAATTGACCATTTAGTTCGTTGTTAGCGAACACAGGATTATATCTCATTTCATTACCATATTTATCAGCAGCTAATATTTGATCTATGTTCACAACACCTGTCTTAATATAATCCGGAAGTTTAAACTGGAATTTAACTTGCCAGTTACCATTGTCCAGTAGCGTCAATGTTCTTGTAGAATGTGTAAACTGCATTGGAATATATTGGTGAGTTCCTCTTTTGTAACCATATAGTTCAACTGTAGACATATCCGCACTTGCAAACATCAAATCACTTGCCTCTTCAATCTCAGCCGTAAGCGTCACAATGTCATTAGGATTATACACTTTCTTATCTAAGTTAATGTTCACCACTTTCGGATTATCATAGTCTGCTTTACGTGTTGATGAAGCATCAAATGCTGAACCATCATAACCACCTAATGGATCTGCTGTACTATCATTGATTACTTTAATTACAATATTATTGAAGTTACTTTTAGAGTTACTAGCATAATTATCATTCCAACAATTGATATCTAAATCAAATGCCTCATCCACCATTTTATCTGGTAATTTAATTTCGATTAATGATTCCCAGTTGCCATTGGGTTTCTTGTAGAATCGAGTTGTACGTCCTATGTAAGCTGTTCTATCAAAATAATAAGGCGGATCCATTCCATTCCAACCACCTAATCGATGAGAAAAAAGTTTAGCTTCATTGTAGATTGGTTTAACAAAATCTTTATTATGTTCCGTATATATTCTTACTGTTTCGCCTGGTTTATACGTTACTTTATCTGTTTCAATTCCTAATATACCTTGATACGTAGTATCGTCATCATCATATTTGTAAGTGCTATTTCCCTCTATGTAACTCATTCGTTCATCATTATATTTTTTAATTCTTCTAATTTCTTTTTCTTGATCACTTGTAGCATTAGATGAAACTGTATATTTTCTATTCACTTTAATTTGTGGTGTCGTCGCTTTTGGTGCACTAGTGTTGTGAAGTGTTTTGTTCGAATGACTACTATATTTAACTGATGTGTTTACATGTTTAGTACTATTTGATGTGCTATGTGTTTGTTCTTGCCTAACTGCTTTTTGGTCATTTATTTCCTTAGTGGGTGCAATTGATACCTTTGTTGATTGTGTATGACTCGTACTTCTTTGAATATTTGACGTGTTAGTTTGTGGTGCGTCACTTTTAGGAATGATTGATTGTTTCAAAGTCGCTGCGTCTGACTGAGTGAATGATTTATTTTGCGTTTGTTGTGCAGTGTTTACATTGGTATATGCTTGTTGCTTATTTTTAACATTATTTAGACTGCCAGTAGTCTTATTAACGTTATTTTGAACCTTACCATTCAATTGATTTTGTTGAACGGTTTCTGTTGGCGTCGCTTGTTGATTGTTTATTTTACGCTCAGCCGCAAAAGCTTTCTGCTGATTATCACCTAGAGTATGTGTAAGTATGCCTACCGCAATCATGCCTTGGCAAGCAATGATTGTCTTAATTGTCGTTTTGACTAATCGTTTTTGAATATTTTCTTTCATCTACCTATCCCCTTAATTTTTATATTGTCCTAATAATCCCATTCTTCGCCATGCCATTCAGAGGTGCTGCCATCACTTTTTTCTACGATGATTGCACGATGGGCTTTATCTTCATTTTCTTTACCATAATTAACTCTATAACTGAATTCACCTTCATCGACTGAGTGTATCCAATCACTACCATCTAACACATCATTCGCAATGGTTCTTGCTTCACTTGTACTTGATACTTCATCACTATCGCTGTCATCTGAATTATTACTTGGTAATTGATCGACATTCTCTATAGCTAATACCATGCCATCTTTAATTGTTACTAAGACACTAAAATCATTATCTTTGTAAGTATCATAAATGAGCGTATTGCCTTCTCTATCGTCAGGTTCACCGTAATGTTCAATGTAGTCGTCTTCCGTTATATTACTTGGTGTGATAATGACTTGGCTCACATCATCGTGTTCATCATATAAAACAGCTATATCTCCATACTTTTCATATGTACTACCTTGTAAATAGACTGTGCCATTCGATTGTCCGTATTTCGTTTCAACACCTGAGCGACTCATACCGTTGTATATTTCTGCATAGCCGTCTTTAGAAGGTGCTTTCGTATAGGCTTGGTCAAATGTATCACTAAAAATATCAATTTGAGCGCCGTGAGCATTATCATCTGACGTATTTGAACTTTGACTTTGTGTTGTATCATTAGAACTGTTATGACCTGTAAATTGATGATAAGCAAAATAAAGCCCATATACGAGTAAACCTAAAATAACGACTGCAAGTATGGCTAATAACACGCTTCCAAACCCAGAACGCTTACGTTGGCTATTATCTTGATAATGATATGCGTATTGATCATTTACTTCTCTATTTCTGGCAATTCTATTGTGATGACTGTATTGGTTATTTGGTTGATGGCTATGTTGATTATTTTGTTGATGACTTGATTGATTGTCATGTTGGTTGTTCGGTTGATCACTTTGTTGATTGCTTTGAGCATCATGTAGCTTAGTCCCACAGTTATTACAAAATGATTGATTGTCATTGATTTTGTGTCCACAATTTGTACAGTATCTCATTTAGCACTATCTTCCTTCCATTTCTAGATAATCATTTTGAATTTGGTTTACTTGATTAAGCCCAGATTTCATTAATATGAACACAAAAATCCATGCAATAATGATTAGGAAAATCATTTTCAAATTACTACTACCTAAAACTGTTATATCAGTATCCCAAATACAATGGAGAATTACAGATACAAAAAAGAAAAATAGAAAACGTTTATCTAAAATATTAGCCCAGGTAAAATGACGCGCATCTTTAACAATAACTGCTGCCGCACCAATGATAGCCGCCCATACTAAATGTCCACCAATTGCTGACCAACCTCTTAAAATAGTAATATCCATAATTTCAGTTAAATCTGGTGTACCAGTACTCAAAATCCCATAATTCAAGATATATCCTGCTGTTTCAAATACAGCAAAACCTGCGCCTATAGAAGCACCAATCAATAGACCATTTAGTATCTTGTTTGTTTTAAGATAGTTAATAAATAAGATAACTATAATGGCTTTACCAAGTTCTTCAACTAATCCTATTAAGAACGCGTCAGTAATCGTCATGATCCCATAAGTTTCTAATTCATCACTAAAAGAGACAAAATGATATAAAATGATCGTACTTAGTAGCGAGAACACGCCACCTATGAAAAACATTTTCAGCACTTCAAAGAAACTAATATTCTGAAACGCATTAGATTCATAGAAAAATATCAGACCTGAAATAGGAACAATGAGTGCACCTATAAAAATCAATCCAGGTAACGCATTCGTATTCGCAAATGTATTAACTAAAATTAATAAGATCATAAAAGTGATACCTAAAGCTAAAAACACACGTGAAAAGACCCATGGCTTAGCCCATTCTTGTGATACATCTTTAATGTGTGGTGTCGTATTTCTCGTACCAGCAATAAAAATGTCATCAGATTCATGCTTAGCATGAGATTTGAATACTTCTGAAAACATATCTTTTAAATTTAAACGCAACACTTCTTCATTACCAGCGATTCTACCAATTGATTTCGTTGTATTATTAAATAAATTCTTTGCCTCATATGCTAAATTCATATTTTCTGTCATTTCGACTTGTTGATTGTTATGAATATAAGCCCCTTGCATTGTATGATTATCTGTATTTGTTAAATCATAGCCACAATTAGTACAGAACTTGTCACTCTCATCTACCATTTGATGACAAGTAGGACACGTTAAAGGCGTTGAGATGCCCTCTTGATCCATGGCTTTCAAATTATCAGTCATTAAATCATGACCACAATGCTGGCAGAATTTATCATCACGATTAACATTACCACCACAAGCTAAACATTCCATTTAGTTGTACTCCTTATTTTTAATTATTATTAATACAAATATTTTAATTTATTTTTCGTTAAAATACTATTTAATTTTAAAGAATTTTTAAGGATTTATAATATATAATTAATAGGCGTTGCTATATTGAAATAATATTTAATTACAGTATCCAAAGATTTAATTTAAAGGTGAAATCAACTTATTAATTTCAAAATACGGGGTATTATATGCAAAAAAAATTATTAGCATATTAATTATTGCAATTCTATCTGTCACTCTAATCAAGCGAGTTGCATAAGGAATTGGATATAATCCAAGTCGACGTCGGTGGACCAGGTATATCAGCAGCTCATGAGGGTATTGATAATGATGGCGAAGATGTAGAATAATAATCGTTAAAAAAGCGAATGTGCTACTACGCGCACATTCGCTTTCTAATTTTTTAAATTTGTTCAATACTATTAAATATTCAATTGTCTACTAGATAGAAATTGGATATACACTAACTCCTACCACTAGCATTTCATCGTCTTATTTATTTTTTAATCAATATCTCTTTAACAATTTCATTCAACTGACGTGAGATATTAGCAAAATCACTATTTAAATCTAGGGTTCTCACATGTATATTATTGCCACTCATACAAAATGAATTATTTAAAATATATCCCTCATCTGTTCCAGCATACAACAACATGCCCGAAACTTTTGTACCTTCATCTTTTAAATATAATTCTTGATTTTTCACATATGTAAATATTTGATATAAATTCGCTGAATGTATCTTTCGTGTATCATAGTAGTTGCTCAACTGATTCTTATAATACTTTGCATCAATGATTAGACATTTGTTTTTATAGCTAATCATAATATCACTTTTCATAATAGGTAGTAAATTCAAATTCTCATTATGATCTAATGCCCACGGTATATGTGAAGCTGTAACAGTCAGCTGAGGAAACTCTTTTTTATAATATTCAAGTATAAATTTTTCATATAAACGAGCCATTTGTTGTTCATCTTCGAAAGTCATCAGTTGCTTATTACCTTCACTTTCTGACTGAATTACACCTTGATGAATTAAATAGCTTATAGAAATTAACATTTTATAAGTATGATTATTACGATTGAATGGAAGTTGCCATTGAATCATACTAGGGTTTAATATATCAACACCACTAAAATGAATTAATAAATTGCGTATCTCTTTCTTATGTTTCTTAGAAATATCAGTCTTTATTAATATTTGCATAGTTGTCTTTAAAATCTTGTTCATATATGTATTCATTGAAAATTCATCATAAGTACAATTAATACGTTGATTTAAAATGTCTAAGTTACGAATTGAATTTGTGACATTTACTTTCCCTCTGATAACTTTCAAAGTATCATCATGCTCAACGTATTCATGGTGGAGTCCACTCTTTAATTGACTTGATACTCCCTTAATAAGTATTGCTGAATATAAATCTAGTATATTTTCAAACTGCTCTGTAGCTAATTTTTGGTAACCCTTTTTGTTTAGTATAGTGAACGCATAAGAAAGCATATAATAAACATTTTTAATATTAATCATTATTTTATTGCATTCCTTAATTTTTCAGACCAAAAATCAACTTTCGAAGGTTCATCAAACCAATATTCATCTAATAATGGTATAATTTCATATTCTACGATATTAGACAGTTCCAACTTAGTTACAGAATTCATATTACTAAAATAACTGTGACCTATTACGAACCCTTTACCTAGCATATCATCTTGAGTAATTTCATTATTTAAATCTTCAATACACTGGATAAGCAATTCAAATTCGATATTATTCATTGCTTTAAGATAATTCTTAAATTTAATTGTATTAAAAGCTGGTTGCATATTATAAAAAGCAAAACGTCTACGTAGTGCATAATCTAAGATAGCCAAACTTCGATCTGCTGTATTCATCATTCCTATAATATAAATATTGCTTGGCACTGAAAATGGCTCATCTTTGTAAAGCAATCTCATTTCTTCGTCTCTTTTATCATTTTCAATCAACATAAATAATTCACCGAAAATTTTACTTAAATTACCACGGTTAATTTCATCGATAATAAAGAAGTAAGCATTCTCACGATCACTTTCCGCCTTCTTACAAAAGTCATAGAAAGCGCCAGTAGTCAGTTCGAACCCTGCACCATTGGGTCTATATCCCATAATAAAATCTTCATACGAATAGCTCTGGTGAAATTGAACAAGTTTAATACGTTCTTCTTTCTTACTACCTATAATTGAATACGCAAGACGCTTCGCTGCAAATGTCTTCCCAACACCTGGAGGCCCTTGAAGTATTACGTTTTTCTTTCTTTGAAGAAGTTGTACTAATCTATCATAGTTTGATTCATTAATAAAAACTTCATTCAAGAACTCTTGTTTGCCATAAATTACGTCATCCACTTCTTGTTTAGTATCTTTAGATAGCTTTCCATATTTAGTATCTTCTTTTTCTTTTATAACAGATTGAATTTTTTTTATCTTACCTTTATTTACTTCTTCAGAATAGCGCCAAGCTTCATGACTTAAATCTACAAAATTATCTATATTTGTTTCACCACTATTTAAGATTACTTTTAACATGTCTATTAAGTCTATATAATGTTCTCCTGTTAATTTTCCTTTAGGTTTTAGTTGCGCTTTAATTAATTCTTTAGGTAGTTTATATGTATCAAAAATATACCAAATAGAACGTGAATCAAAGTTTGCATATGTATCTGGATTAATCCAATATAAACCACTTGTTAACTTACTATTTCCAATACCCGGTTGATTGATTATCTCATTAAAATATATAATAAATTTTCTTTGATTATCTTCGGAACGATTTTTTGCGTAATTTAAAGCAGCTATAAATAACTCCCATAAAGTATCAATGTCTTTATCATTACGATATCCTTTGAAATTATAATATGTTGCGTTCAAATTATTAACTGTGGGAATGCTATCAAAACTTGTAGGCACTTTAGATTTAATATCAAAATATGAAGCAAATTCTGTAAGTATTTTCGTTTTATTAACATCCCTCATCGAAGCCTTATTAAATAAAGCAAATATAGTAAAAGGATCAATATCAATTAATATATTATCACTTTCTAAAGTAGGTAAGTTTATACCTGTTGTTTTATAGACATTGTTAATTATCTCAATTAATTCATTACGCTTATCTTGATAATAAACTAACTTTTCGGCTAGTTCATGGTAAAAATCAACCCAAGTTTTATCGATTGTTTCAATCACTATAAATCCTCCAATTCATTTTATAAATATTATATCATCGCATTAATAATTACTTTTCATCACTTCCAAGCAATGTATTCAGCGTTTCTATCACGCCGTCTCTATCATTATTAATAGCAATCAAATTAGCATTACGTTTTAGTTCTGGATAAGCATTGTCCATTGCAACTTTATATCGTGCATTTTCAAATAAGGGGATATCGTTTAGGCCATCGCCAAATACAATGGTTTCTTCGCTACTGATATTTAATAATTGTTGTAGAAAGCGAATCGTTTTTCCTTTATCGACATCTTTGTGTGTAATGTCTATCCAATTCTCCTCTGCAGCAACGATATAGAGATCATTCTCATATTTGTTTAAACCTTTAACATGTTCAAAGCACTGACCTTGTATGTCAAAAATCGTAATTTTCAGCATATCTTGATCTATCGTATTTAAGTCTTCCACAAAAGTTACTTTCTCATATGAACCTAGAACCATGTGTCTCTCTTTTTCGGAAATATGATTTTCCGCATAAGCCATACCTTCAGTACAAACAATCATTACTAAATGCTCATCAATGTGCTTAATGCGCTTGATTAACTGTAGGCCAAGTTGATTACTAAATGGCTTCGCATAAATGTTCATGTCATTGATTTTAATTCGAGATGCGCTATCCCCAATGATAAACACATCTTGCGTCAAATCTCCCACAATCGCATCCACGCGTTCATTTTGCTTTCCCGTGCAAAAAGCAAAGCGAATACCCTTATTCTTTAATTCCGATAGTAAACTTTGAAACTTCTCACGATTGAAAGTACTCTCTGAATTTAAAAACGTCCCATCCATATCAGTAACGACTAGCTGAAACATTGTAATCCCCCATTTATTTACTATATTTCCCTAAAATATCAACATGCTTTTGACGCAATCATACCCCTTCTGATTTGAATAAACAAATCTAATTCGTTATCATTTTAAATGAGAAGAATTATCAATTAAAGGAGTGGAACTTATGGAAACCGTTTATTTAGCTGGAGGTTGTTTATACGGCGTAGAGGCATATATTCGCACACTTCCTGGCGTTATCAATACGACTAGTGGAAGAGCAAACGGCATTACGAATACTTTAGACGGAGAATACGATGGTTACGTAGAAGCTGTTAAAACAGAATTTGATTCTGACAAAGTATCAGTTACTGACTTAATGGGTTATCTATTCGAAATCATAGATCCTTACAGCGTTCATCAACAAGGTCAAGATATTGGTTTAAAATATAGAACTGGTTTATATAGTGAAGATCCTAAACACCTTAAAGAAGCACAAGCCTTTATTGATGCTATAGAAGATCATCATCTTATAGCGACCGAAGTCTTACCGCTCACTAATTACGTTAAAAGTGCTGAAATGCATCAAAATCGATTAGAACGTTACCCTGACGATTACTGTCACCTACCTAAAAGTTTAGTATATAAATATAAAAATACTGAAAGTAAATCATTGTAGGTGTCGTAAACTCAAATTATCCATCACATATACAAATGAGTCCGCGACAAAAATAATATAATGAAGTTATTTTGCAAATTCGCAGTAGCTGACTGAACTGAGAAGGCGCTTAAATCAAGCTTT